>JALVTT010000056.1 GCA_027024025.1 Sedimenticola sp.
AGAATCGCCATCGTCACCACCCTGGGCATCGTGCTCTCGGTACTGTTCGAATCACTGCGTTTCTTCGACCGGGTGCCGCCCGGCGATTTTCTGTTCGGTCTGGAATGGAGCCCGCAGACCGCGATCCGCGCCGACCAGGTGGGCGCCAGCGGGGCCTTCGGCGCGGTGCCCCTGCTGGCCGGTACCCTGCTGATCTCCGCCATCGCCCTGGCGGTCGCGGTACCGGCCGGGCTGCTGACGGCCATCTATCTGTCGGAGTACGCCTCGCAGTGCCTGCGCAACATCGCCAAGCCGGTGATCGAGATCCTGGCCGGCATCCCCACCGTGGTGTACGGCTTCTTCGCCGCCCTCACTGTCGCACCCGCGATCCGCCGGGCCGGCGAGATGCTGGGCCTGGAAGTGGCCTCGGAGAGCGCCCTGGCGGCCGGTCTGGTGATGGGCATCATGATCATCCCCTTCGTCTCCTCGCTGTCCGACGACGTGATCCACGCCGTGCCGCAAAGCCTGCGCGACGCGGCCCGGGGCCTGGGCGCCACGTCCTCGGAGACCATCCGCCAGGTCATCCTGCCGGCGGCCCTGCCGGGCATCATGGGCGGAGTCCTGCTCGCGGCCTCGCGCGCCATCGGCGAGACCATGATCGTGGTCATGGCCGCAGGCCTTTCGGCCAGGCTCACCGCCGACCCGCTGCAGGCGGTGACCACGGTCACGGTGCAGATCGTCAGCCTGCTGACCGGCGACCAGACCTTCGACAGCACCAAGACCCTGGCCGCGTTCGCCCTGGGCCTGCTGCTGTTTGTCATCACCCTGGGCCTGAACGCGGTTGCGCTGTATGTGGTGCGCCGCTACCGCGAGCAATACGAATAGGAGGCACCATGTCACATCACGACACGCCCACCCGCCTCGCGGTCCAGTCCTCGCTGACACGCCGCCATGTCCGCGAACGGCGCTTCCGCCGCCTGGGACTGAGCGCCATCGGCTTCAGCCTGCTGCTGGTCGCCGCCCTGTTCGGCGACATCTTCTGGCATGGCATCGGCGCCTTCTGGCAGACCTGCATCCGGGTGCCGGTGGTGCTGGACGCGGCGGTGATCGATCCCCGCCACAGCGGTGATCCGGCCGTGCTGCGCGCCGCCGACTACCGGCGCCTGCTGCATGAAGGGCTGCGGCGCCTCTTTCCCGAGGTGCACGGCCACCGCGACAAACGCCGGCTCTACCGCCTGGCGAGCAGCGGCGCAGAGGCGCAACTGGCCGCTCGGGTGACGGCCGATCCCTCGCTGATCGGGCAACGGCGCGAGATCTGGGTGTTGGCCGACGACCAGGTGGATATGCTGGTGAAGCGACAGATCAGCCCCGAGGCCCTGCGCGCCCAGGGCCATGCCCGTCTGGTCGAATGGGTGGGCGCGCTGGAACTTCAGGGGCGGGTGCAGCGCCGCTTCAACCCGGCCTTCTTCACCTCGGGCGATTCCCGCGACCCCGAACGGGCCGGCATCGGCGCGGCCATGACCGGCTCCTTCTACATGCTGCTGGTGACCCTGTCCCTGTCCTTCCCGCTGGGCGTGGCCGCCGCGATCTACCTGGAGGAACTGGCGCCGCGCAACCGCCTCACCGATCTGATCGAGGTCAATATCAACAACCTGGCGGCGGTACCGTCCATCGTGTTCGGCCTGCTTGGCCTGGCGGTATTCATCAACCTGTTCGGCCTGCCGCGCTCGGCGCCTCTGGTCGGCGGTCTGGTCCTGACCCTGATGACCCTGCCCACCATCATCATCGCCGCGCGCGCCTCGCTGCGCTCGGTGCCGCCGTCGATCCGCGAGGCCGCGCTGGGCATCGGCGCCTCGCGCATGCAGACCATCTTTCATCATGTACTGCCGCAGGCCATGCCCGGCATGCTCACCGGCACCATCATCGGCATGGCCCAGGCCCTGGGCGAGACCGCGCCGCTGCTGATGATCGGCATGGTCGCGTTCATCGTCGACATCCCGGGCGGCCCGATGGAGCCGGCCACCGCGCTGCCGGTGCAGATTTACCTGTGGGCGGACAGCCCCGAGCGCGCCTTCGTGGAGCGCACCTCGGCGGCCATCCTGGTCCTGCTGGCCTTTCTCGTCCTCATGAACCTTGTCGCCGTCATCCTGCGCCGCCGCTTCGAGCGCCGCTGGTGATGCCATATACCTGGAGAAAACGATGCTGAATACCGAAGCCCTCACCCCGGAAGTCCCCTGCCCCGCCGCCTGGACGCCCGCTCCGGAAACCGTCGCAACCGTCACCGGAGAGGCCGCCGACCGCTGCATGAGCGCGCGCGGCGTGAATGTGTACTACGGTGACAAGCAGGCGCTGTTCGATATCGACCTGGATCTGTTCGACCACCAGGTACTGGCCCTGATCGGTCCCTCGGGCTGCGGCAAGTCGACCTTTCTGCGCACCCTCAACCGCATGAACGACACCATCCCGGGATGCCGTGTCGAGGGTGATATCCGCCTACGCGGGCAGGACATACACGCCCAGGACCACGACCCGGTGCTGCTGCGCGCCGTCGTCGGCATGGTGTTCCAGAAACCCAACCCCTTTCCCAAATCGATCTACGACAACATCGCCTTCGGGCCCCGCATCCACGGCCTGGTCGGGCAGCGCGATGAACTGGATGAGCTGGTCGAGGACAGTCTGCGCAGGGTCGGGCTGTGGAAGGAGGTCAAGGACCGCCTGGGCCAGCCCGGCACCAGCCTCTCCGGCGGCCAGCAGCAGCGCCTGTGCATCGCCCGCGCCCTGGCGGTCAAGCCCGAGGTGATCCTGATGGACGAGCCCTGCTCGGCACTGGACCCGATCGCCACCGCGCGTATCGAGGCGCTGATCGACGAGCTGCGCGCCCACTACAGCATCGCCATCGTCACCCACTCCATGCAGCAGGCCCGGCGCGTCTCGCAGCGCACCGCCTTCTTCCACATGGGACGGTTAGTCGAGGTCGGCGAGACCCGCCAGGTCTTCACCCACCCCGCGGAGTCACTGACCCGCGATTACATCACAGGGCAGTTCGGCTGAGTCGGAAAGCGGGCACGCCTACAGATCCGCCCACATGCGCAGCAGATTGGCGTAGCTGCGGTCCACCGCCTTGGTGTGCTCCTCATCGGGCGCGGTGCGCAGCAGGTGCTCGCGGGCCTGATCCAGCTCGAACAGCAGCTCGCGCTGGCCGGGATCACGCACGAAGCTCTGCATCCAGGTCAGGGCCACCAGGCGCTCGCCCCGGGTCACCTCGGCCACGTGATGCACGCTGCGCGAGGGATAGACCACCGCGCTGCCGGCGGCCAGCTTGACCTTCTGGTCACCAAACGGGGTCCGGATCACCAGCTCGCCGCCTTCATAGCTGTCGGGCTCGTTGAGAAACACGGTCATGGAGACATCGGTGCGGAACTTGCCGCCGCCCATGATGGGATCGTCCACGTGATCGCCGTAGCGCATGCCCGGCTGATAGCGGGCGAAGATGAAATCGGCCACCCGGTACGGCAGCGCGAAGCTGCGGAAACGCGCGTTGTGCCCCAGGCTGGCCATCAGTATGCGGTACAGGCGCTGCAGCAGCTCCGGTTTCTGTTCCAGCTCCTCGTTGTGCTTGACCCGCTCGGCCGCCATGCCGGCGGTCAGCTTGCCATCGACGAATTTCGCACCCTCTAGCAGCTCGTGGATCTTCTGCAACTGGGCGGGGTTCAACAGTTCGGGGATCTCTATCAGCACGTCTCGGTCTCCCTTGTGCAACCCGGGCCGGCACCCGGGCATTGGCATTTTATTGCCGCTAGAATGGTGCCAGTCACTTCTAGCAGGAACCGAAGCCATGATACTCAAGGTAACCCTGGGCGACCAATTGATCGAGCTCAATGTCCCTGACGATTTGATCCGCCAGGCGGGCGATTTCTTCGACCGCATGGACGCGGACATGGACCAGGGCTGGCAGGTCAACCGCGAGTGGGTGGATCAGCCCGACCCGATGCTGCGCGGCCAGATCGTGGCCGACAAGCTGCTCACCGCGCTGGAGAACGAAGACCACAATCTCGGCCGCCTGATGGCGGGCTATATCTGTTCGCGCTTTCCCGACATCGATCGGGTGGAGCTGTCCGAGCAGGGCGAGACCCGCGACCATCTGCTCACCATGAAACCCGGCGCGGAGATGCCCGACAGCGTCCCCGCCCTGTCCTTCAGCCATTCGGGCCTGCCCGCCGGACTGGATGAGACCGAGGCCATGGTGCAGACCAGCAAGGACATCAGCGAGGTCTTCCGCGCCGGCCGCCAGTACCGCTTCTCGGTCTACGACCACGCCACCGGACGCTGGCAGGAATCCCCCTCGTTCAGCGACAAGGAGGCGGCCGAGGCGGCGCGCCAGCAGGTTTACCGGGCGCGCTTCGAGGCCCTGCTCAAGGCCCCGCGGATACACTGAGCCATGGCGCTCATCGACCGGGTCACCGCGCCGCTGGTGCTGCGCGACCCGCAGGGACGGGAGAAGGTCATCGCCGCGGCCTTCACCCACCCGCAGGGGCTGCTCTGCCTGGACCTGTTCTGGCACCTGTCCTCGCCGCGCGAGGCCGCCCACCTGTTGCGCGGAGAGCTGTGCGGCGAGGGCCCCTGGCGCATCGGCGACTACCGGCTGCGGGTGCTCGGCTGCCACAACACCGACCCCCACCTGGCGGAGCAGTTCGCGGCCTGGAGCCAGTATCTGCAGCAGCACGCCGACGCGTACCCACCGCGTGCGCAGATCCTCGAGATCGCCGCCCGCTTGGGGGCCACGCCGCGCTGAGCCCTTCCCCGGCGCTTCTCACCATTGTCTTCACAGTTTGGGCTGCTGACGCTGTACCGCCTCATGGGCTTAGATCAGCCAGGGCCGCCTTCACCTTGTCCTCGGTGACAGGAAAGGCGATGGCCGCATCCACCGGGTGCAGGGCGCGGAAGCGTTCGAAGCGTTCCGCATGTTCGGGCAGGTAGAACACCAGCAGCCTGACCTGCGGCAGCTTCTGCAGGATGGCCATCAGGGTCTCGAGGTTGGAACTGCGATCGCGGAAGTCGGACTGGGCGTTGTACTCGGCCACGATCACATCCGGGGTGTGTTTCTTCAGCCAGCTGCGCGCCTTGCGCTGCGAATTGACCACCTCCACCGAATAGCCCAGCGACTGGTACAGCGGGATCAGATTGGGGTAACCGCCGAGCTCGACGATCGCCAGCAGCCGCATCAGCGGAACACCACCCAGGTGGTGGCAATGTACTTGACCCCCTCGCGCAGGGTCTCGGAACGGTGCTCATGGGTCCAGAAAGGCGGGAACAGCACCATCTTGCCCTGCTCCGGACGCACGCTCACATCCTGGTATACGAACTGGGTGCGCCCGCCCGCCCCTTCCGGCACATCGTTGAGATACCACAGGGCCACCAGCTGGCGGTCGGCGAACTGGTGACTGCCGCCGTCGATGTGCCAGTGATAGAACTCCCCTGGCAGGTAACGCTGGATCTGGTAGCCCATGTCCTTGAACGGACCGGCGAAGAAGGGAAAGCTCTGCTTGAACTCGTTCATGGCGGCGGCCATGCAGCGGAAGAACAGCTGGTCCACGTCCTTCCAGTCCTCCTTGTTGCTCACCACCAGGTCCATGGTGCGCTTGACGTCCGTATCCAGGCCCTGGGTCTGGCCGATACGCCCCCGGTTCTGCTGCTCGGGATGGGCCTCGAAGCGCCGGATCATCTCCTCGCACCAGTCCGCCGGCAGGGTGTTCGGGCGCTCGTAGATGAAACTGTTGGGCTTCACCTCGCGAAAGGTGGCCGGCGGGGTGAAGCTGCGCTCGATGGGGAAGGGATTGGACATGCTGTGCGCCTCCGGATCAGGGGCGCCGATTATACCCTGGGTGATTTCCCGGGTCGTCCGATCTGATCCAGGCGGATCACGGTCTCGCCCAGGCCGGAGGGCCTGAAATCCTGTTTCTCGACCAGGAACAGGCGATGTCCGTTGATGATGGACGAGGCATCCGCCGCGCTGCCGTGGTAATCGTGCATCACCACCGCCACCAGGTGCAGCAGGGCCCACCAGGCCAGGACGGACGCGCCGACCGTGTGGATGTCCGGCAGGTAGAGCCCCAGCAGCATGGGGTGCTGCAGCCGCAGCCAGCCGCTCAGCACCATCACGATCAACAGCAGGTAGAAGACCAGGTAGAGCGGCTTCCATAGCGGGTTGTGCGCATACCAGCGCGGCAGCGGCAGCTTGCCCAGGGTGAGATAGAAGCGCAACGTCTCCCAGGCCACGGCGCGGTCCTGACGGCCCGGCCAGAGCTGGCCCGGGGCCTCCAGCGGGCGGCCCCGCAGCATCAGGGCCAGGCGCACGCCCAGACCGAAGATCAGCACCGCCGCGGCGACCGAATGATAATCCGCGGCCTGCAGCGACAGCGCCGGCACATGCCGGATCAGCCAGCCACTGAGCAACAAGGCCATACTGGCCAGGACGATCGCCAGGTGGCTCAGACGCAACCAGCCGCCAAACACCTTGACCCGTTCTATCTTCACTTCCAACACCTGCACCAGTATCCGCCAGGCAAGGCACCATGCCCGCCCTCGATACCCTCATTCTACCCCAGCCGCCGCCCGCAAAACGGGGCGCCGATCAGGGAAGAAGGCCGATGCCGGATCAGTAGGGCCGTCCGGTCAACACCCAGCGCACATGGCCGAGCATCTCGCGCAGGCTGGTCTCGCGCAGGGTCTGCAGCAGCTCGTCCACGCGGAAGGGATGATGCCGCTCGTAGGCCACCCCGATCTGCGGCATCTCCGCCAGACCCACCTCGCGGGCATGCTCCACGAAGCCCTTGTTGCGCCAGAAGAAGGCACCCGGCATGGTGGTGGGGATCACCAGGACATAGAACAGGGCGCGCCCGATGATGGCCGAGCCCAGCGCCAGCAGGGTCAGCAGCCCGAACAGCCAGGAGTCGGCGCCGGTCAGGGCCTGGCCCGCGGCCAGCAGCAGGGCCGCGATCAGCAGGCCGTTGCGCAGCCAGTAGGGCCAGCCGTAGGTGGTCATCTGCTCGTACCAGGAGGCCGCGCCCTCGCTGTCCACATGGCTCATCGCCCGCGCATGGGCCAGCAGGCCGATGCCCTCCAGGGCCAGGCCGGCGGCGGCCAGGCCCGCCAGCAGCCGCCCCAGACCGCCATCGAACTGTCCCCCGGCCATCGCCAGCAGGCCCACCAGCAGGCTGCCGAGGGCGAGGCCGGTGCCGAGGAAGCTGCTGCCGGTCTGCCAGTGGTCCCAGAAGGGACGGGCCGGGATGCGATAGAGCTTGACCATGTAGTAGCCGCCGAAGCCCAGGCCCGCCAGCGCCAGCAGCGCGGAGGCGTTGGCCAGCCAGGTCGCCAGGGTGCCGTCGAACAGGTTGAAGACCGCATAGCCCAGCAGCCCGGCGAAGAAGGCGGACACGCCGGCGATCTCGCGGCTCACCGGGGACAGGCGCAGGTTGTTGAAGCCGCGGTAGAAACGGTGCGGCTTACCCAGGTGCATGTTGAGCTTGAACAGGCCGAAGCCCATCAGCGCCACCATCAGCCACAGGCCGGGCACGAAGGCGCCGCCGGCGCGGAAGGATTCGATGGGCGCGATACCGAACCCGTCGCCCAGCACCAGCAGGGCGAAGGCGCCCATCACCGTCTGCACGCTCAGGGTGAAGGCGATGTGCGCGTTCTCGTGCGAGCCCAGCAGCTTCTTCCAGTTCCACTGCCGGTCATAACCCTTCTTGGGGTCCAGCTCGGGAACATAGCGCTTCTCGTCCTCGCTGCGATGGTATTTGATGGGCATGTCGTCCACCCGCACCATCTCGCGCTGAATGGACTTCATCTGCTGGAAGCGGATGTTGGGATGGGTGATGTCGGTGCGCGGAAAGCCGGGGATCTCGGTCTCGGCCTGCACCCGCCCCTCGGGGATGTTCTCGATCACCCCGAAGTCCAGGGCCTTGCCCAGACAGGCGGACACGCAGGCGGGCTTGAGCCCCACCTCCAGCCGGTCCACGCACATATTGCACTTGCTCACCTGGCCCTTCACCGGGTCGAGCTGGGGCGCGTTGTAGGGGCAGACCCAGGTGCAGTAGCCGCAACCGAAGCAGATGTCCGGGTCCTGCAGCACCGCGCCATATTCGGCGAACTTGGTGTAGGCGCGGGTGGGACAGCCCTTGAGACAGACCGGGTTGTCGCAGTGGTTGCAGGCCATGGAGATGTTGATGCGCCGGTAGTCGGGATAGCTGCCCCCTTCCACGAAGCCCACCGAGCGAAACGCCAAGTGCGGCGGCACGTCGTTCTTCTCGCTGCAGGCCGCCTCGCAGGCATGGCAGGCGATGCAGTTGTCGGCGTTGAAATAGAACCCGTGCTGCTTGTAGCGGTTGGGATTCTGCTGCGGGCTCTCCTCGCCGTTGATGACGAAGGGCTGCTCGCGCAGCGGATCGCCCGGCGGCGCCGTCTCGATGGGCTTGCCGTAGCGGTTCACCGGCTTGTTGTCGGTGTCGCTCAGCAGGGCGTATTCGGGTTCGTATTCGCGTCTTTTGAACATTTTTGCATGACTTCCAGGATTCGTTTTTCACCACGAAGGGCACAAAGAACACAAAGGGATTTATTGGCCATTGACAGTCATTTTTCGTCCTGGCCATTTACCGGGCCATAGCCCATGCCGAGATCCGTCTTGCATCCCACTCAAGCAACCTTCGTGTTCTTTGTGTTCTTTGTGGTAATGAGTTGCCCCCTCAAAACTTGGTGGTAATGAGTTGTCCCCTCAAAACTTGCGCATTTCCCTGCTCAGGCGCGCGGCATGCACCTGGTCCTCGATACGCTCGATGCGCACCGCCGACTGCTTGTAGGCCGGCTGGCGCGAGTGGGGGTCGAGCAGGCCGAGGGTCAGGCGGTTGGCGCAGTCATGGAAATGGAAGGGCAGGAACACCATGTTCAACGGCACCCTGCCGGTTGGCTGCGCCATGACGATGGCGTCGCCCCGGCGCGAGATCAGGCGTACATATTCGCCGCGGCGGACACCCAGTTCGGCGGCCGTGTCGGGATTGATCTCGATGAAGGGGATGGGGCTGAACTTGTTGTTGTTGCCGATCTTCCCGGTCTTGGTACGGCCGTGCCAGTGTTCGATCAGGCGGCCGGTGTTCAGCCAGAAGGGGTATTCCTCGTCCGGCTGCTCGTTGTTGTCCACGAAGGGCAGCGGGATCAGCCTGGCCCGCCCGTCGGGGTAACTGAAGGTCCCCGGCTCGGTATAGATGCGCTTGCCGCCTTTCGGTGGCGCCTCGCCGCGCTCGCGCTGCTCGCGGGTGTAGGGCCACTGGATGCCGCGGTTCTGCTCGATCAGATCGTGGTCCATGCCGGAGATATCGCACAGCCGTCCGTGCGAGAGCTCGGCCATCTCCAGAAAGATGTCCGCCGCCTTCTCGGGGAACTTCACCCGCCCGTCGGTGTTGAAGCGCTCGGCCACCCGGTTGAAGATCCACAGGTCCGGCTTGGCCTGGCCCGGCGGCGTGGTGATGGGCTTGACCCGGTTGATGCGCCGCTCGGTGTTGGTCATCACCCCGTCCT
>JALVTT010000057.1 GCA_027024025.1 Sedimenticola sp.
GAGGCTGGACGGGGGGTCAATTCCGGCTGTCCCGGCGCAGCAGGATCAGGCTGATGACCAGGATGGCGGCCTGTACCGACAGGGACTGGATGTTGGGATAGATCCCCAGCAGGTCGATGGTGGGGAAGCTCACCGGGTCGATCGGCAGGCGGCCGGCCTCCTGCAGCGCGGCGATGCCCTTGCCGGCGAACACGAAGGCCAGCACGAACATGAAGATGCCGCTGATGGCGAAGAACTGGCGCAGCGGCAGGCGGGTGCTGAAGCGCAGGATCAGCCAGGCCAGCACCAGCAGCACCGCGGCGGCCGCGAGCAGGCCGGCGACGATCAGGCCCTGGCTGGCGACATCGGCCTGCGCCCACAGGGCCTGGTAGAACAGCACCACCTCGAAGATCTCGCGGTACACGGCGATGAAGGACAGGCCGGCGATGCCCCACAGGGTGCCCTGGCTCAGGTGCTTTTGCAGACGGGTCTCGATGAAGTCCCGCCATTGCGCGGCGCTGGTCTTGCTGTGCATCCAGAACCCGACCAGGAACAGCATCGCGGCGGCGAACAGGGCGGCCAGGCCCTCGGTCAGCTCGCGCTGCTGTCCGGAGATGTCGATCACCGTGTTCGATGCGATCCAGGTCAGGCCGCCCAGGGCCAGCGCGCCGCCGATGCCGGCATACAGGTAGCGCAGGCCGTCGCGCCGCCCGGTCTTGAGCAGGAAGGCCGCCAGGGCGGCCACCACCAGCAGGGCCTCCAGGCCCTCGCGCAACAGGATGATGGCCGAGCCGGCAAAGGCCGAGACGCCGGACAGGGTGGTGCTCTCGAGGCGATCGCGGGCCTGTCCCAGCAGCCCGGTGATGGTGTCGGCTTGGGCGGCCACGGTGTCGGCCGGGGCCTGGTGGCGGATCAGGTTGCGGTAGGCGGTCATCTCCTGTTCGATCCGTTTGCGCAGCGCCGGAGCCACCGCGTCGAGGTTGCCCTCCATCAGTTCGAAGCCCTCCAGATAGGCCTTGACCGCCAGTTCATAGGCGGCGCCGGCCCGGCCTTCCCGGTAGCGGGCCAGGCTGGCGCGGATCTGTTTGTCGGCATAGCTCAGGGGATGGGCCTGGCCGTTGCTGAACAGGGCCTGCGGATGGGCGCGCAGCCAGGCCATGACGGCCAGGCCGTCGGCGCCGAAGTCGTGCTCGATCTCGGCCGGGGTGCGCGTGGTCAGGGTGTCCAGGCGCAGCAGGGCCGCGGGCGTCCGGCCCGCCTCGAACAGGCTCCGGCCCCGCTGGACCCGCGCCGGGTCCAGGCCCAGGGCGCCCACGTAAAAGGCCAGGCTCCAGCGTTCGGCCTCGCTCAGGTCCGGATGGGCCGGCATGGCGGTGCCCGCCACGCCGCGGCTGATGGTGGTGTAGAGCCCGAGCAGGGAGCGCTGGCGCGCGCGTTCGCGGTCATGGAAATCGGTCGGCGGGGGCGTCAGTCCGCGCGCCTGTGGACCGTCGCCCAGGCCGCTGTCGCCGTGGCAGGTCGCGCACTGCCCGGCGTACAGCTGTTGCGCGCGAGCGGGGTCCGGGGCCTGGCGGGGCGTGACCTCCAGGCCGTAGGCCGCGATCAGCACGCCGCGGATCCGCGAGGCCAGGGCGGCCACCTCCGGCGCCGCGGCCTTGCGCCTGACCAGGCCCTCCAGACGCGCACCGAGGGTCTGCAGGCGGGTCTTGTCCGGGGACTCGGGGAGGGCGTCGATATGCTGTCTCAGCCCGGCGGCGAACTCCTGCATCTCGCTGTATTCGCCGGGATCGCTGACCCGGCCGCCGGACACGGCCCCGGCATAGTCGACGCCGATGTAATCGGCCAGTTGCAGCAGCTGCTGGGGAGTGCCGGCCAGGACCGGCAGCGGGGCGAGGCAGGTGAGACAGAGCAGGAAGAACCACTTTTTCATGACAGCTTTCTCAATAGGAACAACAACGAGAATCATTATCAATAAGATTTCCTGAAATGTCAATGGGCGATCCGTGTACCGGAGCAAAGGAACCGGGTGTCGCCGCTGCGCGGCAGCCCCTGCCGGGGTCGGGTGGCGGCCGGGATGTCCGGGCCGTGATGGGAGGAGTGTTGCGAGCAGTGCGCGGGGGGGCCGGTGTCGGCCATGGTCCGGAAGTCGTCCTTGGTGCCGATGCGGGCGATTGTCTCCTCGTGGATGCGGGTGTCGTGCGCCTAGATGTTCC
>JALVTT010000058.1 GCA_027024025.1 Sedimenticola sp.
GTACTTCTACAGCACAGATTTCCCCACCTTTCCACATAAAAACCCGATCGTATGCCGCTGATAACGGCCGCTACCCGATCGGCGTGGCACAATGCGGTTTCCTGGGGTCTGGAATCACGGATTCAGGTTAATGATTCGGGCGCTGCATAGCAGCCTGCCCGCAGCGCCAGATCAACGGGCCCCGATGGCCTCGGCACCGAGGTCACACGGCCTCGCCGTTCCTGGCGGCGCCATCTGGTTCGGCTGGCGCTTTTCCATGATTAATAAGGGTGTTAACATATTCTTAAGGACGTTGATCCGGGGCCGATGACCACAAGGGTGATCGCCACGGCTGTGCATACGTCTTTTCCGAGTGATTGTGAGACCAGCCCGTCGTTCCGTACCCAGGTGCGGGATTCCGATGGGGGGCGGCGTCATTGATCCAAACGCCCCTTGCCGGGGCAGTGGGAACCTGCCCGAGGCCCGGGACACGCATCGCACCGGAACCGCCTCGCAGCACCCCGGTTCGGCGCAACTCGGCCACGAACGACAACTTAACCAGAGCAACACAATGTCCAGAAAAACCTATCCTCTTTGGCAGCGGCGCCTGTTGCCAATCCAGAACTGGAAGGACCGGGTCACCCCGGAGACCCTCCGGGCCGATCTCATTTCGGGAATCACGGTGGCGATCGTGGTCATTCCGCAGGCCGTGGCCTTTGCCTCCATCGCAGGCATGCCGCCCCAGTATGGCCTCTATGCCGGGATGATTCCCCCGATCGTGGCCGCATTCTTCGGTTCATCCTGGCATCTGATGTCGGGGCCCACCACCGCTGCCTCGATCGTGCTGCTGACCTCCCTGAGCACCTTCGCCGAGCCGCTGACCCCCGAATATGTCAGCCTGGCACTGACCCTCACCTTCATGGTGGGCGTGATCGAACTCACGCTCGGACTCGCGCGCATGGGCACCATCGTCAACTTCATCTCCCACTCGGTGGTCGTCGGGTTCACGACGGGGGCGGCGATCCTCATCGCCAGCAAGCAGCTGAAGAACTTCTTCGGTGTACCGATTCCACGGGGCGGGCACCTGTTCGACACGCTGGAACACTTCTGGCACCAGCTACCGAATACCAACGGCTTCATCCTGACCACCGCGCTCGCCACCTTCCTTTCCGGCTTCATATCGAAGAAGCTGTGGCCGCGCATCCCCCACCTGATCGTGGCGCTCCTGGTCGGGTCCTTCACCAGCCTCGGGCTCAATTACTTCTTTGGCCAGGATGTCACCCACATCTCGATGGTCGGGGCGATCCCGCAGACGCTCCCGCCGCTCACGGTGCCGCACATCGACCTCGACACCATCAAGCAGCTCGCACCGGCGGCCGTGGCCATGACCCTGTTCGCGCTGACCGAGGCGGTCTCCATCGGACGGGCCATCGGCATCCGCAGCGGCCAGATGATCGATGGCAACCAGGAATTCATCGGCCAGGGCCTCTCCAACATCGCGGGCAGCTTCTTCTCCGCCTATGTGGCGACGGGCTCGTTCAACCGCACCAGCCTCAACTATCAGGCCGGGGCCAAGACGCCCATGAGCGCCATGTTCGCCGGTTTCTTCGAGATCTTCATCGTACTGGCCATCGCCCCCCTGGTGGCCTATCTGCCGAATGCCGCGATGGCGGGCATCCTGTTCATCGTCGCCTGGGGACTGATCGACATCCCCAACATCAAACACATTCTGCATTCCACCAACTCGGAACGCGCCATCTTCACGCTCACCTTCCTCGGCGCCCTGTTCCTGGATCTCGAGTTCGCCATCCTGGCGGGGATCCTGCTCTCGCTCATCCTCTATCTGATGCGCGTCTCCCGCCCCAGGATCGTGTCCCGCCTGCCCAACCCCAATCTGCCACGGCGCAAGTTCTCCGATGCATCCGATCTCGGCGTCCAATGCCCTCAGCTTCGCATCATCCGGATCGACGGCTCGCTCTTCTTCGGCTCGGTCTCCTACCTCATGGAGGAACTCGCCCGGATCGAAAAGGAGCATCCCGAACAGAAACATCTGGCCATCGTGGCCCAGGGCATCAGCTTCGTGGACCTCGCCGCCGGCGACGTGCTCGCGCTCGAGGCCGAGAAACGCCGCGCGCGTGGCGGTGGCCTGTACCTGATCAACGTGAAACGCGACCTGTGGAACTCCCTGGACGAAATCGGCGCGCTCGACCGGATCGACCCGGCTCATGTATTCCAGGGAAAATCGGCGGCCATCCACGCCATCTATCAGAAGCTCGACAAGTCGATATGCAAGTCCTGCACCACGCGCGTCTTCCTCGAGTGCAGACAGGAATTCGGCGTGCCGCAACCAGAGCCGGCCAATCCACCTTCCAAGACAGCCGAAACCGGAACCGAAACGGCCAATTCACATGGCCGGTAAGGTGACAAGCATGCTACGTTTCATGCATGAAATGCCGTTGCGGCACCATGGCCGCTCCATTGCATAACCGTACAGACATGGTGATCGGAGCATGCCCCTAGATCTCCCCCTGTCTCTTGCAAGCCTTGCGGTGGTACTGGCCCTGGCCTCCGCGGCGTCCGCGTTGGCCACCCGGCAACGTCCGGCCCTGATGCGTTGGCTGGTGATGCCCCTGCTGGGCATCTCGGGGGCGCTTGCGCTGACCGCCGGCCTGGGGGCGCTCGCCGGAGGACATATCGAGACCATGAGCCTGCCGATGGGGCTTCCCTGGTTGCACTGGCAGCTGCGCCTGGACGTGCTCTCGGGTTTCTTCATGGCGCTGATCGGCACCGTGGTGATCGGGGTGGCCCTCTACGGCCCGGGCTATGTGCGCGAATTCGAGCATGGGCGTGACTCCCTGCCCGCCCTGGGCGGCTTCACCGGCATCTTCGTCGCAGGCATGATGGGGGTGGTGCTGGCCGATGACGCCTTCATGTTCATGGTGGCCTGGGAGGTGATGTCGCTCAGCTCCTATTTCCTGGTCGCCTTCCAGCACGAGCACGCGCCCAACCGCCGCGCCGCCTTCCTGTACCTGCTGATGGCGCATGTGGGTGGTCTGTCCATCCTGCTCGGTTACGGCGTGCTGGCCGGCTTCGGCGACGGCTTCGCCTTCGATGCCATGCGCGCCGCGCAGCTATCGCCCGGCTGGGCCACGGTGGCCTTTCTGCTGGCCTTCTTCGGTTTCGGCATGAAGGCCGGCCTGATCCCGCTGCACGTGTGGCTGCCGGAGGCCCACCCGGTGGCGCCCTCGCACATCTCGGCCCTCATGTCGGGGGTGATGCTCAAGGTGGCGGTGTACGGCTTTGTGCGTTTCACCTTCGATCTGCTGGGCGCTTTTCAATGGCAGTGGGGCGTGCTGGTGCTGATCGTGGGCGCGGTCTCCGCCCTGCTCGGCGTGCTGTACGCCCTGATGCAGCACGACCTCAAGCGCCTGCTGGCCTATCACTCGGTGGAGAACATCGGCATCATCTATATCGGTCTGGGGCTGTCGCTGATCTTTCTCGGCACCGGCCACCCGGTGCTGGGCGTGCTGGGTCTGATCGCCGCCCTGTACCACACGATCAACCACGCCCTGTTCAAGGGCCTGCTGTTCCTCGGTGCCGGCGCCATCCTGCACAGCGCGCACGAGCGCGACATGGAGCGCATGGGCGGCCTGCTGCGGCGCATGCCCTGGACCGGGCTTTTCTTCCTGGTGGGCTGCATCAGCATCTCGGCGCTGCCGCCGTTCAACGGCTTCGTCTCCGAATGGCTGACCTTCCAGGCCGCGCTGCAGGCCTGGACGCTCAAGAGCGGTGTGCTGCGGACCCTGCTGCCGCTGGCCTCGGCCATGCTGGCGCTCACCGGCGCCCTGGCCGCGGCCTGTTTCGTCAAGGTCTATGGCGTGGCCTTCCTCGGCCAGGCGCGCAGCCGACCGGTGCGCCGCGCGCGCGAGGTGACCCTGGGCATGCGCGTCGGTCAGGGCTGGCTGGCCGCCCTGTGCCTGGCCCTGGGCGTGCTGCCGACCTTTGTGGTGGGGGCGCTGAACAGCATCCCGCAGCAATTGCTGGGACAGGGCCTGGCCGGTTCGACCGAGCACGGCTGGCTGTGGCTGACCCCGGTCTCGGCCGAGACGGCGAGCTATTCCGCGCCCTTTGTGCTGGGCGGCCTGATGCTCGCCTGGTGGCTGGCCTCCAGCCTGCTGCGCCGCGGCGAGGTGCGCAAGGTGCGCCGCTGCGACGCCTGGGACTGCGGCTTCGCCCCGCCCAATGCGCGCATGCAGTACACCGCCACCGCCTTCGCCCAGCCCATCCGCCGGGTGTTCGGCGGGCTGTTCCATATCGATGAGTCGGTCACGACGACCGAGGACGGGCGTGAGCGCCATGCGCTGCATGTCAGCGACCGTTTCTGGGGCTGGATATACCAGCCCATCGTGCGCGCCACCAACGCGGCGGCGCGGCGCGTGACCCTGATCCAGTCGGGCAATGTCCGTATCTATCTCGGGTGGTCCCTCGGGACCCTGGTGGTGCTGCTATGGTTGATTTCCTGAACCCCACGGGCTGGGCCCTGGCGCTGTTGCAAACGCTGCTGTTCGCGGCGGGCGCGCCGCTGCTGGTGGCCTGGGTGAAACGTATCAAGTCACGCCTGCAGAACCGGCGTGGTCCTTCGCTGCTGCAGCCCTATCGCGATCTGCACAAGCTGTTCGGCAAGGAGGCGGTGATGGCGCATACCGCCTCGCCGGTGTTCCGCGCCGCGCCCTATATCGTGTTCGGCGCGACCCTGATCGCGGCCTCGGTGATCCCCATGCTGGCGGTGGAACTGCCCACCGCGGCGATCGCGGACGTGATCGTACTGGTCGGCTTTCTGGCCCTGGCGCGCTTCTTCCTGGCGCTGGCGGGCATGGACGTGGGCACCAGCTTCGGCGGCATGGGCTCCTCGCGCGAGATGCTGATCTCGGCCCTGGCCGAGCCGGCGATGCTGATGGCGGTGTTCACCCTGACCATGAGCGCGCACAGCACCAACCTGTCCAGCGTGATCGAACACGTGCTGAACAGCGGCCTGCTGCTGCGCCCCTCCTTCCTGTTCGCCCTGCTGGGCCTGCTGCTGGTGGCGGTGGCCGAGACCGGGCGCATCCCGGTGGACAACCCGGCCACCCACCTGGAACTGACCATGGTGCACGAGGCCATGATCCTGGAATACTCCGGTCGCCACCTGGCGCTGATGGAATGGGCCGCGCAGATCAAGCTGATGCTCTACGGCGTGTTGCTGGCCAATATCTTCCTGCCCTGGGGCATCGCCAGCACCCTGAGCGCGGGTTCGCTGCTGACCGGGCTGATCGCCATCGTCGTCAAGCTGGCGCTGCTGGGCGTGATCCTGGCGGTCTCGGAGACCGTGGTCGCCAAGATGCGCCTGTTCCGGGTGCCGGCCTTTCTCAACCTGGCCTTCATGCTCAGCCTGCTGGGCATGCTCAGCCACGTGATCCTGGAGGTGGGCGCATGAACCTGATGCACCTGAGCCTGCTGGAACAGACCATTCTGGTGCTGGGCGCGCTGACCCTGTTCCTTTCCTTCGCCCTGCTGCCGCAGGCGCGACTGACCACCATGGTGCACCTGTTCGCCTGGCAGGGCGGGCTGCTGGCCCTGCTGACCGCGGTGGTGGCCTCGGTGGGCGGCAATCATCACCTGTATGTCTCGGCCCTGCTGACCCTGGCGCTGAAGGCCCTGCTCATCCCCTGGATGCTGCACCGCCTGATCCGGCGCCTGCAGCTGGAACGTCACCAGGAGCGCCTGGACCGCCAGGCCCTGGTGATGATGACCGGCGCCGCGCTGGTGATCTTCAGCTACTGGGTGGTGCTGCCGGTGGCCCGCCTGGAACTGGCCAATACCCGCAACGTGGTCGGTCTGAGCCTGGGCATCATCCAGCTCGGCATGCTGCTGATGGTGGTGCGCCGCCAGGCGGTGGCCCAGGTGATCGGCTTCATGTCGGTGGAGAACGGCCTGTTCCTGGCCGCGGTGGCCGCCACCTCCGGCATGCCGCTGGTGGTCGAACTCGGCATCGCCTTCGACGTGCTGGTCGCGGCGGTGCTGTTCGGCGTGTTCTTCTTCCATATCCGCGAGAGTATCGACAGCCTGGACGTCGACCTGCTGACAAGACTCTCCGAGGCCGAGCAGGAGAAACTGGCCTCGGAGTCGGAGGGCGAGGCATGACCGAGCTGTACCTGGTACTGGGCATCCCGGCCATTGGCGCGCTGCTGCTGGGCCTGGTGCGCAAGCTGCGCCTGGCGAGCTGGCTCAACCTGGGGCTGAGCGCGGCCACTTTCGTGGTCTCGATGGTACTGGCCCTGGACGTGCTGGCGCACGGTCCGCGCCACAGCGAGAACCTGCTGGTCGATCCCTTCAATATCTATCTGCTGGTGCTGACCAGCTTCATCGGCCTGACCACCGCGATCTTCTCGCGCCCCTACATGGAGCACGTCTGCCACGAGGGCCGCTGCAGCCCGCAGCGCATGCGCCTGTATCACAGCATGTTCCAGGCCTTCATGTTCACCATGCTGCTGGCGCTGTCCACAAACAATCTGGGCATCCTGTGGGTAGCGGTCGAGGGCGCCACCCTGGCGACCGTGCTGCTGGTGTCGCTGTACCGCACGCCGGAGGCGATCGAGGCGGCCTGGAAATACTTCATTCTGTGCGGCGTGGGCATCGCCCAGGCGCTGTTCGGCACCGTGCTGTTGTACTTCGCCGCCCAGCACGTGGTGCCCAACGCAGAGGACGGCCTCAACTGGCTGGTACTGTACGAGCATGCCAAGGACCTGAGCCCCACCGTCATGGGCCTGGCCTTCGTGTTCCTGCTGGTCGGCTACGGCACCAAGGTGGGCCTGGTGCCGCTGCACCAGTGGCTGCCGGATGCGCACTCCGAGGGCCCGACGCCGATGTCGGCGGTGCTCTCGGGCCTGCTGCTGAACGTGGCCCTGTACGCCGTGGTGCGCATCAAGATGCTGACCGACGGGGCCCTGGCCGCCTCCGCTCATCCGCACATGGCCGGCTACCTGCTGATGGGCTTCGGCCTGACGTCCTTCCTGGTCGCGGGACTGTTCCTGCATCGCCAGCGTGACATCAAGCGCCTGTTCAGCTATTCCTTGATCGAGCACATGGGCCTGGCCACCTTCGGCTTCGGCATCGGCGGTCCGCTGGGCACCTTCGCCGCCCTGCTGCACATGCTGGTGCACTCGATCACCAAGTCCTCGATCTTCATCACCGTGGGACACGCCTCGCACATCGCCGGCACCCAGGCCATTGACCACATCCGCGGGCTGATCCGCACCCAGCCCTCGGTGGGCTGGGGCCTGCTGTTCGGCGTGGCGGCGATCGCCGGCTTCCCGCCCTTCGGCGTGTTCACCAGCGAGTTCCTGCTGCTCAGCGCCACCATGCAGAGCTGGCCCTGGCTCACGGTGAGCCTGCTCACCGGCCTGGTGATCGCCCTGGCCGGGCTGTTCCGCCATCTGCACCCCATGGTCTATGGCGCCGTGCCCGAGGGACAGAGCGCGGTCAAGGTCAATATGATCCCGGTCGCGGTACACCTGCTGCTGGTGCTGTGGATCGGCCTGTCCATTCCCGCCTTCCTCGCCAACTGGCTGGACCAGGCGGTACACCTGATCACCGGGGAGGGCCTGCTATGAGCCGCTTCGACTGGCTGTCGGAATACCTGGCGGAGCTCGAGGACGAGCACATCATGGTGCACTCAGGCAATGCCCGGGTGCTGGCGCCCGCGCACCTTATGATCATCGACCCCGAGGACTGGGCCAAGGCCGCGACGGTGGCGCGGAACATGGGCCTGCGCTGGGCCGGCATCTGGGGCGACGAGGAAGACGACGACATCGTGATCTCCGCGGTGCTGGTCAATCAGGGGGACTATGTGGTGCTGCGCACCGCAGTCCTGGCCGATGACCCCGAGATCGCTTCGCACACCCCCATCTATCCCGGGGCCGACCGCCTGGAGCGGCATCTCTCGGACATGCTGGGCGTGCGGTTCACCGGTCACCCCGACGGGCGCCGGTGGACCCGCCACCGCGCCTGGGGCGAGGACGAGCATCCGCTGCACCATGGCTTCCCGGTCGAGGGCCGTCCGCCGGCGCGCACCCCGGCGGACGCCGACTATCCCTTCCCACCCATCCAGGGCAGCGGGGTGTACGAGATCCCGGTGGGGCCGGTGCACGCCGGCATCATCGAGCCGGGGCACTTCCGCTTTCAGGCCGCGGGCGAGCCCATCCTGCGCATGGAGGAACGCCTGGGCTATGTCCACAAGGGCATCGAGAAAATCGCCGTGGGGCGCGACGCCGAGGGCCTGGCGCGGCTGGCCGGGCGGATCTCCGGCGACAGCACGGTGGCCCACGCCTGGGCCGCCTGCCAGGCCCTGGAACGGGCCAGCGGCATCAAGCCGCCGATGCGCGCCTCCATCATCCGCGGCATCCTGAGCGAGCGCGAGCGGGTGGCCAACCACCTGGGAGACATCGGCGCCATCTGCAACGACGTCGGCTTCGCCTTCGCCCAGATGCAATGCCAGGCGCTGCGCGAGACCTGGCAGCGCCGCAGCGCCGAACTGACCGGACATCGCCTGATGATGGACACCGTGGTGCCCGGCGGCGTGACGATCAATCTGGACGCCGACGCCATCGCCACGCTGCGCGCCGATCACGCGCGCCTGCGCGAGCAGATCCGTCCCCTGTTCGATATCCTGGACGACCTGCCCTCGCTGGAAGACCGCCTGCTCACCACCGGCTATCTGTCACCCGAGAGCGCCCGCGAGCTGGGGGCCAGCGGCTATGTCGGCAAGGCCTCCGGACAGGCCATCGACCTGCGCGCCGACGGCCTGTACGCGCCCTATACCCGCCTGCAGTTCAACATCGCCCTGTCCGAGGCCGGCGACGTGGCGGCGCGCATGGCCATCCGCCAGGAGGAGGTCCACAACAGCCTCAACCTGATGGACGAGATGCTGGGCATGCTGGAACGCCAGACCGACCAGGAGGATATCCGCTGCGAGCTGCCCGAGGCCCCCGGCGGCGAGGGCCTGGGCCTGATCGACGGCTGGCGCGGCGAGATCATCACCTATGTGCGCCTGGACGCACAGGGCCGAGTGGCCCGCTTCTTCGCCCGCGATCCCAGCTGGTTCACCTGGCCGGCGCTGGAGCGCATCGTGATGGGCAACATCGTGCCCGACTTCCCGGTGTGCAACAAATCGGTCAACGGCTCCTATTCGGGGCACGATCTGTGATGATCAGTCACCCCCTCCCGACCTCCCCCGCAAGCGGGGGAGGCGCAGATATCCCCCTCTCCACTTGTGGGGAGGGTTGGGGTGGGGAGATGAAGTCCATGAGGATCCAATCATGATGCGCATACTCAACCGAATCCGCACCACCGGCACCCTCACCGAGGCCGGCCCGGAGCTGCGCGATCCCGA
>JALVTT010000059.1 GCA_027024025.1 Sedimenticola sp.
ACTGCCGGATACACGCTAACGGCCCGACCGCCCAAGTTACAAGTTGCGAATATGTTACCTGACTGAAAACAGGGCACTTCACAGCAAAAGGCCGCCCACGAGGGGGCGGCCTTGCAATCGGAATATTGGGTGGATCAGTTGTCCAGGCTGTCGAGATAGGCGATCACATTCGCCCGGTCTTCGATCTTGGGCAGACCCGCGAAGCCCATCGTGGTGCCTGGCGCGAAACCGGCAGGCTTGGTCAGGAAGGCGTTCAGGTTCTCGGGGGTCCATGTCTCTGCCGATTTCTCAAGCGCGCCGGAGTAGGACGCATACCCGTCAGCGGAATCAACCGGACGCCCGACAACACCGTAGAGGTAGGGACCAACCGCATTCGCACCGTCTTCAGCCTTGTGACAGGCGGAACATTTGCGGAAAACCTTTTCACCCTTGGCCGGATCAGCGGCCGCCATGATCTCGGCGAAATCGACTTCTTCAGCGGGCTCACCGCCACCAGAGGCGTCTGCCACTTCAATGACATAGCCTTGTTCGCCATGCGCTTCGGCATGATAAAGCTCTTCGCCCGCGAATTTGCCAAGCAGAAGGACAAGCCAAGCGCCAAACAGGCCGGCAGCGATTTTGGTAACGGTCATTGTATCGAACATGCGTGAAGGTCCATCGTTGGTATTCGGGCATCGTATTGCAGGCGTATCTATTGCTTTCCCTTCGTCGGGGCAAGGTGTAGTTACCGCGACCAAACGCCATAATTGGCAACGGCTTGAAGAAGGATGCCCCTGATGACCAGTAAAACCGCGCCGCGCATCGCTTTTCAAGGTGCTTTGGGGGCCTATAGCCACGAAGCCTGCCTGCAAGCCCGCCCCGACATGATCCCGGTGCCCTGCATGACCTTCGAAGGGGTGATCCGCGCCGTGCGCGAAGGCCGCGCCGATCTGGCGATGCTGCCGGTCGAAAACTCGACTTACGGGCGGGTTGCGGACATCCACCGGCTGTTACCGCAAAGCGGGCTGCGCATCATTGCAGAGGCCTTCGTGCGCGTGCGCATCAGCCTGATGGCCCATGACGGCGTGAAGCTCGAAGACATCAAACATGTGCGCGCGCATATGGTGCTGATCCCGCAGGCGCGCAGCTGGCTCGACGCCCATGGCATCACCTCAGAGGCAGCGGCAGACAGCGCAGGGGCTGCGGCGGATCTTGCAGTGTCGGAGGAACGCGATGTCGGTGTGCTGGCAAGCGAGGTCGCGGCGGATATTCACGGGCTCAAGGTGCTGGCCCGCGACATCGAGGATCTGGACCATAACACAACCCGCTTCTTGCTGATGTCGCCCGATCTGGACCAGACCCGCCGTGCGGAAAACATGCTGACCACCTTTGTCTTTCAGGTGCGCAACATCCCGGCGGCGCTTTACAAGGCCATGGGCGGTTTCGCGACCAATGGCGTCAACATGACCAAGCTGGAAAGCTACATGGCGGGCGGGTCGTTCACGGCGACACAGTTCTATGCCGATATCGAAGGCCACCCCGAAGACCCCGCCGTCGCCCGCGCGCTGGAGGAGTTGGCGCATTTCACCAACTTCATCGATATTCTGGGCGTCTACCCCGCGCATCCTGACCGTCACGGCCAGTAAACACGGCAACCGCCACCCCCCCCCCTAGCGGGGTTTGTGGTAGCGGTCTTCCATGTCCTTGGCATAGTCGCCGACACGTTTCTTGAACTTCTTGGTCAGCGAATTCTTGGCCAGTTTCAACGACTGCACCAGCAGACGGGCCGACAGGTTTTGCGGCTTGAGCTCTAGCGCGACCATGATGCGGGTGCGGCTGCGTGACAGGCTGCCGTCCCGGGTGAGGCGCTGTTCGATCTCGTAGGTGGTGCCGGCGATGTGGCTGCGCCTTTGCCCGGGAATGTCGACAGCCAGTCGCGACAGGGCTTGTGAGGCAAACTGTTCGTACGAGCGCATTGCGGCGTTCAGGGCATGCAAGCGGTCTGCGTCCCGCCGGGCCGACTGGTACAGTCCCGGCTGCAGCTTCGCCAGGCCAAGCAGGCCCACGGCCAGTAGCAGCGCTGCCACCATGGCCTCGATCAGGCTGAAGCCCCGGCAGCGTCCCTGCATCAAAAGTCCCTCCAGCTTCCGGGTACCCGAAC
>JALVTT010000060.1 GCA_027024025.1 Sedimenticola sp.
TGCCTGGGCCGAGCTGGCCGAAGCGGGCCATGGCCTCGGCCAGCTCGGCCCAGGCATAGGGCCAGGCGGGGCGCCGTTGCAGGGAGGCGCGGAGATAGTCCATTGCCCGGCGCGCGCGGGCCTCGCGGGTGGGACGGGCGACCAGGGCGCCCCATTCGTACAACCGCCCGCCCTGCTGCAGCAGCGAGGGATCCCCGGGCGTCCAGCCCAGGGCGCGGTCGAACAGCCCCCTCGCCTTCTGCCATTCGGCCTCGTCCGGCACCCGCCGGGACTGGGTCCAGCTGTCGATATGGGCCTGCAGCAGGCGGCCATAGACATCGGCCAGGCCACGCGGCACCGCCCACCATGCCACCACCAACAGCACCGCCATCAGCGGCCAGGCCAGCAGCCGGCGGTTCATCTCAGGCGGCCTCCAGGCCGATGATGCGGGCCGGATGCTCGCGCACCAGGCGGCGGGCCAGGTCGTCGCCGAATCGTTCCGCCACCGCCTCATACCCCGGGCGCATGTCCGGCGGGCGCGGTCCCAGGTTGTGGGCATCGCTGGCCAGCACCGTCACCCAGTCCCGCTCCAGCAGGGTCAAAGCGCAGGCCTGGGCGGCGGCGCCGAAGCCCCCGCTGACCGCCGAGGCGGTCACCTGCAGCAGGCAGCCCTGCTCGACAAAGGGGTGGATCTTTTCGAAGCGGCGCAGGATGTCCTTGTTGCGCTCCGGATGGGCGATCATGGGCTGGTAGCCGCTGCGCAGCAGAAAGGCGGTCAGCTTGTCGCTGCCCGGCGGCACATGGCTGTGCGGAAACTCCAGCAGCACCACCGCCCGGCCCTCCCACTGTCCCAGACTGGGCAGGGCCTGACGCGCCACCAGGGACAGGATCTCGTCGCTGATCCGGATCTCGCCGCCGGGCGCGATGTTCAGGGGGATGCCGGCCTGGTCGAGCGCCTGCTGAAAGGCCTCGCAGGCCGCGCCGATGGACTCGCGGGTGTTCTCGTAGCGCCCGGGGTGGACGTGCGGGGTCATGACCGCGTGGGTGATGCCGGCATCGACCGCCACCCGCGCCAGCGCCAGCGCCTCGTCCAGGTCGCGCGCGCCATCGTCGATCCCGGGCAGCAGATGGCAGTGCAGGTCGATCACCCGGGCACCCGATCAGTCCTGCGAATAGCCGTAGGACCCGTAGTAACTGCCGCCGTAGCTGTCGTAGCTGCCGTAGCCGTAGCCTTTTTTCTTCTTCTGCGGCACATCGTTGAGCACCGCGCCGATCAGGTGCACGCCGTACTGTTGCATGCGCTTGATGCCGTCCTGGGCCACTGGATAGGGCGTGCTGTCGGCCTTGATAACATAGATGGCGCCGCTGGCGTTGCGCGACAGCACCAGGGCGTCGCTGACCGCGAGCGCCGGCGCGCTGTCGATGATGATGTGGTCGAAGGTCCGGCCCAGGGTGTCCAGGGCATCCTTGAAGCGCTTGGAGGACAACAGCTCCAGCGGGTTCGGCGGCACCACGCCCGAGGGCATGACGAATACATTGCGCTCGTCGAGCTGGTGCACGCACTCGGACAGCTTGGCGGTCTGGGAGACGAACTCCGACAGGCCCAGGGCCTTGCGGTCCAGGCCCCAGACACTGGCCACGGTCGGGCGGCGCAGGTCAGCGTCGATCAGCAGCACCTTGTGCATATCGCCCAGCGAGTCGGCCAGGTTCATGGCCACGGTACTCTTGCCCTCGCCCGGCACCGAGGAGGTCACCACGATCACCTTGTACGGATCGTCCAGGCCGGACAGCAGCACCGAGGTGCGCACGGTGCGGATGGATTCGGCGAAGAAGGACTTTCTGTGCCCGCGCGAATAGCTCAGCGGGCTTTCGTTCTTGCCCAGCTTGAGATGCGGCAGCAGGCCGAGCAGCGGCAGCCCGAGGCGGTCCTCCACCTCGGCGGCGCGCTTGATGGTGTTGTCCAGATGCTCCAGCAAGAAGGCCAGGCCCACCCCGAGCAACAGCCCCAGGAAGGTGGCGATGCCCACAATACTGCCCTTTTTGGGCTTGATCGGCAGCACCGGCACCGCGGCCGGGTCCACGATCCGCGCATTGGCCTTCTGCAGATCGCCGGTCTCGCTGGTCTCCTTGAGGCGCTTGAGGAACAGCTCGTACAGCTGGCGGTTGGACTCCACCTCACGCTCGAGCACATTCAGCTGATAGCTCTTGCGGTGGATGGACTGCATCTCGCCCTTGGCGCTCTCCAGCGAGCTGCGGATGGCGCGCTCGTTGGTCAGGGCCACCTGGTATTCCTTCTTCAGACCGGCGATCACGCTGTTGATGCGCTTGCGCACCGCGGCCTTGGCCTCCTTGAGATCGGCGCGCGCCTCGACCATCTTGGGGTGCTTGGCGCCATAGCGCTTGCTCAGGGCGCGCAGGCGGCGCTCGGCGTCGACCTCCGCCGACTTGAGGTCCGAGACCACCGGGTCGGCCAGCACCGCCGGGATGGAGGCCAGCTTGTCCATGTCGCCGTGGGCCGCGCGCACCTGCGAGACCAGGGCGTGGGCCTTGATCCGCTGCTGCTGGGCCACCACCAGATTCTGGCGCAGATCCTGCAGCTGCTCGGCGGTCAGGGTGCCCACCCCGCCGGTATCGACCAGATGTTCCTTCTCACGATAGGCCTGCAGGGCCTGCTCGGATTTGCGCAGCTTGTCCTTGAGATCCTTGAGCCGCGAGGCCAGCCAGCTGGAGGCCTTGTTGGTCATCTCCAGGCGGGCATCGAGATCGTTTTCTATGTAGGTCTCGCCCAGGGTATTGGCGATCCTGGCCGCCAGCTTGGGGTCATGCGCCTCGAAGCTGATCTGCACCACCTGGGTGTTGCGCACGGGCTTGAGCGACAGACGGCCGAGAAAATTGTCCACCAGGGCCGCGCGGCGGGCCTGCTCCGCCTCGGCCGGCGAACTCGGGCCTGTCGGGCCGGGGGGCTTGGGCAGCAGGGACTTCAGCCAGCTGCGCCAGTTGAACGACATGGACCAGCCACTCTTCTTTTCCGGCAGAAATTCCGGATTCTCCGCCAGCTTGAGCTTGTCGATCACCTTCTGCGCCAGGGCACGCGACTTGAGGATCTCGACCTGGGTCCGGTAATAGGAAGCGTTGTCGCTGACCGCATACACGTCCTGGATCTGCACCACCTTGGTGGATGACGGCTCGATCAGCAGCGAGGCCGTGGCCTGATACACCGGGCGCTGATTGAACACCACCAGGATCGCCACCAGCGCGAACAGCAGGCCCAGCCCGATGATGCTCCACTTGTGGCCGCGCACGATGCGCCAGTATTCACGCAGGTCGATGGTGTCCTCATCGACCAGGTTGTCGATCTGTTCCTTGCTGATGTCGTAGGCGTTCATACCCTTGGGTCCGCTTTGGCGGCCCACTCCCTAAGCAGTCTGTTCAAACGCGGTCAGAAGAAGCTTCTGCCGACAGTGATGATGTCCCCGGGGCGCAGCTGGTCGTCCAGGCGGATCTGCTCCGGCCTGCCCTCGGGATCGTCGCCGTGCACCACGGTCAGGGCCCGCTTGTTGGCGCGCTCGCCAAAACCACCGGCCAGCGAGATGGCCTTGCGCACCGTCATGCCCGGCTGGAACGGGAAAGAGCCCGGTTGCTTGACCCAGCCATTCACATAGAAGGGCCGGTACTCGGTGATGGTGACCGTGACCTCGGGGTTGACCAGGTAGTCGCCCTTGAGGCCCTTGGTGATCAGGCGCTCCAGTTCATGGATGGTCTTGCCCTTGACCTGGATCTCGCCCAGGAAGGGATAGGAGATCCGCCCGCTGTCACCGACCACGGCGTCGATGCTGAGGTCGGGCTCGCCATAGACCTGGATGTGGATCTTGTCGCCGGCGCCCAGGCGGTAGTTCTCCAGCGAGGCCCCGGCCATTGCCAGGCCGGCCAAGGCCAGCAGGAGCAGCGTCAGAACGCCGACCAGCCAGTGACGGCCGCCTCCCCCGGAACGCCGGAGAAGGAGGCCATCCCCCCTCACCCTGCCCCTCTCCCCCCAGGGGGAGAGGGAATGGTTTTCTTGGTCACGAGAGTTGGCCAGGTTACAGCGATTCATCGACACCCTGCCCCGCCTCACATATTGATGCCGATCTGGACACCGACCTGATTGTCACGGTAGTCGAGATTGGGCTGATTGCTGTCCTTGCGCGAGTGCGAGACGCTGGCCCCCAGCAGCAGCCAGGGCCGCATGCGGTAGTCCAGGTTCAGGCCGATGGACTTGAGCTTGTCTTCGCGGGTGGTGGCGCCGTACTTGATCTTGGAGGCATCCAGCGACAGGCGGCTGCCGAACACATCGCTCCAGTCATGGTTCCAGCCCAGATGGTAGGCCCGGGTATCGGTATAGGCGCCCACGCCGTCGGACTCGCCAAACTCCTTGGAGGTCGAGAACTGGAGGGTGGAATAGCTCAGCGGGCTCCAGTCCACCCCCACATCCCAGGACGAACCCGAGGCATCCCGCAGCGCGGCCGACGACATGTGCTTTTTCTGCCAGCCGAACTTCACAAAGCCGCGCGTCTGATAGGTGGCGTCCCAGCTCAGGCCGACCAGACCGCGATACTGGGTGCTGTCGAGCGCGGCCACATCGTAGTTCAGACGCGTGACGCTGCCGTCCAGGGTCATGGCGGTATTCGGCGCGATCTGCATCGACAGCGCGGCGGTCAGCGCGTCCGACTTGCGATCCTGCAGGATGGTCAGGGCCCGGTTGTTCTCATACTTGCGCTTCTGGTGGGTATAGCCCAGCTCCAGCTTCTGCGGGTCGGTGCCGTAAGTCACCTTGGCCGTGGCCTCCCACAGGTGATAACGGTCGGGGTGCTTGACCGCGCCCGGGATGCCCGCGGTGACACCGGTACCGCGACCCTCGTGCCCGCGCTGTAGGCCCAGGCTGCCATAGAAGGACAGCTTTTCGGTCGGGTAATAGGCCCCTTCCACCAGGCCGTCCAGGTCCAGATAGTTGTCCGCGCTGCTCGCGAAATACTTGCCGGACTCGGCGCCCACCTCGACGGCGACCTGCGAGGCCTCGCCGGTGTCGTACTCGATCCGGCCGCGCGGCGTGACCACCAGCAGCATGGACGACTTCTTGTTGTTCTTGGTCAACAGGATGTTGTCATCATGGGTGAGCGCGATGCCGACCGAGGGATAGAACATCCCGCCATCGAGAATCACGGTGCTGGGCTCGCCCTGCTGGATGGCTGCCGCGGGTCCGGCGGCCAGCAGGGGCAGCATGGCCATCAGCAGCTTTCCTTTGTTGTTCCCTCGTAACGACATGTCCATCGTAATCCCTCAGTTCTCTGACGCTTTTTATTTAATTGTTCCGGCCACGGGCACCGGTACAAAAATGTGACGCAATTCTAACTATTTCAGCCAGTTCTGCCAATGACCCGCTTGTAGGAATTGGCCTACAAATCACTCCTTTGTCGCCTCTGCCCGGATCCGGGTCGCCGCCACCCAGCCCAGGACCAGGATCACCATGAACAGCACCGCGTTGGAAGGGATCTGCAGATTGAAATCGACGCTGCTGTGCATGGCAAAGGCGATGCCCGCCATGGTCACGGCAAAGCCCAGACCCTTCATGGTGCGGCGCCGGCGGGTGAACAGGGCGCGCAGCCCCATCCACCAGGAGACCAGCGCCACCAGCCCCGGCAGGGCCGCGCCGGCCAGGCCGGCCTCGACCGAGAACTCCAGATAATCGTTATGCGCATGGTTATAGAAGCCCTGCACCGTACCCTGCTTGTAGGCCGGGTAGATGGTGTAATAACTGTTGGCCCCACTGCCGGTCAGCCAGTAATCGCGCAGCGGCGCCAGGGTGTCCTGATCGACCTTGACCCGGGCCTCGGTCTCGACCCGGGTCTGCTGCAGACGCTGCATCACCCGCTGCACGCCGAACCACTGCCCGACGATGAAGATGTCCACCACCAGCAGACTCACCAGCAGCAGGACGGCCCCGCGCCGCGGCCGCCGGCGCGCGGCCAGCAGCCACAGCACCCCGGCGATCATCAGACTGGTGAAGAAGGCCGAGTTGCCCATGCGCGAATGGGTCATCACCAGGCCCACCACCATCACCGCCAACAATATCCGCAGGCGCAGCTTGGGGCCCAGCAGGGTCTGGCTCCAGTCCCGCAGGCGCTGGCGCCAGTTGCGCGGCGGTGTCTCGGCGAGGCCGGCCAGCAGCAGGCCGATGCCCAGCGACAGGCACAGTTCCAGATACCCGGCCAGGTGATTGCGATTGATGAAGGTGCCGGTGGCCACGCCCCGGCCGGTGTCCTTGTCGAAGAAAAAGCCCCATTCCAGGCCGGACATCACCATGACGCTGCCGTAGAAGGCCTGGAAGGCGCCGCCGAGCACCATCACCAGCATCAGGGTACGCACCCGTTCGCGGCGGTCCACCAGCGCCAGGGTCAGGCCGAATACCAGCACATAGGCCAGGCTGCGCAGCCAGAACAACACGCCATCATAAGGCGCGAGCGAGACCGGACGCGCCTGCCCGGGCGCCACCCAGGCCCAGAAGTGCGCGGCATGGGGCGAGAGCGCGGCCAGCCGGGCCGGCGGCAGTGGCACCAGCTGCAGCGCCAGCCAGACCAGCCACAACAGCAGCAGCGCAAACATCCAGCGCGCGCACCGAAGGGCCGGCGTGAGTTCGACACGCCCCGCCTGCCACAGCCACAGCCACCACAGCGCCAGGGCGATCACGGCGCACAGCATCAGCACCATGGCCCAGGGGCGGTTGCTCCCCACGGGCAGCGGCAGCCACAGCAGCAGGACCAGAAAGGCGATGAACAGGGGTTTGTCAGGTAGTGATTGAGACATCCGGTGTAATTATATTCATACCCCCCTCCCAACCTCCCCCCGCAAGCGGGGGGAGGAGCGCAGGCAGGGTGCGGTGACGAAGGAACCGCACCGTTCGCCCCCCTCCCAACCTCCCCCCGCAAGCATGGGGAGGAGCGTAGGTAGGGTGCGGTGACGAAGGAACCGCACCGTTCGCCCCCCTCAACGCAAGAGACCTGCCGCCAGGCAGGTCTCCCGCATGCCATTCACATTCGACTGGCGCGATCAGGACGGGCTGACGCCGCCACCGCCGCCACCGCCGCCGGTGTTGCCACCGCCCGGCAGGCCGCCGTGGTCGCCACCACCATTGTCGCCACCGTTGTCATCGCCACCTTCATCCTCTTTCTCTTTTTTCTTCTTTTTCTTGTGTTTCTTTTTACCCGCGGCGGTGGCCTCGGCATAGGGTTCCGGGTCGACCCCGGCGAGCAGCAGACCCTGAGTGATGGCATTATCGCCATCCTCGCCCAGCACCTCGGCCGCGGCCTTCACCACGGCCTCGATCGGATCCTTGCCATGCTTGCCGCCCTGGGCCTGGGCGGCCTGTACGGCCCGGGCAATCAGCGGGGCCGCCGGGGCATCGGGGAATTTCTTGAGAACTTTCTTGAGGGCCTTGTCGGCCGGCATGCCCTTGGCAAGCAGCGCCTCAAGCATGGCCTCGGCGGTCTGGGCCTGCTCGGCGGCCTTGTGCTCTTTGCCCTTGTCCTCATCCGCCCAGGATGCGACCGGCAACGCCATGCCACCGATGGCCAGCGCCGCCAGCAACGTGATGGTCTTCTTCATTCCCTTATCTCCTTGAAAGGCCCGCTCGCCAGGCCGATAACGTACTTACGCGACCGATTCTAAACAGCCCCCCAAAACCGTGCAAGCATCACATTCCGCCAGAGGGGCATTCTGGGAATGAATCACCCACACGACCCGGATGATCAGATAATTCCTACACCAGACAGGGAACAAAACCGGTATCATCCGCGCCCTGCATTTCCGGCTACAGGACGTAACAACCATGTCTGAAAAAAAGGTGGCATTCATCACCGGCATCACCGGCCAGGACGGGGCCTATCTGGCGGAGTTTCTGCTGAGCAAGGGTTATGAGGTGCACGGGCTGAAGCGGCGCTCCTCGCTGTTCAACACCGACCGCATCGACCATATCTATCAGGATCCACATGTCGACAACCGTAACTTCATCCTGCATTACGGCGACATGACCGACTCCACCAGCCTGATCCGCATCATCCAGGACATCCAGCCGGACGAGATCTACAACCTGGCGGCGCAGAGCCATGTGGCCGTGTCGTTCGAATCGCCCGAGTACACCGCCAATGCCGACGCCATCGGCACCCTGCGCATCCTCGAGGCCATCCGCATCCTGGGCCTGGCGCAAAAGACCCGCTTCTACCAGGCCTCGACCTCCGAGCTGTTCGGCAAGGTACAGGAGATCCCGCAGAAGGAGACCACGCCCTTCTACCCGCGCTCGCCCTACGCCGTGGCCAAGCTGTACGGATACTGGATCACGGTCAACTACCGCGAGGCCTATGGCATGTATGCCTGCAACGGCATCCTGTTCAACCACGAATCACCGATCCGCGGCGAGACCTTCGTCACCCGCAAGATCACCCGCGCCCTGGCGCGCATCAAACTGGGCCTGCAGGACCGCGTCTATCTCGGCAACCTGGACGCCAAGCGCGACTGGGGCCACGCCAAGGACTATGTCGAGATGCAGTGGCTGATGCTGCAACAGGAGCAGCCAGAGGACTTTGCCATCGCCACCGGCAAACAGTACTCCGTGCGGCAGTTTGTCGAGATCGCCGCCCGCCACGTGGACCTGGAGATCCGCTGGGAGGGCGAAGGCCTGGACGAGAAGGGCTACGACCAGAACGGCAACTGCATCGTCGCGGTCGATCCGCGCTACTTCCGCCCCACCGAGGTGGAGACCCTGCTGGGCGACCCGAGCAAGGCCAAGGAAAAACTGGGCTGGTCGCCGAAGATCACCTTTGAGGAGATGGTGCAGGAGATGATGCAGAACGACCTGGAACTGGCGCGGCGCGATGCGTTGGTGGAGAAGGAAGGGTTCAAGGCGTTCAAATATTACGAGTGACCCCCATCCCGGCCTTCCCCCTGACAGGGGGAAGGGGTGTTAGATGAATGAACCCCCATCCCGGCCTGCCCCCTGCAAGGGGGAAGGAGTTTGGATGAGCGCCCTTCCCCCTGCGAGGGGGAAGGGGTTTAATAGCGGATCCCGAAATTTCCGTCCCCTCCCCACTTGTGG
>JALVTT010000061.1 GCA_027024025.1 Sedimenticola sp.
AGACGGGGGATGGAAAGATCATCTGTCCCTATGACGACATCCACGTCGACATGCACCTGCGGGCGGCCTGAGGCGGTATCGGATCGGGATGGCGGTGCGGTTCCTGCGTCACCGCACCCTACCGGACCGGGCGCTCCCGCCCCCGCTTGCGGGGGAGGGTTGGGGAGGGGGTTGAGGCCAGGTAGGGTGCGGTGAGGTACGAACCGCACCGAAGTGGCTCAGATCTTCTCCGCCTGCTCCACGGCATTGCCGATGTAGTTGAGCGGGGTCAGACGGCGCAGTGCCTCCTTGGCCGCCTCGGGCAGGTCCAGGCCGTCGACGAAGGCCTGCATGCCGGCCTGATCGACGCGGTTGCCGCGGGTCAGTTCCTTGAGCTTTTCATAGGGCTTTTCGATGCCGTGGCGGCGCATCACGGTCTGGATGGGCTCGGCCAGAACCTCCCAGTTGCCCATCAGATCCTCGGCCAGGCGCTGTTCGTTGGCCTCCAGCTTGCCGATGCCGCGCAGGATGGACTGCAGGGCGATGCTGGTGTAGGCAAAACCGACGCCCATGTTGCGCAGCACCGTGGAGTCGGTCAGGTCGCGTTGCCAGCGCGAGACCGGCAGCTTCATGGCCAGGTGGTCGAACAGGGCGTTGGCGATGCCCAGATTGCCTTCGCCGTTCTCGAAGTCGATGGGGTTGACCTTGTGCGGCATGGTCGAGGAGCCGACCTCGCCGGCCACGGTCTTCTGCTTGAAGTAGCCCAGCGAGATATAGCCCCAGACATCGCGCGCGAAGTCGATCAGGATATTGTTGGCGCGCGCGATGGCGTCGAACAGCTCGGCCATGTAGTCGTGCGGCTCGATCTGGATGGTGTAGGGGTTCCAGTCCACGCCCAGCGACTCCACGAACTCGCGCGCGAAGGCCGGCCAGTCGATCTCGGGATAGGCCGACAGATGGGCGTTGTAGTTGCCCACCGCGCCGTTGATCTTGCCCATCAGCGCCACGCCCGCGATCTGCTCGCGCTGGCGTCGCAGACGCGCGACCACATTGGCCATCTCCTTGCCCAGGGTGGTGGGCGAGGCCGGCTGACCGTGGGTGCGTGACAGCATGGGCTTGTCGGCATGCTCATGGGCCAGGTCGCGAATGGCCTCGATCACCCGGTCGAGCTGTGGCAGCAGCACCTGCTCGCGCCCGGCGCGCAGCATCAGGGCGTGCGAGAGGTTGTTGATGTCCTCCGAGGTGCAGGCGAAGTGGATGAACTCGCTGACCGCCTCCAGCTCGGCGTTGCCGGCGATCTTCTCCTTGAGGAAATACTCGACCGCCTTCACATCGTGATTGGTGGTGCGTTCGATCTCCTTGATGCGCTGGGCGTCGGCCTCGCTGAAGTCGCTCACGATCCCGTCCAGCAGGGCGTTGGCCGCCTCGGAGAAAGCGGGCACCTCGGCGATCCGCGGATGCCGCGCCAGCGCCTGCAGCCAGCGCACCTCGACCGTCACCCGCTGGGTGATCAGACCGTATTCGCTGAAGATCGGGCGCAGCGCCTCGGTCTGCCGACCGTAACGGCCGTCGATCGGGGATACCGCGGTGAGGTTGCTCAGTTGCATGCGCTTGGCTCCATGATGTCGCAGGGAGAACAGAGCGCGGGATTATAGCGTAAATCAGGATGCCCCCCTCCCAGCCTCCCCCCGCAAGCGGGGGGAGGGGTTGTGACGTGGCTCCATCTCCCGCTCACGGCACTGTTATAGGGGGGTATCTCCAACACAAACGAAAGCCAAGTCTGCCAAGCGACATTGGGGGTTCTGACTCGAATAACGTGAGCCGTTCCAGCTACGGAGTGCCCGGGTCCCGTTGGCGCTGCCGAGCATCGCAGGGCCGGAAGCGATCAGCGCGAGGACTGTCTGAGCCCATCGAAGATGGGCGAGTTCCGCAGCGCCGCTTCCGGGCCGAGAAGCGCAGGGCACCCGGAGCGCAGCGGAGGGCAAGCCTTCGGGTGCCCTTTCTTTTGCCTACTTTTCTTTGGGCAAGCAAAGAAAAGTAGGGCGCGTGCGGGCCGCCGCCCGCATCAAGAATGGCCAGCCGCGTAGCGGCAACAAGGCCTTGCCCCCCCCCCCACCCCCCC
>JALVTT010000062.1 GCA_027024025.1 Sedimenticola sp.
GGGCTGACCGACTCCACGGCCCCGCCCGGGGAGACGGTCACGCTGTAGGCATGTCCGTCCACCACCACCTGGTAGGACTCGGCCTCGCCCCCGGCGGACGCCGCCGCGGGCGCGGGCGCGGCGCTGGCCCCGGCCTCCGGCGCCGGCTCGAAGGCGGCCGGGTTGTCACGGTTCTCCAGGAACTTGAGCCCGACCTGCGGGAACAGGGCGTAGGTGAGCACATCGTCGATCTCGGCCTCGGCCACGCGGATGCCCTTCTCCCCGGCCAGTTGACGGAAGGTCTCGGTCAGGCTGTCCATCTCGTCGTCCAGCATATCGGCCGGACGGCAGGTGATGGGCTCCTCGCCGTCCTCCAGGACACGGCCCTGCAGGTCCTTGTTGACCGGCGCGGGGGTGGCGCCGTATTCACCGCGCAACACGCCCGCGGTCTCCTTGGTGATGGATTTGTAGCGCTCGCCGGTGAGGACGTTGATCACCGCCTGGGTGCCGACGATCTGCGAGGTCGGGGTGACCAGCGGCAGATAGCCCAGATCCTCGCGCACCCGCGGGATCTCCTCCAGCACCTCGTCCAGACGCCCGTCGGCGCCCTGCTCGCGCAGCTGGTTTTCCATATTGGTCAGCATGCCGCCCGGCACCTGGGCGACCAGGATGCGAGAGTCGATGCCCTTGAGCGAGCCCTCGAAGGCCGCGTATTTCTTGCGCACCTCGCGGAAGTGGGCGGCGATCTCCTCCAGCAGGGCCAGATCCAGGCCGGTGTCGCGCTCGCCACCCTCGAGGATGGCCACCAGCGACTCGGTGGCGGAATGGCTGTAGGTCATAGCCATGGACGAGATCGCGGCGTCCACCTGGTCCACGCCCGCCTCGGCGGCCTTGACCAGGGTGGTGGTGCTCATGCCGGTGGTGGCGTGCGAATGCAGGGCGATCGGGATATCGACCGTCTCCTTCAGGCCGCGCACCAGCTCGTAGGCGGTGTTCGGCGTGAGCAGGCCGGCCATGTCCTTGATGCAGATGGAATGGCAGCCCATGTCCTGCAGGCCGCGCGCCATGTTCAGCCAGTAGTTCAGATCGTGCACCGGGCTGACGGTGTAGGACATGGCGCCCTGGGCGTGCTTGCCGACCTTGAGGGTGGCGCGCACCGCGGTCTCCAGATTGCGCAGGTCGTTCATGGCGTCGAAGATGCGGAACACGTCGATGCCGTTGACCGCCGCGCGCTCCACGAAGCGCTCCACCACGTCATCGGCATAGTGCCGGTAACCCAGGATGTTCTGGCCGCGGAACAGCATCTGCTGCGGGGTGTTGGGCATGGCCTTTTTCAGCTCGCGCAGGCGCTCCCAGGGATCCTCGCCCAGGTAGCGGATGCAGGCGTCGAAGGTCGCCCCGCCCCAGGTCTCCAGCGACCAGAATCCCACCCGGTCGAGCTTCTCGGCCACCGGCAGCATGTCGTCCAGGCGCATGCGGGTGGCGAACAGGGACTGGTGCGCGTCACGCAGCACCACCTCGGTTATGGCTAGCTTGTTGCTCATGGGTACTCTCTGGGATTGAAAGCGGCTCAGCCGCGACGCGCGCTTCGGTAGCGGCCGACGGCGGCGACGATGGCCGCCACCAGGCGGGGATCATTGGCGCCGCTGCGCACCGGCAGGGGCTGCGGGGCCGCCGCGCCGTCCGTCTCCGGCGCCAGGCGGGCCGCCAGGCGCGACATGCCCTGCATCACCAGAATCAGCATCGCCAGGAACAGGTACACCATACCCATTCCGAGCACCATCAGCTCCGCGCCGGACATCAACATCTCGGACAACGCCATGCCACCCCTCCCGGTCTGTCTGCCGCGCCTCGCCGGGCGCGTTTGAATCGGTGCGGGCATTCTACCCAAACCCGGGAGCGCCCGCGACAGCCTTCGCGCAGCCGTGTTAGGAGCAAATAAACTGTCCGGACTTGTAGCACGTGATCTGTCCGGTTTCATGGCCACCCAGGAGGTGAGCCATGAGACCGACAGAAGTGCTACAGGAGATCCGGAAAATGCGATTTGAAGAA
>JALVTT010000063.1 GCA_027024025.1 Sedimenticola sp.
CCCCCCCCGCTCGCGGCCCTGTTGGCGGGGGAAAGTGACCAATGTGTCGAGCCGCCCCTCCCCCCGCCTGCGGGGGGAGGCCGGGAGGGGGGTGAACAAGGTTTTGTTGCCGCTGCGCGGCAGGCCATTCTTGATGCGGGCGGCGGCCCGCAGGGGGCGTTCCTTTTCTGCCTCTCCGGCGCCGGTTTCCGGTAAAATCGCCCGCTTCATCATCGATTGAAGTGGGATCATGAGTGTAAAGACCCGTTTTGCCCCCAGTCCGACCGGCTATCTGCATGTCGGTGGGGCCCGTACCGCCCTGTTTTCCTGGTTGTATGCCCGCCGGCATGGCGGCCGTTTCGTGCTGCGCATCGAGGACACCGATCTCGAACGCTCGACCCAGGAATCGGTCAACGCCATTCTCGAGGGCATGACCTGGCTCGGTCTGGAGTATGACGAGGGGCCTTTCTATCAGACCCATCGCTTCGACCGATACAACGCCATCATCGACACGCTGCTGGACAAGGGCCTGGCCTACCGCTGCAACTGCTCCAAGGAGCGTCTGGAGCGGCTGCGCGAGGAGCAGATGGCGGCCAGGCAGAAGCCGCGTTATGACGGCCATTGCCGCAACCGTGATGTGAGCCCGGACGAGCCGCATGTGATCCGCTTCCGTAATCCGGACGAGGGCGAGGTGGTGTTCGATGACCTGATCCGCGGCCATATCCGGGTGGCCAACAGCGAGCTGGACGACCTCATCATCCGCCGCAGCGATGGCTCGCCGACCTACAATCTGACCGTGGTGGTGGACGATCACGACATGGCCATCACCCAGGTGATCCGGGGCGATGACCACATCAACAACACCCCGCGCCAGATCAACCTGTACCGCGCCCTGGGCTGGGCGGTGCCGCAGTTCGCGCATGTGCCCATGATCCTGGGTGATGACGGCTCGCGCCTGTCCAAGCGCCACGGCGCGGTGAGCGTGATGCAATACCGCGACGACGGCTATCTGCCCGAGGCCCTGCTCAACTATCTGGTGCGTCTGGGCTGGTCGCATGGCGATCAGGAGATCTTCTCGGTGGACGAGATGATCGCGCTGTTCGAGCTGGAGGCGGTCAACCGCGCGCCTTCCACCTTCAACACCGACAAGCTGAAGTGGCTCAACCAGCAGTACATCATGAAGAGCGATCCGGCGCGGGTGGCGCATCTGCTGTCGCCGCATCTGGGCGATCTGGGCATCGACCCGGCCGGCGGCCCGGACCTGGTGGCGGTGGTCGAGGCCCAGCGCGAGCGCGCCAGCACCCTGGTGGAGCTGGCCGCGATCTCCGCCTTCTATTACCGGGATTTCGACGAGTACGACGCCAAGGCCGCGAAGAAGGCCTTCAAGGGCGAGGCCGGTCAGGCCCTGGCAGCGGTGCGGCAGCGCCTGGCCGGGCTGGAAAGCTGGGAGCGCGAGGCGATTCATCACAGCGTGGCGGAGACGGTCGAGGCCCTGGGCGTGGGCTTCGGCAAGGTCGCCATGCCGTTGCGGATCGCGGTCACCGGCGGCGCGCCCTCGCCGGACCTGGATCTGACGCTGTATCTGGTCGGACGCGAGGCCACGCTGCGGCGCATCGACCGTGCCATCGAACACATCGGGGAAGCAGGGGCATGAGCGAACAACAGCAGGCTGCGCCGAAGAACTTCATCCGTCAGATCATCGACGCCGATCTGGCCTCGGGCAAACATACGCACATCCGCACCCGTTTTCCGCCGGAGCCGAACGGCTTTCTGCACATCGGACACGCCAAGTCCATCGTGCTCAACTTCGGGATCGGCGAGGACTATCACGGGGCCACCAATCTGCGCTTCGACGACACCAATCCGGCCAAGGAGGAGGAGGCCTTCGTCGAGGCGATCAAGGAGGATGTGCGCTGGCTGGGCTATCGGTGGGACGAACTGCGCTTTGCCTCGGACTATTTCGAGCAGCTCTACGGCTATGCGGTGGAGCTGATCGAGAAGGGGCTGGCCTATGTCTGCGACCTGTCGCCCGAGCAGGTGCGCGAATACCGCGGCACCCTCACCGAACCGGGCCGCGAGAGCCCATACCGCAACCGCGGGGTGGAGGAGAACCTGGACCTGTTCGCGCGCATGCGCGCCGGCGAGTTCGAGGACGGCAGCCGTACCCTGCGGGCGAAGATCGACATGGCCTCGCCGAACATGAATATGCGCGACCCGGCCCTGTACCGCATCCGCCACGGCCTGGTGCATCACCAGACCGGCGATGCCTGGTGTATCTACCCCATGTACGACTTCACCCATCCGATCTCGGACGCCATCGAAGGCATCACCCATTCGCTGTGCACCCTGGAGTTCGAGGATCACCGTCCGCTGTATGACTGGGTGTTGGATCACATCAGCATCGGCTGTCATCCGCAGCAGATCGAGTTTGCGCGCCTCAACCTGGAATACACGGTGATGAGCAAGCGCAAGCTGACCCAGCTGGTCAGCGAGGGCCATGTCAGCGGCTGGGACGATCCGCGCATGCCGACCATCGCGGGCCTGCGGCGGCGCGGCTACACGCCCGCCTCGATCCGCAGTTTCTGCAACGCCATCGGCGTGACCCGCTCCGACAGCACGGTCGAGATGGGGGTGCTGGAAAACGCCATCCGCAGCGACCTGGACGCCAGCGCGCCCCGGCGCATGGCGGTGCTGCGGCCGCTGCGCCTGGTCATCAGCAACTATCCCGAGGGCCAGGTGGAAAAGCTGCAGGGCCCCAACCATCCCAAGGACGCGGCCATGGGCAGCCGCGAGCTGCTGTTCACGCGCGAGATCTATATCGACCGCGAGGACTTCCGCGAGGAGGCCAACAAGAAGTACAAGCGTCTGGTCCTGGGCAAGGAGGTGCGTCTGCGCAACGCCTATGTGATCCGCGCCGACGAGGTGATCCGGGACGCCGCCGGCGAGATCACCGAGATCCGCTGCACCTACGATCCCGAGACCCTGGGGCGCAATCCCGAGGGGCGCAAGGTGCGCGGGGTCATCCACTGGGTTCCGGCGGAGCAGGGCATCCCGGTCCAGGTACGCTTGTACGACCGCCTGTTCCGCGTGCCCGCGCCGGGCCGCGAAGGCGACTTTCTGGACGATCTCAACCCCGATTCGCTGTCGATCCTGGAGGAGGCCGTGGTCGAGCCTTCGCTGCGCGATGTGGCGCCGGGCGAGCGCTTCCAGTTCGAGCGCGAGGGCTATTTCTGCCGCGATCCCGAGGACGCCGCGGACGGTCGTCCGGTATTCAATCAGATCGTCTCCCTGCGCGATTCCTGGGGGGGTTGAAAGGGGGCGGAAAAATCTCGAAAAATTCTCCTGGAGGGGGTGGACAAGCGGTCGAAACCGCCCTAACATACGCGCCTCATTCGACGGGGCGCTGCTCCCGAATGAGAGAAATACCGGGGCCATAGCTCAGCTGGGGTGAGGCAAACCGTGATGCCGGTGGCATCACGCAGTTGCCGAACGCAAGGCAGGATGCCGAGCTGGAAGGGGCCCCAGGGATGGGTGGCGACGCCTGTCGACAATTTGTATTTCGGGGCCATAGCTCAGCTGGGAGAGCGCAACACTGGCAGTGTTGAGGTCGGCGGTTCGATCCCGCCTGGCTCCACCAAACAATCCGGAAGGTTTCTGTCCCGTTCATCTAGAGGCCTAGGATCCCAGCCTTTCACGCTGGTTACAGGGGTTCGACTCCCCTACGGGACGCCAACAAAAACCCCGGTCATCGCCTGATGGCCGGGGTTTTTCTATTGCCTGTCGGCGATCTGCCGGCCGGTCCAGGCGGGCGTCTGGAGTCTCAGCTGTTGTCCGGCGTGGCGCGCGGCAGTTCTCCGGCCGGTTTGCGCTGCTCGGGCGGATTATCCGGTTCGGGCTGCTTCTGCTCCGGCTGCGCGGGCCCGGGCGCGGGCGTCGCCGGGGTGGCTTGGGCCGGTGCGTTGGGGTCGTGCCAGCGGCTGGCGAGGAACAGCACTCCCAGCTGGGGGTGGTCCACGTAGTAGAGCTTTCCGCTGCGCAGGCGGGTCTTCTCACGCATGCGGATGCCTTGGCCGCCCTGCAGCAGGCGGAGGTCGGTGTACAGGTGCAGATAGCGCCCGCGGTTGATGCGGATACGGCCCTCCAGATCCTTGCCACGGATGGCGAACCAGGGATTGTGGCGGCTGCGCGGGATGGCCTGGCGCCAGCGCAGGTGGAACAGGACCCGGGCGCCGCGGCGGTTCAGGGTATAGACCGCGGGCACCAGCTTGCCCTCCCGCCCGGGCAGCACGGTGACGCCGTGCCCGCCGCTGTTGAGCAGAAAGGCCGGGGCGTCCGGCGCCCCGCCTGCTTCGGCGGCGAGATTCTCGCTGTCGCCGTCGGCGGGCTGTTCGAAGACCACCATCTCGAGGGTGTAGATCGTGCCCTGGGCCTGGGCGTCGAGGCACAGGGCGGCCAGCAGCAGGAGCAGGATGCGGGGGAGGTGCAGCGTTTTCATGGCCTTATTCTGCCTTGCCTTGCGCCGGATTCCCAGTCAGTTCTCGCAGCACCCGGCGGGTGGCCTCGATACGCTGCTCGGGCCCGGCCATGTCGGCGAAGAAGCGCAGGCGCTCGGCGCCGTCCAGGCGGAAGTCCTGCGGCCGGGTCTGGATCAGCTCGATCAGGCGCGCGGCGTCGATCCTGGGTTCGGCGTCGAACAGGATGCGGCCGTCTTGCGGGCCGGCCTCGACCTTGCGGATGCCCAGGTCCTGGATCTCGAGCTTCATGGCCGTGATCTCGAACAGACGCTGCGCCGGTTCCGGCAGCAGGCCGAAGCGGTCGATCATCTCGATCTTGAGTTCTTTCAGCGCCTGCGGCGAGTCGGCCGAGGCGATGCGCTTGTACTGGATCAGGCGGATGTGCACGTCCGGCAGATAGTCCTCGGGCAGCAGGGCGGGGATGTGCAGGTCGATCTCGGTGCCGTGATCCAGCGGCCGGTCCAGCTCCGGCTGGCGGCCCTCGCGGATGGCCTTCACTGCCTGTTCCAGCATCTCGGTGTAGAGGGTGAAGCCGATCTCGTGGATCTGGCCGCTCTGCTCGTCGCCCAGCAGCTCGCCGGCGCCGCGTATCTCCAGGTCATGGGTGGCCAGGGTGAAGCCGGCGCCCAGATCCTCCAGGGCCTCGATGGCCTCCAGGCGCTTGCGCGCGTCCGCGGTCATGGCCTTGGGCGGCGGGGTCAGCAGATAGGCATAGGCGCGGTGGTGCGAGCGTCCCACCCGGCCGCGCAGCTGGTGCAGTTGCGCCAGGCCCAGCTTGTCGGCGCGGTCGATGATGATGGTGTTGGCGGTGGGCACGTCGATGCCCGACTCGACGATGGTGGTGCACACCAGGATGTTGAAGCGCTGGTGATAGAAGTCGCGCATGATGCGTTCCAGCTCGCGTTCGCGCATCTGGCCGTGAGCGATCTCGATGCGCGCCTGGGGCAGCAGTTCGGCCAGCCGGGTAGCGGTCTTTTCGATGCTGGAGACCTCGTTGTGCAGAAAATAGACCTGGCCGCCGCGTGAGATCTCGCGCTGGCAGGCCTCCTGGATCTGGGCGTCGTTCCACTGGCTGATGAAGGTCTTGATCGGATGGCGCGCCGCCGGCGGGGTGGCGATGATCGACAGATCGCGCATGCCCGACATGGCCAGGTTGAGGGTGCGCGGGATGGGCGTGGCGGTCAGGGTCAGGATGTCCACCTCCGCGCGCAGGGCCTTGAGCTGCTCCTTGTGGCGCACGCCGAAACGGTGCTCCTCGTCGATGATGGCCAGGCCCAGGTCCCTGAAGCGGACCTCGCGCCCCAGCAGCTTGTGGGTGCCGACCACGATGTCGATGGTGCCGTCGGCCAGGCCGGCGAGCACCTGTTCGGTTTCCTTCTTCGATTGAAAGCGCGACAGACCCGCGACCCGGATCGGCCAGTCGGCGAAGCGGTCGGCGAAGTTCTGATAGTGCTGCTGGGCGAGCAGGGTGGTGGGTACCAGCACCGCCACCTGGCGGCCGTTGCTGGCGGCCAGAAAGGCGGCGCGCATGGCGACCTCGGTCTTGCCGAAGCCCACGTCGCCGCACACCACCCGGTCCATGGGCTGGGCGCGGGTCATGTCCTCGATCACCGCCGCGATGGCGTTTGCCTGGTCGGGCGTCTCCTCGAACTCGAATTCCGAGGCGAACTGGCGGTATTCCTCGCCGGGCGGAGGCAGGGCGCGGCCCTGGCGGGCGGCCCGCCGGGCATAGATGTCGAGCAGCTCGGCGGCCACGTCGCGCACCTTTTCCGCGGCCTTGCGCCGGGCCTTCTCCCACTGGTCGCTGCCCAGGCGGTGCAGGGGGGCGTTCTCCGGCGAGGCGCCGGTGTAGCGCGAGATCAGATGCAGCGAGGAGACCGGGACATACAGCTTGTCGCCGCGCGCGTATTCCAGGGTCAGGTATTCCTGCGGGGTGTCACCGACCGCGAGGGTCTGCAGGCCCAGGTAGCGGCCCACCCCATGTTCCTCGTGGACCACGGGGGAACCGATCTGCAGCTCGGCCAGGTTGCGCACCACCTGGTCGGCGTCCGGCCCCTTGCGCACGCGCCGCCGCTGGCGGACCCGCTCGCCGAGCAGCGCGGATTCGGGGATCAGGGCCAGGCCCTCGCCGCGCAGCCACATGCCCGACTCGATGGGCGCGGCGGTGATGCAGAGGGGCGCCTGGCCTGCCAGGAAGCCGGCCCAGGACTCGACCGGGCTGACCCGCAGGCCGAGATCCTTCAGGGTGTCGCGCAGGGCCTCGCGGCGCCCCGCGGTCTCGGCCACGAACAGGCAGCGGCCGGGGTCCTGGTCCAGAAAACGGCGCAGGGCGCCGGCCGGGTCGCTGGCCTTGGCCTGCAGTGCCAGCGGGGGCAGGGGTGCGGCGTCCAGATTGTCGCCGGTCTCGGCCTCGTGCGCCTGATGACGGATGCCCGCGTGCGCCTCGCAGTGCTGCTCGAAGGCCTCCGGCGACAGGTAGAGTGCCTCCGGTGGCAGCAGCGGCCGTTCGATATCGTGGCGGCGCTGCTCGTAGCGGCGCGCGACCTCCGCCATGAAGGCCGTGGCCACGGTCCCGGCGTCGGCGTCGCGCACCACCAGGGTGTCCGCTGGCAGATAGTCGAACAGGGTCGCGGTGTGCTCGAAGAACAGCGGCAGGTAGTACTCGATGCCGCCGGGCATCTGGCCGTTGCTGACATCGCGGTAGATCAGGCTGCGTTGCGGGTCGCCCTCGAAGGTCTCGCGCCAGGCGCGGCGAAAGCGGTTGATGCCGGCCTCGTCGGTGGGAAACTCGCGTGCCGGCAGCATGGAGAAGCGGTCGATCTTCTCCAGGGTGCGCTGGGTCTCCACATCGAAGGTGCGGATGGAGTCGATCTCGTCGTCGAACAGGTCGATGCGCAGCGGCGTCTCGCCGCCCATGGGGAAGAGGTCGATCAGGGAGCCACGCACCGCGAACTCGCCATGCGCCATGACCTGCGAGACCGGTTCGTAGCCCGCCTGTTCCAGCTGGCGGCGGAAGGCGTCGAAGTCGATCCGCTGCCCGACCTCCAGCAGCAGGCTGTGGGCCTCCAGAAAGTCCCTGGGCAGGATGCGCTGCAGCACCGTGGCCACCGGCGCCAGCACCAGGCCACGCGGCATGCGCGACAGCCGGTGCAGGGTCCGCAGGCGTTGCGAGACCAGTTCGGGCAGCGGCGAGAACACGTCGTAGGGCAGGGTCTCCCAGTCGGGGAAGACGGTCACGGGCAGGGCGCTGTCGCCCAGAAAGAAGCTCAGTTCATCGGCCAGGCGGCCGGCCTCCTGCACATCGTCGCAGATCACCAGCATGGGGTGTTCGCTGGCGCGCGCGGCCTCGGCCAGGGCCAGGGTGAGCGCGCCGCCGCCGGCGCGGCCCCAATGACGGATCTCCCGGACGCTGGGCAGGGGCGGGTGAAAGGGCATGGGTGTGGTCGTCCTGCTTGGGATGATGATACAGCGCGCCATTTTCGCACAGTCGGGCGTCCGGCCGGCCGCTTGACATTCCCTGAATTCAATACATACTGGTCGGTATGTCCGCTGCCAGCACCAAGCCCGCCGCCGCGCCGCGCGATCCGGATCAGACCCGGATCGCCCTGCTGCAGGCCGCCGCGGAGGAGATCCACAGCCACGGCTTCCAGGCCGCGGGGCTGAACGGGATCCTGCTGCGCGCCGGGGTGACCAAGGGCGCCCTGTATCACCATTTCGCCAACAAGCTGGCCCTGGGCCACGCGGTGCTGGACGAGGTGCTGGGCCCGCAGCTGCGCCGGGACTGGATCGAACCCCTGCGGGACGAGAACGCCGATCCGCTGGACGTGTTGATCGGCATGATCTGCCGGGCGGGGGAGGAGATCGACGACCGGCAGCTGGCCCTGGGCTGTCCCATCAACAACCTGGCGCAGGAGATGTCGCCGGTGGATGACGGCTTCCGCGTGCGCATCAACACCCTGCTGGACGAGTGGCGGCAGGCCATCGCCGGGGCCCTGGCGCGTGGCCAGGCCGCGGGCATGGTGCGGACCGATATCGAGGTGCAGGCCGCGGCGGCCTTTCTGGTCGCGGCCCTGGAGGGGAGCATCGGCATCGCCAAGAACGCGCAGAGCCGGGATCTGCTGATGCAGTGCGGCCAGGGTGTGATCGACTATCTGGAAACGCTCAGGGCTGGGTGAGGGGCATGAATTGACCACCCCCTCCCCGGCCCTCCCCCGCAAGCGGGGGAGGGGGCTGTCGGT
>JALVTT010000064.1 GCA_027024025.1 Sedimenticola sp.
GTCCATATTGGCCTGGATCTTGAAAACGAAGCCGCTGAACTTTTCCTCGTGCGGGTCTACCCTGCGCTGCACGGCCTCGCGCGCGCGCGGCGCGGGGGCGTAGTCGGCGAAGGCGTCGAGCAGTTCTTCAACGCCGAAGTTATTGATCGCCGAGCCGAAGAACACCGGCGTCATCTCGCCGCGCAGATAGGCGTCCAGATCGAAGGCGTGGCTGGCGCCGCGCACCAGCTCGACCTCCTCGCGCAGCTCCTCGGCCATGTCGCCCAGCACTTCGTCCAGGCGCGGGTTGTCCAGGCCCTGGATCTTCTCGCCCTCGGCGATGCGCCCGCCGTGCTCCGGGTCGTAGAGATGCACCGTCTCGTCACGCAGGTCGATCACCCCCTTGAGCCGCTGGCCCATGCCGATCGGCCAGGTGATGGGCGCGCACTGGATCTTGAGCACCGACTCGACCTCGTCCAGCAGCTCGATGGGATCGCGGCCCTCGCGGTCGAGCTTGTTGATGAAGGTCAGAATGGGGGTGTCGCGCAGACGGCAGACCTCCATCAGCTTGATGGTGCGCTCCTCCACGCCCTTGGCCACGTCGATCACCATCAGGGCGGAGTCCACCGCGGTCAGGGTGCGGTAGGTGTCCTCCGAGAAGTCCTCGTGGCCCGGTGTGTCGAGCAGGTTCATGACCCGGCCCTTGTAGTCGAACTGCATCACCGAGGAGGTCACCGAGATGCCGCGCTGCTTTTCCAGCTCCATCCAGTCGGAGGTGGCGTGACGCGCGGCCTTGCGCCCCTTGACCGTGCCGGCGAGCTGAATCGCCCCGCCGAACAGCAGCAGCTTTTCGGTCAGGGTGGTCTTGCCCGCGTCCGGGTGGGAGATGATGGCAAAGGTGCGGCGCTTGTCGGTTTCGGTCTGGAGATCGGCCATGGACTGGGAGGGGCGAATACGAAAAGGGCCGGGATTATAGCATCGGCCTGGCGTAGACCACCGCATCCTCGCGCTCGTGTTCGTCGTGCGGATAATAGCCCCGCCGCTGCCCCACCTCGCAGAAGCCCTCGGACTCGTACAGGCGGCGCGCGCCGGTATTGCTGGCCCGTACCTCCAGAAACACCGTGTCGGCCTCGTGCTCGCGCGCCAAGCGCAGCACCCGCCGCAGCAGGCGCCGGCCGATGCCCCGTCCCTGGGCCGCGGGCGCCACGCACAGATTGAGCAGATGCGCCTCGCCCACCGCCACCGACATCACGGCATGGCCGATCACGCCTCTGTCGTCCAGGGCCACCAGGCAGTGATAACCGACACGCAGACAGTCTCGCAGTATGCCCATGCTCCACGGGTGGCTGTAGGCGGCCTGCTCGTTGAGGAACACCGCCTCCAGATCGCCCTCGCGCATGTCGCGGATCTGGACGCGCGGTTCCTTCAGGACGGCGCTCATGCCCCGGCCTCCGTGGCGAGATCGCGCCAGACCTGTTGCAGATCGGCCCAGGCCTTGGCCTTTTCCTCGGGCCGCCGCAGCAGATAGGAGGGATGATAGGTCACGCGCAGGGGGATGCCGCTGTCGCCATAGCGATGCACCCGTCCGCGCAACCGCCCCACCGGGGTGTCCGTCTGCAGCAGGTTCTTGGCCGCGACCCCGCCCACCGCCAGGATCAGCTCGGGCCGGATCAGCGCGATCTGCCGATCCAGATAGGCGCGGCAGGCCGCCACCTCTGCCGCCTGCGGGTCGCGGTTGCCGGGCGGCCGGCATTTCAGCACATTGGCGATATAGACCTGCTCCCGCGCCAGGCCGATGGCCGCCAGCATGGCGGTCAGCAGCTGTCCGGCGCGTCCCACGAAAGGCTCGCCCTGGCGGTCCTCGTCCGCGCCCGGGGCCTCGCCGATCACCATCAGCCGGGCGTCGCGGTCGCCCACCCCGAACACGGTACGGGTGCGGGTCTCGCACAGAGCACAGCCACGGCAGCCGGCGACCGCCTGTTCCAGGGCCTTCCAGTCCAGGCCTGCTTCGGGCGCGGGGGGGTCGGCCACCGGCGGAGG
>JALVTT010000065.1 GCA_027024025.1 Sedimenticola sp.
CACCACCGCCCCCGCCAGCGGGCCGCGGCCCACCTCGTCCACCCCGCATACCAGCCAATCCGCCATCCGCGCGCCCCCTCTGTGTTGCCGCCGCCCGACACCCGATCCGCTATCGGCCGGGCCCGGCGGGCAATATCCTCTGTTTTTGTGTTAATTTCCCCTGGCCAATAGTCTTTGGCCGGGGTCCCACCAACCCCTGTGATAATACCAACCGAGAGGATGAAAAATGGCCGATTACCTTGCCGAAGTTCAACGTTACGATGCCAAGGCGGACGCCGCCATCGTGGACAAGATCGTCAAGCACCTGGGCATCGCCCTGCGCAGCAGCCGTGACGCCGCGCTGGTGTCCTGCTCCGACCCCAAGGAGCTGGACCGGGTGCGCGAGAAGTGGTGCATGAAAAAACTCGGCGCCGACGAGGATGCCTCCAACGCCGCCATCAAGGCCGTATGCGAGACCATGAAGGGCGACCGCCAGAAAGGCCGCGTGACCTTCTACTACCTGGCCGCCAAGGAACTGGGCAAGCTCGACGTGCTGTAAGCCCGGACACCGGCCACCCCGCCCGGGGTGGCCGGACAGGCAGAACCTCAATACAAGCCCAGCGGATTGTCCGGATCCACCCCGTCCATGAAGGGGATGCGTCGATCCGTGTGGGTCACCTGATAGACCAGCCCCATCCAGTTCCCCACCACGGCCTCGGCCGTGTCGTGCCAGGTGTTGTCCAGGCGCGGCGCCAGCAGCGGCTCCGGAAACTCCGGCAGCGCGTCCCCCCGGGCCAGGGCGCGGTCCAGGCGCTCGCGGTATTCGCGGATCAGGGCCTTGCCCGTGTCGTCGAAATAGTTGGCCACAAAGGGCGGAAAGTCCGCGATCTCGCCCGCCGCGTAGCGCAGGGTCTCGCGCTTGAACTCCTTGAGCAGCGAGATGGTGTCGTACTCGGGGTGTCCCTGGAAGAACACGAAACGCAGCCCGTCCGGACTGGTGGCCAGGTGGATGCCCACCTGCTCGCTCTCGACCAGCACGCGCAGGCCGGCGGCGTCGAACTGGTCGCGCTCGACCGCGTTCCAGCGCGAGTGCGGCACGTCGAAGCGGGTGTTCACATCGTTCACCAGCGGGTGCCGCTTGTCCACCACCCGGTGCGGAAACACGCCCCAGAACTTGGCCGGCTGCGGGCGCCGCTTCTGCCCGTAGCGGAATTCCAGCACCGCGTGGGTGGCCAGGCAGGAACACAGGGTCGAGGTCACGTTCTGCGCGGCCCAGTCGATCACCTCGATCAGGGGGCCCCAAAAGGGCTGCTGCGACAGCTCCGGACCGACCACATTGGCCCCGGTGATGATCAGCGCGTCCAGCCCGGCCTCGCGCACCGCCTCGAAGGACTCGTAATAGGCATCGATATGGGCCCGCGCCTTCTCGCCGCGCGGCAGCTGCGGCAGGGTGAAGGGATGCACATAGAACTGGGCGATCGGGTTGCTCTCGGCCACCAGGCGGAAGAACTGGCGCTCGGTCGCGGCCAGGGCCGCGTCCGGCATCATGTTGAGCAGGCCGATGTGCAGCTCGCGGATGTCCTGCTTCGCCGCGCGCTCGGGCGACAGCACCCCCACCCCCTCCTGACGCAGGCGTTCGAAGGTCGGCAGGCCGGTATGGGCGACGATGGGCATGGCGATCCTCAGCTTCGCGCGATGGCGGTCTCGACCAGGGACAGGAAGTCCTGCTCGTCGCGCACCGCCGCCACCTCCCGCGAGGTCACCGTGTAACCACGGCGGGCGATGGCCTCGTAGCGCGGCACACGCGAGCGGAACAGGCGCGGAAACACCCAGCGGGTGAAGTCGTCCGGATCCATCTGCGCGGCGTACTGCAGGCCATGTTCCTCCAGATAGGCGGCCAGTTGCTCGTCCAGGAACTCGGGCCGGTAATACAGCGGCTTGGGATCGCTCTGGGCGCGCGCGATCAGCTTGTCCTCCTCGGCCTGATCGGTGACCTTGATATACAGGATCAGGGTATGCGCCTCCAGCAGCTCGATCACCCCGGGCTCGTCCAGCTCGCACAGCGAGCCGCCGACATCGTTCACGAAATGCTTGTAGCCGTAGATGGCCTGCGCCTTGCGCACGAAGCCGGGCACGTCGCGCATGGCCGCGATCTCGGCCTCGCGATACAGGGCCTGGTGCTCACGGAACACCTCCAGCTCCAGGCCGCCCAGCTCGGGGTTGCCCAGCTTGCCGACGAAGGCCAGCACCGGCCCCAGGTCGGTGACCTTGATGTTGTTGCGGATGTAGATCCAGTCCTTGCGCAGCAGCTCGCGCAGAAAGGGCACCTCCATGGCGCGCGACTTGATCATGTCCAGGATGGCCTCGTCCAGATAGCGCGTGCCGATGCGGTAATCCCCGGAGTAATGAAACCAGTCGTGCTCGCGCAGCATGCCGGAGATATGGGTCTTGCCCACCCCCGACATGCCCAGCAGGGTGATCTTCTTGTGGTCCCAGTTGCGGAACGCCTCGACGCTGAACTTCACGCTCTGTCCCCGATTGCGGTGAAAGCGGCATTATCCGGCAGCGCGGGGTCCAGCTCAAATCCGCCAAGCGCATGCGGACGGCTCAGAAAGGCGCCGTCGATTCGATCTCCAGCGGCGCGCCGGTCCGCGGGTGCGCGAACGCCAGACCCTGCGCATGCAACAGCAGGCGTGGGCTGGCCGCGCGGGCCGCCTCGTCGGCGTACAGCGTATCGCCCAGGATGGGGTGCCCCAGCGCCGCCATGTGCACCCGCAACTGGTGACTGCGCCCGGTCACCGGCATCAACAGCACCCGGCTGACATCGCCCGCCGTATCGTAGGCCAGGCGCCGGTAGCGGGTCAGGGCCGGCCGACCCTGCTCCCGGTCGACCTTCTGACGCGGCCGCCGGGGCCAGTCGGCGATCAGGGGCAGATCCACCTCGCCGGATGCCGGCAGACGACCGGCGACCAGCGCCAGATAGCGCTTGTGGATCTGACGGTCCTGGAACATCCGCCCCAGGGCCGACTGCGTCTCCGGATCCAGGGCGAACAGCATCAGGCCCGAGGTCGCCATGTCCAGGCGGTGCACCAGCAGGGCCTGTGGCCAGTCCGCCTGCACCCGGGTCAGCAGGCTGTCATGCCTGTCGGCGCCCCGCCCCGGCACCGACAACAGGCCGGCCGGTTTTTCCACGGCCAACAGCTGGGCGTCACGATAATGCAGCCGCAGACGCGCCTTGGGTGGCGGCTGGTAGTCCAAGGGGTCACCTCCCGGGATTGAAATCACCTGTTTCGACCCCACGGTATTCCAATGCCGGAACCCGGCACAAGTCCCATGAGAGGAGTACCCGAAATGAAGTTCGACATCACCTATCGGAATCTTCCCAGGAAGCAACACCAGGCGGCGCGCGAGGTGGTGGAGCGTCATGCCCGCCGTCACCTTGAGCCGGCCCTGGAGGCCTTTGCGGGCAAGCCGCTGCGCCTGCGCGTCACGCTGGAGAAGCGCAAGCTGGATCACCGGGTGACCGGCCGCCTGCAGCTTCCGGGGCGCAAGGTGATCGTCGCCCAGAACAGCGCGGAAAATCTCGATACCGCCGTGCACGAGGCCATTCTGGAACTGGCGCGCCAGGCCGAGAGGCATCGCGCCCGCCTCAGCCACGAGGCGGACTGGCGCCGCAACGCCCGGCGCGAACGCCTGCGGCGGCTGCGCGCCCCCGATCTGAGCGATCTGCGTCAGCAGGTCGAGGTCTCGCTGGCCAGCCTGCTGCCGCGCCTGGAGACCTGGATACGCCACGAGCTGGCCTATCTGCGCGCCAGCGGGCTGTTGCCCGAGGATTACCCCACCACCGCCGATGTGCGCGATGAGATGTATGTACGCATCCAATCGGACTGGGACGGCCTGCCGCATGATCCGGACGGCCTCCACCGGGCCGCGATCAAGGTCATCCACGAGATCCTGGAGAGCGAAAAGCAACGCGCCGCCCGCGCCGGTCAGGCCCTGTCCCTGGAACAGGCCGCGCCGGAGGACGCCATCACCCAGGCCGAGGACATGGTCGAGGAAGAGATCAACGAGTTCTATCAGCCGGACGAGGCCCTGCAGGTCGAGGATCTGATCGCCGACACCGAGATCGCCTCGCCGGAGGCCGAGGTCGATCCCGAGGCCGTGGACGCCTGTCTGGAGTTCATGGGCGCGCTGCCGACCCGCTGGCGCCGCGCCGTGCTCCTGGTCCATCAGGAAGGCATCCCCGTGGACACCGCCGCCGACATCCTGGAGATGGCGGACGAGCGCCTGCGCGAGATCCTGACCGTGGCCGAACTCTACATCACCGAACGCCTGGCGGAGCGTGGCTTCGGCACCGCCGAGCTGTCGCGCCTGTGCAGACGTTGACCCGCCGTTCCGGTACCGCGATGATCGGGCTATCCTGCTGACTCGTATCCCGGAACCGGAACATCATGGACCACTCGGCGCTGGACGGCATTCTCGCCCTGCTCTTTCTCTCGGTGATCGCGGTGGCGCTGATGCGCCGCGTCCAGCTGCCCCCCATCATCGGCTATCTGCTGGTCGGCGCCCTGTTCGGCCCGCACGCCCTGGGGCTGATCCCGGAGGGCCGGACCATCGAGTTCCTGGCCGAACTGGGCGTGGTCTTTCTGCTGTTCATGATCGGCCTGGAGGTCTCGATCAGCCACCTGCTCTCCATGCGCCGCATCCTGCTCGGCCTGGGCGGACTGCAGGTGCTGCTCTCGACCCTGGCCACGGTGCTGCTCGCGATCTGGGCCGGGCTGCGCTGGGAGAGCGCACTGGCGATCGGCGGCGCGCTCGCACTCTCGTCCACCGCCATCGTGGTGAAGCAGCTGCAGGAGCAGCTGGAGATGCACTCGCGGCACGGGCGCAAGGCGCTCGGCATCCTGCTGTTCCAGGACCTGGCGGTGGTGCCCTTCCTGGTGCTCATCCCCATCCTCGGCGGCGGTGGCGAGGACATGCTGCCGGCCCTGGGCCTGGCCCTGCTCAAGGCCGTGCTGGCCTTCGCCCTGGTGTTCGCCATCGGCCACTGGCTGCTGCGTCCCGTGCTGGGCTGGGTGGCGGCAACCTACTCCATCGAGCTGTTCACCCTCAGCATCCTGCTGCTGGCCCTGGCCGCGGCCTGGCTGACCCATCGGATGGGCCTGTCGCTGGCCCTCGGGGCCTTCCTCGCCGGGGTGATGCTGGCCGAGACCGAATACCGACACCAGATCGAGACCGAGGTGCGTCCCTTCCGCGACGTGCTGCTGGGCCTGTTCTTCGTCACCGTGGGCACCCAGCTGGACCTGGCCGCGCTACGCGATGACTGGCCCTGGGTGCTGCTGCTGACCGCCGGCGTGGTCCTGGGCAAGGGCGGCCTGATCGTGCTCCTGACCCGGCTCTACCAGTCCGACTGGGGCGTGGCCATCCGCACCGGCGCGGTGCTGGCGCAGGGCGGCGAATTCGGCTTTGCCCTGCTGGCCCTGGCGCTGTCCGACGGCCTGGTGGACGCGCGCCAGATCCAGCCCCTGCTGGCCGCCCTGGTCCTGAGCATGCTCATCGCCCCCTTGTTGATCCGTTACAACGGCGCGCTGGCCAAGCGTCTGTCCTCGCATTACCGCGAAGAACGCGAACGGCGCGAGATGGCCATCGCCGACGAACACGCCCGGCGCAGCGGCCATGTGATCATCGCCGGCTTCGGCCGGGTGGGCCAGAATCTGGCGCGCTTTCTGCGCGAGGAGGACATGGGCTACCTGGCCCTGGACGTGGACCCGACCCTGATACGCGAGGCCTTCGAGGCCGGCGAGCCGGTGCACTACGGCGACAGCTCGCATCCCGAGATCCTGGAGAAGTCCGGCATCGCGCAGGCCGCGGCCCTGGTGGTGACCTTCCACGACCACCACCTGGCCTCGCGCATCGTCGAGGTGGCGCGGCGCCTGGCCCCGCGGCTGCCCATCGTGGTGCGCACGCGCAACGATCACCACATGGAGGACTTCGAGCGCATCGGGGCCTCCACGGTGGTGCCGGAATCGCTGGAATCCAGCCTCATCGTGGCCGCCCGCACCCTGGAGCTGCTCGGCATAGACCACGAGGAGGTGAAGCGCCTGATCGAACGCACCCGCACCGAACACTATGCCCAGCTGCGCGGCGTCTTCCACGGCGAGGAGGTCGGACTGGAGGCCGAGATCGAGGCCCTGCAACTGCACAGCGTCAGCCTGCACGAACGGGCCGCGGCCATCGGCCGGACCCTGGAATCACTGCACCTGGAGCGCCTGGAGGTCAGCGTGCAGGCGCTGCGGCGCAGCGGCGTGCGCGGCGAGCAGGTCGATCCCGCGATGCGCCTGCGCGCGGGCGACACCCTGGTCCTGGAGGGGCATCCGGAGCAACTCGCGCGCGCCGAACGCTGTCTGCTGCAGGGATGCGCGGCGGCTGAGGTATAATCGCCGGCCAGTTTGAACCCGGCAGCGCAATCCTTATGAACTTCATCGAAACCCGCGGCAACGACGGCCGCCGCCCCGCATCGGTCAGTTTTTCCCAGGCCATACTCGACCCCATGTCCTCCCACGGCGGGCTTTATGTGCCCGAGTCCCTGCCCGAGCTGGGTCTGGACTTCCTGCGCGGCCACCTCGACAGCGACTACAAGACCCTGGCGCGCGCGGTGCTGGACGCCTACGAAACCGACATCGACGGCGCCACCTGGGACCGGGCCCTGGCGCGCTATGACGGGTTCGACGATCCCGCCCGGCCGGTGCCCGTGGTGCGGGTGCGCGACGACCTGTTCGTGAGCGAGCTGTATCACGGCCCCACCCGGGCCTTCAAGGACATGGCCCTGCAACCCTTCGGCGTGGTGCTGTCCAGCCTGGCCCAGGCGCGCGGCGAGCGCTATCTGATCCTGGCCGCGACCAGCGGCGACACCGGCCCCGCCACCCTGGAGACCTTCAAGGACCAGGCCAATGTCAAGGTGGTCTGCCTCTATCCGCACGGCGGCACCTCGGACGTGCAGCGCCTGCAGATGGTCACCGAGGACGCCGCCAATCTGAAGGTCATCGGCATCCACGGCGCCTTCGACGACGCCCAGACCGCACTCAAGGCCCTGCTCTCCTCGGCGCGCTTCCAGGCCGCCCTGGGCGAGCGCGGCACCCGTCTCTCGGCCGCCAACTCGGTCAACTTCGGGCGCATCATCTTCCAGCAGATCTACCACATCCACAGCTATCTGGAACTGGTGCGCCAGGGCGCGATCTCGATCGGCGACCGGGTGTATCTGAACGTGCCCAGCGGCAACTTCGGCAACGCCCTGGGCGGCTACTACGCCATGAAGATGGGCCTGCCTGTGGAAAAGATCCTGATCTCCTCCAACAGCAACAATGTGCTCACCGACTGGATACACACCGGCGAGTACCGCCTGCGCGGGCGCGAGGTCCAGCCCACCTCGTCCCCGGCGATGGATATCCTCAAGTCGTCCAATGTGGAGCGCGTGCTGTTCGACCTGTACGGCCCGGAACGCACCCGCGAACTGATGCAGCAGCTCGACAGCGAGGGCGGCTACCGTCTGGAGGCGGACGAACTGGCGCGCCTGCAGGCCATATTCGCCGCCGACTTCGCCAGCGACGCCGAGGTCGATGCCGCGATCCGCGAGACCTGGGCCGGCGGCTATCTGATGGACCCGCACACCGCGACCTGCCTCAAGGCCCACCGCAGCCGCCGCGACAGGGATCTGCCGGACATCGTGTACTCCACCGCCGAGTGGACCAAGTTCTCGCCGACCATCGCGCACGCCCTGAGCGGCGAGCAGGACGCGCACGACCTCGACGCCCTGCGCTCGATCTCGGCCGCCACCGGGCTGCCCATCCCGCCCATGATCTCGGCCCTGTTCGACCGCCCGGAGGTACAGGACACGGTGATCGACAAGGCGGACATCGAGACCGCCGTGCTGGACTTCATCTGAGCCCGTGCCCGCGCCGGCGGGCGCGGGCACGGGCCGATCCGGCCGATGAATCCCTTCTACCGCAACATTCCGCTCCTGGCCTATGCCCAGGCCATGATGATGAGCGCCTCCTCGCTGCTGGTCACCGCCTCGGCCCTGGTCGGCTACCGCCTGGCCGCGGAGAAGGCCCTGGCCACCCTGCCCCTGGCCACCGGCTTCATCGCGGTGATGCTGACCAGCATCCCCGCGGCCTGGCTGATGCACCACATCGGCCGCAAACCGGGCTTCATACTGGCCACCCTGATCGGCGCCTGCGGCGCGGCCCTGGCCGCCTGGGCCATCCTCCACCAGCAGTTCTGGGCCTATGTCGGCGCCTCCTTCCTGTTCGGCATGCACAACGGCTTCGGCAACTATTTCCGCTTTGCCGCGGCCGACGCGGTCGCGCCCCCGCTGAAGGCGCGCGCCATCTCCTACATCCTGGCCGGTGGCGTGCTGGCCGCCTTCATCGGTCCCAATCTGGCCAATCTGAGCCGCGACTGGATCGGCGGCGCGCCCTTCGCGGCCAGCTTCATGGTGGTGATGGGGTTGTATCTGAGCTCGACCCTGGCGCTGAGCCTGTTGCGCCTTCCGCCGCAGGCCGAGGATACGGTGACGGCGGATCGACAGGCGCGGCCGCTGCGCGAGATCATGCGCCAGCCCGACTATTTCACCGCCCTCCTGTGCGCCGCGCTGGGCTACGGGGTGATGTCGCTGGTGATGACCGCCACCCCGCTGGCCATGCAGCGGCACGCGCACGACATGGGCGACACCTCATTCGTGATCCAGTGGCATGTGCTGGCGATGTTCGCGCCCTCGTTCTTCACCGGCCGTCTGATCGCGGCCTGGGGCATAAGGCGCATCCTGCTGAGCGGCGCCCTGCTGGGCATCGGCTGTGTGCTCATCAACCTGAGCGGCACCAGCCTGTGGCATTTCTGGCTGGCGCTGGTGCTGCTGGGCCTGAGCTGGAACTTCCTGTTCATCGGCGGCACCACCCTGCTGACCCGGGTCTACCGCCCCAGCGAGAAGGCGCGGGTGCAGGCGAGCAACGACTTCGTGGTGTTCACCACGGTGGCGCTCGGTTCGCTCTCGGCGGGCGCCCTGCAGCACCGCTTCGGCTGGCAGACGGTCAACCTCGGGGTGTTGCCGCTGCTGCTCCTGGTGCTGGCACGGCTGGCGCTGAGCCGCCCGAAAGACTGATCAGCTGCCCAGCAGCGAGGGGGTGCCGCGGCGCCTGGCATTGCCCTGGGCATTGCCCTGAGCCGAGCGGCGCTGGCGGTTCTGGGTGTTGCCATTGCCGTTGCGCGCCCGCGCGCCCGGCTTGCCCTGACCCCGCGCCTTCTGGCCGTTCTTGGGCCGCCCCTTGCCGCCGCCGCGCTTGCGCCGCACCACCAGATCGCCGCCGGCCAGCATCACCGGATCCCGGTTGCTGTTGTCGGTGAACAGGGTGTTGCCATTCACGTCCCCGTTCTCATCGCGTGCCGCGGGCGGCGCCGCATTGCCCGGATTGTCTCCGGCCGCCGCCCGGCGCGCCTTGCGCTGGCCGCCCTTGGGATTCGGCCTGCCCTGGGCGCCACGCGGCCTGCGCGACCCGCGGGCGTTGCGCTCGCCCCGGCCCTGGCGCTGGCCCCGCCCCTTCTGGATGGGTTCGGGCGCGATGGAGGGGTCGGGCTCGAAGCCTTCGGCCACCTCGGCCGGGATCTCGAAGCCGATCAGCTTCTGGATATCGGCCAGCAGGCGGTCCTCGTCCACGCAGACCAGGGACACGGCCTCGCCCTCGCGCCCGGCGCGGCCGGTGCGTCCGATGCGGTGGACATAGTCCTCGGCCACATTGGGCAGCTCGAAGTTGATCACGTGCGGCAGCTGGTCGATGTCCAGGCCGCGGGCCGCGATATCGGTGGCCACCAGAACCCGGATATCACCCGCCTTGAAACCGGACAGCGCCCGGGTGCGCGCGCCCTGGCTCTTGTTGCCGTGGATGGCGGCCGCGCTCAGCCCGGCCTTTTCCAGATACTGGGCCAGACGGTTGGCGCCGTGCTTGGTGCGGGTGAAGACCAGCACCTGGCGCCAGTCGTGATGACCGATCAGCCAGGCCAGCAGCTCGGACTTGCGCTTGCGGTCCACGCGGTAGATCCGCTGCGCGATGCGTTCCACGGTGGTGTTCTCGGGGGTGACCTGGACCGACACGGGGTGGTCCAGCAGGCGGTTGGCCAGGGCCCGGATCTCGCGCGAGAAGGTCGCGGAAAACAGCAGGTTCTGGCGTTTCTCCGGCAACAGGTCCAAGACCTTGCGGATATCGTGGATGAAGCCCATGTCGAGCATCCGGTCGGCCTCGTCGAGCACCAGCACCTCGATGCGCGAGAGGTCGATATGGCCCTGCGAGACATGGTCCAGCAGGCGTCCCGGGGTCGCCACCAGGATGTCCACACCCTTGCGCAGGGCGGCGATCTGCGGGTTGATCTTGACCCCGCCGAAGATCACCGTGGAGCGCAGCGGCAGGTGACGCCCGTAGGTCTGGATGCTTTCGCCGACCTGGGCGGCCAGCTCTCGGGTGGGGGTCAGCACCAGGGCGCGGATATGGTCCGCCGGCCCCGCCTGGCTCAGGCGCTGCAACAGCGGGAGGGTGAAGCCGGCGGTCTTGCCGGTGCCCGTCTGCGCCCCGGCGAGGATGTCCTTGCCCTCGAGGATGACCGGGATGGCCCGGGACTGGATGGGGGTGGGTTCGCGATAGCCCTGGTCGGACAACGCACGCAATATATCGGCCGACAGGCCGAGCTGCTCGAAACTCATACTGGATTATTCCTGGATCGTCTCCGCGGGGGCGGGCCCTGCTGCGGTCTGGGAAACGATGCGATCTTTACATGGAAATCGGCCGGAACGGCCGGGAGCGACGCGGACCGATGGCGTCACTGGCAGGCACTATAGCACCTTTGCGTCAAAAACCCCAGCAACCCGCGCCGGCATGACTCGGCGCGGGTTGCCGGGCACCGGCAAGCGGGCGGGATCCTACAGGACACCGAAGCCCGGGTTGCCCTTGACGTTGATCACCTTGGGGGTGTTGAGCTTCTTGATGCGGACCCGGTCCTGGGCGCGGATGTAGTCGGCGACCACATCCCAGACCGGCCGACCGGGCGCGACCGAGTTGACCGTCGCCCAGCCCGCGACCTTGTAGGTCTTGCCGGCCTCGACCGCCCTGCCGTCGTCCAGGGTCATGTGGCTAATGCGCTGCCCGGCCTTGGCGGTGGGATCGACGACATAGTCCATGCCCCCGACGCGCACCATGTCGCCACCCTGCTGGTAGTACGGGTCGCGGTTGTAGAGGTTGTCGCACACGTCCTCGAGAATCGCCTTGATGTCGCTGCCCTTCATCTCGCGGACATAGGTCTCCGGATAGGTGGTGCCGGTCTGGTCCATGACATTCTCCATGGTGATCGGCTGACCGGGCAGCACGGTCGTGCCCCAGCGGAAGCCGGGCGAGAGCGAGATATCGGCGTCGCTCTCGGCGCGCAGCGCGTCACAGATGATCTGGTCGAAGGTGCCGTTGAAATTGCCGCGGCGGTACAGCAGCTCGTCGGCCACGCCCAGCTTTTCGTTGAGCTTGTCGGCATAGGGCTTGCGCACCTTGTCGATATAGGCCTGCATCTCGGCATCGGCCGGCAGCAGATTGGAGAACACCGGCAGCAGGCGGTAGCGGTAGCCGCGCAGCTTCTTGTCCTTGATGTCGAGATCGACCACGGCGAGAAACTTGCCGTTGGAGCCCGCATTGGTCACCAGGGTCTTGCCACCGGCGTTCTGCACCACGCTGGGCTTGGGCACGGCATCGTGCGTATGGCCGCCGAAGATGATGTCGATGCCGCTGACCCGGGAGGCCATCTTCAGGTCCACGTCCATGCCGTTGTGCGACAGCATGACGACCACATCGGGCTTCTCCTTGGCGCGGATCTGGTCGACCAGCGCCTGCATCTCGGCGTCCTTGATGCCGAAGCTCCAGTCCGGAATGAAGCGCTTCGGGTTGGCGATGGGCGTATAGGGGAAGGCCTGGCCGATGACCGCCACCCGGGCGTTGTTGACCTGCTTGATGGTATAGGGCTTGAAGGCGTGGCCGTCGTCGTCGAAGGACGGGGCGTCGTTGAACAGCGCATCTTCGGTCACGCTGACGTTCTGTGCGACGAAATCGCCCTTGAAGGCCTCGATGTTCTTCAGAACCTCCTTGTCGCGATAGGTGAACTCCCAGTGCCCGGTCATGGCATCGACGCCCAGCAGATTGCAGGCCCCGACCATGTCCATGCCGCGGGTCCACAGCGCCGTGGCCGAGCCCTGCCAGGTGTCGCCGCCGTCGAGCAGCAGGCAGTTGTTCTCGCCACGCTCGGCGCGCACCTTCTTGATCAGGGTGGCCAGATGCGCGAAACCGCCGACCTTGCCGTACAGCCTGGCGGCATCGGTGTAGTTCAGATAGGTGAAGGCATGCGCCGCGGCGCTGTCCGCCGGGATGTCGAAATACTTGAGGAAGTGCTTGCCGACCAGATGCGGCGGCTTGCCCCAGGAGTCCCCCACGCCGATATTGACGCTGGGCTCGCGGAAATAGATCGGATTCAATTGCGCATGACAGTCGGTGAAATGCATCAGGGTGACATTGCCGAAGCGGGGCAACTCGTACATATCGGCCGGTTTGCGGTTCATGGCGAATACCGAACCGGGTAACAGGTTGCTGGCGCCGGCCAAGGCCATCAGCTGCAAAAATTCACGTCTGGATACTGACATCGCAATCTTTCCTCCCGAAAAAGATGGGCCCGATACTAACAGAAACAAAACTCACCATCCCTGCCGCGAGGGACGCATTCGGTCACGCCTGACACGGCATGCCGTCGGGCCACCGAAGAGCGGCCGGAACGCCCCGGCCACAGGCCCCGGCGCCCCGATTTCCGGTCCTTCCCCCGGTCGCCGAAGCGGCCGGCATCGCCCCGCACTGCACCCAAGACGGCCCGGGTGCCGTTTTATTCCGCCCCCGGGGCAAGGCCGGCAACGGCCGTCCCCAATTCCCCCCGATTTTTTGTAATAATCGCGCCTCGTCCGCAATTGAACCCACGGGATCCCGACCATGGAACTCAAAAATATCTCCCAGATCGAGAAGGCCACCCAGTTCGGCCGGCCGGAAATGTTTCGTTTTGGCGTGGCGCTGACCTTCGTCATCGTCATCATGCTGTGGACCAGCATCACCATCACCGGGATCCCGCACAATTACATGCTGATATCGGCGGCCATGATCGGGGCCTATATGGCCATGAACATCGGCGCCAACGACGTGGCCAACAACGTGGGGCCGGCCGTGGGCTCACGCGCCCTGACCATGGCGGGGGCGATCCTGATCGCCGCCATCTTCGAGGCATCGGGCGCTCTCATCGCCGGGGGCGATGTGGTCAGCACCATCAAGAAGGGCATCATCGACCCGGCATTGATCGACGACACCAACGCCTTCATCTGGCTGATGATGGCCGCGCTGCTGGCCGGCGCCATCTGGCTGAACATCGCCACCGCCCTGGGGGCGCCGGTCTCCACCACGCACTCCATCGTGGGCGGCGTGCTGGGCGCCGGCATCGCCGCCGGCGGCATGGACATCGCCAACTGGTCCAAGATGGGGCAGATCGCGGCCAGCTGGGTGATCTCGCCGGTGCTGGGCGGGGTGATCGCGGCCGGATTCCTGTACCTGATCAAGCGCACCATCACCTACCAGGAGGACATGAAGTCCTCGGCCCAGCGCATGGTGCCCATCCTGATCGCGGTCATGGCCTGGGCCTTCGGCACCTATCTGGTGCTCAAGGGCCTGAAACACCTGTGGAAATTCGATCTGGGCTCGGCCGCGCTGATCGGCCTGGTCATCGCCATCCTGATCTATCTGGTGGTCAAGCCGCGCATCCGCCACACCGCCAACCAGCTGCCGCCGGGCAAGGAGAGCGTGAACCGGCTGTTCACCATCCCGCTGATCTTCGCCGCCGGCCTGCTCAGCTTTGCCCACGGCGCCAACGACGTGGCCAACGCGGTGGGACCGCTGGCCGCGATCAACGACGCCATCGTGCACGGCGCCATCGCCAGCAAGGCCTCCATCCCGCTGTGGGTGATGATGGTCGGCGCCATCGGCATCGCCGTGGGCCTGGGGCTGTACGGCCCCAAGCTGATCCGCACCGTGGGTTCGGAGATCACCGAGCTGGACCAGATGCGCGCCTACAGCATCGCCATGGCCGCCGCGATCACCGTCATCATCGCCACCCAGCTGGGCCTGCCGGTCTCCTCCACCCATATCGCGGTGGGAGCGGTGTTCGGGGTCGGTTTCCTGCGCGAGTACCTCAAGCACAGCTACTCGCGCATGATCGAGGAGATCAAGGCCCACCACCATGGACGCGACGAGGCCGAGGTCGAGGCCTTCCTGATCGCATTCCGCAAGGCCTCGGTCAGACGCAAGGGGCAGATGCTGCAGGAACTGAAGGAACACTCGGCCCGGGCCGAGCTGAGCAAGAAGGAGCGCAAGAGCCTCAAACGCGTCTACAAGACCGAACTGGTCAAGCGCTCGGCCCTGATGAAGATCGTGGCCGCCTGGCTGATCACGGTCCCGTTCTCCGGGGTGCTGGCCGCGGTGTTCTACTTCACCATCCGGGGCATGCTGCTGCCCTGAGCCGCCACCCAGCACGCCACCCGGTGCCCGGGCGCCAGCTCGACCTGCGGGGGATAGGCCTCGCGGCAGCGGGCCTCGGCGCGCGGACAGCGTTCATGGAAGTGACAGCCGAGGGGCGGATTGGCCGGTGAGGGCATGTCGCCCTCCAGACGCAGCACCTCGCGCTGATGCGCCGGATCGGGCACCGGCACCGCGCGCAGCAGGGCCTCGGTATAGGGATGGGCCGGGGTGTTGAGGAGGGTGCCCACCGGTCCCTGTTCCACGATCCGCCCCAGATACATCACCGCCACCTCGTCGGCCAGGTAGGCCACCACCGCGATATTGTGGGTGATGAACAGATAGCTCAGACCCAGCTCCGCCTGCAGTGTCTTGAGCAGGTTCAGCACCTGGGCCTGCACGCTCACATCCAGGGCGCTGGTCGGCTCGTCACACACGATCAGGCGCGGCTCCACCGCCAGGGCGCGGGCGATGGCGATACGCTGACGCTGCCCGCCAGAGAATTCGTGCGGATAGCGCTGCATGGCGCTCTCCGGCAGCCCGACCTGCGCCAGCAGGCCGGCCACCCGCGCCCGCTGCGCGGCGCGATCGCCGCCGATGCCCTGGGCGCGCATGCCCTCGGCCACGATGTCGCCCACCAGCATGCGCGGATTCATGGACGAGGCCGGGTCCTGAAAGATGATCTGGAAGGCGCGCCGCAGGCGCCGCAGTGGCTCGCCGCGCAGCCGGGTCAGCTCGTGACCGTCGTACTCGACCGTGCCGCCCGTGGGCCGCAGCAATTGCAACAGGGCCTTGCCCACCGTGGTCTTGCCGCAGCCGGACTCGCCCACCAGGGCCAGGGTGCGGCCGGGATACAGCGCCAGGTCCACGCCATCCACCGCGCGCACATGACCCACGGTGCGCCGCAGCACCCCCCGCCGGATGGGGAAATGCATCTGCAGGCCCCGGGCGCGCATCAGGGGGCGGTCGGCCGCCGGCGCCGCCGGGCGGAGCGGCGGCGTGGCGGCGTGCAAGAGCCGGATCTCGTCCACCGCCAGGTGGCAGCGATAGCCGTCCGCCGCGCCGCCCCGCCACGGCGGAGGCGCCTCGCCGCACACCGCCTGCGCGGCCTCGCAGCGGTCGCGGAAGCGGCACAGCGGAAAGTCCTGGTTGAGCGGCGGCACCATGCCGGGGATGACGTCCAGACCGCGGTCGCGCTTGCCCGCGTCGGGCAGCGCGGCGAACAGCTTGCGGCTGTAGGGATGCCGCGGCCGGCGGAAGAAGTCGCCCACCTCGCCGCTCTCGACCAGTTGCCCGGCATACATCACGCCCACCCGGTCGGCCATCTCGGCGACCACGCCCAGGTCGTGGGTGATGAGCAGGATGGCCATGCCGGTCTCTCGCTGCAGCGCGCGCAACAGGTCCAGCACCTGGGCCTGTATGGTCACGTCCAGGGCGGTGGTGGGCTCGTCGGCGATCAGCACATCGGGGCGTCCCGCCAGTGCCATGGCGATCATCACCCGCTGCTTCATGCCCCCCGAGAGCTGGTGCGGGTACTCGTCCAGGCGCCGCTCCGGGTCGGGGATGCCGACCTGACGGAACAGCTCCAGGACCCGCGCGCGCGGCTGCCCGGCATGCGCCGGGTCATGCAGTTGGACCGCCTCGGCCACCTGCCGCCCGACCGTCATGACCGGGTTGAGCGAAGTCATGGGCTCCTGAAAGATCATGCCGATGCGCCCGCCGCGCTCGCGCCGCATGGCCACCTCGGGCAGGTCCAGCAGGGAGCGGCCGTCGAGCAGCACCTCGCCGTCCACCACCCGCCCGGTGGGCGGCAGCAGGCGCATCAGCGACAGCGCGATCATGGACTTGCCGCAGCCCGACTCGCCCACCAGCACCAGGGTCTCGCCGCGCCGCAGGCTCAGGTCCACCCCGTCCACCGCGCGCACCGGCTGCCGGGCCGGGCCCAGATGGGTGCGCAGGCCGCGCACCTCCAGGACCGGCGCGCTGTCGCTCTGTACCTGTGGCTGGGTCATGATCTCTCCCTCAGTCGCGGATCGAAGGCGTCGCGCACCACGTCGGCGAACAGATTGGCCGCCAGCACCAGCACGAACATGAACACGAAGGCGGCGGCCAGCGACCACCACACCACCGGCTCGCGCGCCAGCTCCAGGCGCGCGCTGTTGATCATATTGCCCCAGCTGTTGGTGTTGGGATCGACGCCGATGTTGATATAGGACAGTACCGCCTCGGCCAGCACCAGGCCGGAGAAATCCAGCACCACCACGATCAGCACGATGTGCATCACATTGGGCAGGATGTGCCGCATCAGGGTGGTGAAATGCCCCACCCCGAAGGCCTGCGCCGCCTGGACGTATTCGAGCTGGCGCAGCTTGAGGGTCTCGCCGCGCAGCAGGCGGCACAGCGAGGTCCAGCTGGTCACGCCCAGGATCACGCACAGGAACAGCAGGCGCAGATCGGCACGCTCGGTGAGGCTGTTGAACTCGTCCTGGTGATTGTTCATGTAGATCTGCATCATCAGCACCGCGGCGGCGATCAGCAGCACCCCCGGCACCGAGCTGAGGGTGGTGTAGAGATACTGGATCACGTCATCCACCCAGCCGCGGAAATAGCCGGCCATGATGCCCAGCAGGATCGCCGCCGGCAGCATCACCAGGGTGGTCAGGGTGCCGATCACCAGGCCGGTGCGGATACTCTTGAGCGACTGGTAGAACACATCCTCGCCCACCTTGTCGGTGCCCAGGATGTGATACACGCCGGCCAGGGTCAGGACCAGGCCGGCCAGGATCAGCACCACCAGCCACACCCAGGCGGCGGTGCGCATGGGCGCGCGACCCGGATCGGCCCACCAGGCCCGCCAGCCGCCGGGATGACGGCGCAGCGCCAGCGCCATCCACAGCAGCCAGGCGGCCGCCCCCAGGGCCACGCCGGCGGCGCTGCGCCAGGCGATATCGCCGGCCCGCCGAGCAGGATCACCAAGGTGCGCCCCGCCCCACTTCAGGCGCGGGAAGTCGCGCACCTGGCCGCCGCCCGGCAGCTCGATGGTCTCGCGGGTGTAGAGATGGGTGGCGAAGGGCGCGGAATAGGTCTTTTCGCGGTGCGCCACCAGGGGCGTGGCAAGCAGATCCAGCACGCTCTGGACCTCGCTGGCGTAGCGCGCGTGGCCCTGCGCGTCCTCGCCGCTGGCCGGGCGGAAATGCAGGGTGTCTAGCAGACCGATGACCACATACACCGCGATCACCACCAGCGCCCCCATGGCGGTGCGGCTGGCCGCCACCCGACGCCAGGGCGCGCGAAGATGGGCGTGCCGGCGGGTGTACCAGGCGAAGGCCAGAGCCAGGATCACCAGCAGGTAGATCAGCGCGTCGGTGGCGAGGATGACCGGTTGAAAGCCCATCATTCCAGCCTCACGCGCGGGTCCGCGATGGTGTAGGAGATGTCGGTCAGCAACAGACCGAGGATGTACAGCACCGCGCCCAGGAACACCATGGCGCGCACGATGGCGAAGTCCTGGCGGTTGATGGCGTCGATGGTATAGCTGCCCAGGCCCGGCACGCCGAAGAAGGACTCCAGCAGCAGGCTGCCCATGAACAGGCTGGGCAGGATCACCACCACCCCGGTGAGGATGGGGATCAGGGCGTTGCGCAACACGTGCACGAACAGCACCCGCTGCTCGGACAGCCCCTTGGCGCGCGCGCTGCGCACGAAGTCCTTGTTGATCTCCTCCAGGAACAGGGTGCGGTACCAGCGCGAGCCGGCGCCGATGGCGCTGACCACGCCGATCACCACCGGCAGCACCAGAAACTTCCAGGCATGAGGCCCGGTGTCATAGCCCGAGATGGGGAACAGGTTGAGCAGCTTGCCCAGCAGCACCTGGCCGCCGATGATGTAGAACAGCCCGGAGATGGACATCATGGCCACGCACAGCACCACCCCCCAGAAGTCCAGATAGGTGCCGCGGAAGAAGGCCAGCAGCAGCGAAAAGCTGATATTGACCAGCAGCCCCACCAGCATCACCGGCACCGCGATGGCCAGGCTGGGCCACATGCGCTGGCTGATGTCGTGGCCGATGTTGCGTCCGCTGTCCGACTGGCCGAAGTCGAAGGCGAACAGGCGCAGCGACTTGTCAAAGAAGATGGTGTCGGTCAGATGCCCCGCGCCCTCGGCCTGTTCGTTCCACACCAGCGGCTTGTCGTAGCCACGCTCGTGCTTCCACTGCTGGATGGCCGCGTCGGTGACGCGCTTGACGCCCAGATGCATGCGCGCCATGTCGTCGGGCGAGTTGACCACGAAGAACAGCACGAAGGTCAGCAGGTTGACCCCGATGAGGATCGGGATCGCATACAACAGCCGCCGGACGATATAGGCCATCATCGCGCGCGGCTCCGTTCACGCGCCCGGTAGTCGCGCACCGCGGGGACGGCGGTCAGCACCAGCAACGCCAGCAGCACCCATGCCGGCCACAACACCGGCTGGTTCCATTCTTTCTGTTTCTGCGCGCGCAGGCGCCCGTCGATGCGCTTGTACTTGAGGGTGTTGTTGGCCATCAGATGCGGCAGCGCGTTGTGATACCAGGCATGGTGCAGACTGAAGCCCTTGGGGAAATAACCAAACAGCCAGGGGGCGTCGCGGCGTACGATGTCCACCATGCGGTCGATCACCGCCTGACGCCGCGGGCCGTTGGGCATGTTCTTCATGCGGTCGAACAGGGCGTCGAACTCGGCGTTGTGATAGTTGGCGGCGTTCTCGCCGTGGTGCTCCACCTTGCCGTTGGGTCCGTACAGCAGAAACAGAAAGTTCTCCGGGTCCGGATAGTCGGCGTTCCAGCCCCAGCTGAAGATCTGTTCGGTGCCCTTGAGCATCTTTTCCTGAAAACGGTTGTAGTCGGTGGTGCGCACCACCAGCTGGATACCCAGCTTCTTGAACTGGTTGACATACCACTGCAGCAGCGACTTGCTGCCCGGCCCCGACTGGGCGGTATCGTAATACAGGATCAGGGCGTTGCCGGTGGCCGGGTCGATGCCGTCGGGATAACCGGCCTCGGCCAGCAGGCGCTTCGCCTCCGCCAGGGTGCGGCGCTCGGGCCGTCCGTCCCGCCAGCGATAGACCACCGGATTCAGGCCCTGGCGTCCCGCCCGGTAGCCGAAGATGCCGGGCGGCAACGGCCCCTGCGCCGCCTGCCCCCGGCCGTTGTTGAAGATGGAGATGAACTCCTCCCAGTCGACCGCGATGCTGATCGCCTGGCGCAGCTTGCGCGCGCGCGCCTGGTCTTGCGGGTCGCCCGGCCGGCCGCCCACCACCGGATCGCGCATATTGAAGCCCAGGTAGAACACCGAGGTCTCGACCGCGGTATCGAGCAGGATGCCCTTTTCACGCATCTCCGGGGTCAGGCTGGCCTCGCCGTTGGCCCCGATCTGGATCGCCTGGTCGAAACTGTCCGAGGCGATCCCGGAGCTGTCGTAATAGCCCTGCAGGAACTTGTTCCAGCGCGGGATGGCCTCCTTCTCCAGGCTGTACACCGCCTTGTCGATGAAGGGCATGGGCCGGCCCGCGTCGTCCAGCAGCCCGGCGCGGCGCTGCGCCTCGGTACCCTCCGAGGGATAGGCCTCGCCGTGGAAATTGGGATTGCGGCTGAGCACCATGCGCAGATTGGGGTTGTTCTCGGTGAGCATGAAGGGCCCGGTGCCGACCGGATACCAGTTGAGGGTGATGTTGCGCTCGGCCATGCCCGGCTGGGCGTAGAAGCGTTCCGCCTCCCAGGGCATGGGGGCGAAGAAGTTCATCGCCAGCCAGTAGATGAACTGCGGATACACTCCACGGATGCGGATGCTGTAGGTATAGCGGTCCAGCGTCTTGACCCCGCGCATCCGCAGGGGCCGCAGATCGGTCCACAGACGCCCAGCGGCGCGGTCCTGCTTCTGACGCGCCTGGACCAGTTTGGCGAACTCGGCGAAGCCCTCGATGTGCTCGGACATCAGGCCGGCGATGGGCGAATGATTGGCCGGCACCGCCAGGCGCTTGATCTGATAGACATAATCGGCCGCGCTCAGCTCGCGGCTGTCGCGCTCGGGGAAATCGTCCAGGGTGTAACGGCCCGCCAGATCCCCTTCGGAGAGCGGCCAGTAACGGTAGCCGCCATCCGGGGCGCGGGCAAAGGCCGGGTGCGGCTGATAACGGATCCCCGGGCGGATGCGGATGCGGTACTCGCTGCTGGCCACCCGCGCCGGGTCCGCGTCCGCGGGCAGGCGCCGCCCCGCGGCGTCGTAGTGGATCACCTCCGGCATGGCCGCCGCGGTCAACGGCACCAGCTGATAGGGGCGCTTGAGAAAGTGATACTGCAGCGGCGGCTCGTACACCTGCGAGATGAAGGCCCACTCGTTGGAGCTGTAGGAACGCGCCGGATCGAGGAACTTGGGCCGTTCCGAGAACGAGCTGAAGAACACCGCGCGCGACACCTCGTCGCGCGGATAGGGGTTGTTCCAGGGCGGCGCGCCGCAGCCCGACGCCAGCAGCGCCAGGCAGCAGATCCACCATCGAATGTTCGGCCGGTAAGTTTTGAACAAGATCCTGCTTTCAGGTAATTTATCGCCCATCGTCGCGGCTCGACCGCCGCGCGGGGTCTCCCTCCTCACAGGTCGGATGATCGCATCCGCCCCGGCGCCTGTCAGCCGCTTTTTTCAATCACCGGACCAGGACATACTCATGGGTTTTCTCGCCAACAAAAAAGCACTCATCGTCGGGGTTGCCAGCAACCGCTCCATCGCCTACGGGGTGGCCAGGGCCATGCACCGCGAAGGCGCGGAACTGGCCTTCACCTACCAGGGCGAGAAGCTGGCCGACCGCGTGGCCGGCTTTGCCCGGGAATTCGGCTCCGAGATCGTGCTGCCCATGGACGTGAGCAGTGACGAGGAGATCGCCCAGGCCTTCGCCGAACTGGGCAGGCAGTGGGACGGCCTGGACTGCATCGTCCACTCGGTCGGCTTCGCCCCGCGCGACCAGCTCGAGGGCAGCTATATCGACGCGGTGACCCGCGAGGGATTCCGCATCGCCCATGACATCAGCGCCTACAGCCTGGCGGCCCTGGCCAAGGCCGGCCGCGAGATGATGCAGGGCCGCAACGGGGCCATCGTCACCATGAGCTACCTGGGCGCGGTGCGTACCGTGCCCAACTACAATGTGATGGGCGTGGCCAAGGCGGCGCTGGAGGCCAATGTGCGCTACCTGGCCGACAGCATGGGCCCCGAGGGCACGCGCGTGAACGCGGTCTCCGCCGGTCCCATCCGCACCCTGGCCGCCTCCGGCATTTCCGGCTTCCGCGGCATGCTGGCCGAGGCCGAGGCCAAGACCCCGCTGCGCCGCAATGTCACCATCGACGAGGTCGGCAACGCCGCGGCCTTCCTCTGCTCGGACCTGGCCTCCGGCATCACCGGGGACGTACTCTATGTCGATTCAGGCTACCATATCCTTGGCATGGCCTGATCCCACACACCGGTCACACCTTAGGAGGAGGAGTCAATGAACCGCCCAATGCAAACAAAAAGAACCGACATGCATGCACTCAACCAAGCATCAGCCACACATGGCAAAGCACGTATCCAGAAGTTGAGTGCAAACATTCTGCTCTGCATATCACTGACGGCCGGAGCCACCCTCTCGGCTAATTCAGCGCCACCACTTAACGAGAGCTGCCAGGCCACGCTCAAGGCAAAATTAGTCAAAGCCTATATCGACACTTGGTATTACCGGACGCTATCAGCCCTGGACCTCCGCCTCGCGGACCTGTATACGACGAGAGAAAATTCGCTGAGAAGCGCTCAGGAGAGTAGCCCTCCGAGTGGACATCAGGCAGCCCGTTACCAAGTGTTAGCGCATGGAGAAAGCAACATGGCCGCAGCCGCGCGCCGCACACTGGAGGAACTAGGCGCCACCCCGCCTGACAAGAGTTCGCCTCCCCCAGCCTTGCAGTCCTATATCCCACAGAACCTGGACCAGGCTCGAATGAAGATGCGCGAAAATGGTTGCTCACACAATGCATCGGCCGGAATGGACGAAAACGACACCAACTTGGTGTTGGATAGCAACTGGCATCAATACCAGGTCCTGAAGGCCGAGATCGGCGATTCTTTCGAGCCAGAATATAGGGATCGGACTGACTCCATTATGTCACTCGAGGCCCGGCGTCAAAGACTGGAAAAACAACATGAGCTGTTGATGCATGCCAGTGAGGTACTTGCACTGACTGGTCAGGCCGAGCGCTATGCCGCGATTCTTTCGGGCGGGGAGGCTGGTACCACCCAAATTACCTCCGAGTTGGCGGAGAGCGATGCTGAAGCGGTCATGCAAGCGTTGCAACAATGGATCGACGACTGGTCGCACCGCCGGATATCCGCCTACCTGGCGCACTATGCGCCGGATTTCAAACCCCGGCGCTTCCATAGCCGCAAGGCATGGGCCCGGCATCGTCGCCGAATCATATCCCGTTCCCACAACATCCATATTGATGTAGGTGATCCCACGCTGCTTCAGCAAGGCAACGCCATCAGCGTGGAATTCACCCAGCGTTACCGTTCGGACAGCTATCGAGACACCACCTCCAAACGGGTGACTTTCAAAAATATCGATGGTGCTTGGAAAATCATTGCTGAAAGCAATCGATAACTTCAAGAATGGGTAGCAAGGAACAAACTTCCGAGACCTCTGGGCTTCCGATCAGGCCCCTGCATCTCTGCACGCCTGCTGTTCTCGAGGGCCTGAGCATCCCCCCAGCGGGATGGCAAATCCTTTCAGACATCGACAGCCTGGGCGATACCGAACTCCCAGAACCAATCGCCTCCCTATGGCTACATTACGACAAGGGTTCGGTAATTGCGGAACGTGAACAACAGATTTCACAATTACGAGCACATCTAGGCCCCAACATTCCGATTCTGTTGGTCGAGAGAGGCATCAAGCTACGCCACATCCACAGCATGCGTCTAATAAGTCGTGGCATTACCCAGATTTTACCCGACATAGGGGTGCACGACCTGCTCCGCATCGCTATTAGTTGGCAAAACCTAGAAATCAAGCATATCAGCAGGCCAAGCTCGGACGATGACGGCGAGGCCGTGCCCGCTGTCACTGGATACCTTGCCCCAAACCAATTTCATCAACTGGCAGGAACCTTGTTGAGCCAGGATGCGACCGACGGCATTCAAAGCGCCTTGCTTCGCTTGCGACCGCTACCAGGTTTTTCCCTCAGCGATGTTGCTCAGGCCTACACTCCCAACCGTGAGCACGATGTATTCACACTTGATGAACAACACCTGTACCTGTTCCTGCATGGCTGCATGGATACTGACATTGATATCGCGCTTGATCACCTATTCTCACTACCGCCCAGCCAGCTATTTGCCTGGGAGCAGCGCTTCGTTACGCACTCAGATATCATGGCGGAGCTGATCCGAATTCAGCACAAAGCGGAAATCGCGCTCCCGACCTTACCCAACCCGGGACAAAACCCAGTCGTCACCTCCTCCGCCCCCCCTTCCGACATGGCAGGCGAGGCCGTACCCATGCCATTGAACTGGCCCTCCGATCCGTAACCCGAACGGATCAAGAGCCCAGAGACCAAAGAAAAAACGTGCCAAAAGCAGATTTTAATGGTAAATTAATGAATAACTCATAAGAATAGCGTAATTTAGTACGTAAAGCCGGGCACTAGATCACACAATTGACGCCAAGGCCCATTCGGCCAACGACAAAAAATCCACGCATGGACAGCCAAAACCATCCAGAAAAAATCAGCGTCGGCACCGCTTCCACGGCGGTGAACGTACGGAACCGCAATCCGGAGGAGCAGCTGCCCGAAGGGCCGCCCCCACTCCTCCACAATGTCACCTTGGGACTGTGGAGCCTCTATTTCCTGATTAAGCTCTTCCTCTACTGGAAAGGCTATATTGGCTTCCACGCACTGGAGAACCTGGCCTTCGCCGCCTTTCTCCTGATCCCGGTAAGGAACCGCGCATTACGAGTCATCCGCGGCATCCTTGCTATTGGAATTGGTCTGGCCTTGCTCTATCACGACACCTGGCTTCCCAGCCTGGAAAGCGTGATTGCCCAGATCTCAAATCTGGAAGGATTCTCTGGCCAGTACCTCTTTGAATTGGCCATGCATTTTATCAACCCACGGGTACTATCGCTTCTAGTGATCCTGACCAGCGTCTATTACCTGGTATCTCGTTACATCCGGGTCGGCGCCTTGGTTCTTGTGGCTCTTGTGACGCTTACCCTCTATCAAGCAACCTGGCCCGCGCTGATGCCGTCGCTTGCCCGGGGGCGACATATCGCCACGGCGGACCCTCAAGCCAGCATGTCTCAATCGAGGTCGGCCGATGTGTCCATAACCGACCCAAACAGCCTTCAGGCCACCTTAGACCAGGCATTGCGAGATTTCCATGAACGCGAAAAAACCCGGGTTATCACCTTCCCTGAAAATGCTGACCCCGATTTTGATCTACTGATCCTGCACGTCTGCTCCCTATCATGGGACGATCTTGACTGGGCCGGCCTGAAAAGTCATCCCCTACTGGCACAATTTGATATTCTGCTTACGCAATTCAACTCTGCTGCCAGCTACAGCGGCCCTGCGGCCATCAGGGTATTACGGGCTAATTGCGGACAACCCTCACACGCCGCGCTATATTCTGAAGCCCCGCGGGCATGCTATCTGTTCGACAATCTCAGAAGAGCCGGTTTCGAGACCGGGCTCGCCTTGAACCATGATGGCGCCTACGGCCACTTCCTTCGCGAAGTACAGACGGAAGGGCACTGGAATACCCCTCCAATGCCTGTTGATGACGTCCCCGTGATCCAACATGCGTTCGACGGAACCCCCATCCACGACGATTTAGGGGTGCTATCCAAATGGCTCTCCCGACGCGCGAACCGCCCCCGTCATAACGCAACCTATTACAACACCATCAGCCTGCATGACGGCAACAAATTGGTTGGACCCAATGCCAACCTTGACAGTCGGGAAAACTATCGACTAAGACTGAGAAACCTGCTTGACAATCTTCTGACATTCTTCCGGAAACTGGAGAAAAGCGGCAGAAATGTGGTTGTGGTCTTGGTGCCAGAACATGGCGCCGCAGTGCGGGGCGACAAAGTCCAGATCGCCGGCCTGCGGGAAATCCCCACGCCCGCTATCACCCAGGTGCCTGTTGGCATCCGCATCTTTGGCGCGAACCTCAAGCACGGAAGTCCTGTTCAAATCAGCAAGCCGACAAGTTTTCTCGCAATTTCCCATATCCTAAACAAACTGTTACGAGACCATGCGTATAAAGAAGGGGAAATTGATCCAAAGGCACTGACCGAGGATATCCCCGAGACTTCTCTCGTATCAGAGAACTCAGATACCATTTACATGCGTTACCAAAATTCCGACTATCTGCGCCTGAATGACGGCCAGTGGATACCTCAATATCCGGACGACAAGTAAAGGTGCCGAGACATGACACGGAGGACAGTCACGCCGCTCATGCCCGAATGCCTCAAACACCCTGGGGAGGATGCCAGGCATTTGGCTCGGCAAACCGGCATGCAGCACTATCAAGAGATCAGACGCTGCGCTCGATTTGAGAACTTGCTCGAGCGCTGGCCGTTGCTGGCAGCCATCGCCGTATCCGCGCCTGCATATGAAGAACAGAATCCCGAGGAGCGGTACTGATGCCTATCGTCAGCCTCATTGGCATTAAAGAGGGCGTTGGCAACACATCGGTTAGTGCCGCGCTTGCCACGATTCTTGCCCAGCAGGGCAAGAACGTGCTTGCCATAGATCTGTGCCCCGACAATGCACTGAGGCTGCACCTGGGCATGCCGTGGGAAGCATCGCCTACCAGCCGCGCCTGCCCTACGACCTATAGCGAATGGCGCAAATTCACTTGGCGCAGTCCAGATGGCGCTTTCTTCCTGCCCAACAATGTCCGTAACGTTCCTGCTTCCGATATTACCGCTCAAGAAAGCGCGGAATGGGTCATCAAGGATCTGCCTCAGCTGGTTCAGAGTTCGGATAACTGGATTCTATTGGACACCCCCATCTTTGGGTCGATCACCCAACAGGCGCTGTCTGTGGCAGACATTGCCATCATTGTTACCAACAATACCCCTTCGAGCTACATCAGAGTATTAGAGGCTTGGCCTGCTTTAGAAGCAGCGCGACAATGCCAAAAGATGCAGCCACCACTACTTGTCATAAACCAGTTCGACCCTCGCTCGCTCCTGGAAAGCGATGTCCACGAACTGTACTACGCGCGTTTTGGTGATAGGTGCTTCCCTCGCGCAATCCCCTATGACACCCGAGTGGGCGAATCATTGGCCAAGGGACTAAATATCGCTAGCTACGCGCCGAGCAGCCCGGTAACCTCTCGAATTGGCGCGCTTCCATTATGGATAAAGGCCCAAAAACAATTGCCGAAAAACTCATGATCATGGACCGTCTAGATAACAAACCGGACACTAATCCCCAAACGGTTGGCCCCGCCCGAAACCCCTTGTTTCGCGGGCCACATGGCTATTTCTCAAGCCGAATCGCCCCTTTGTATCCGCAGATCGACTTTCAGCACCTGAAACCCCTTGATCCGCTGCGGTTTATCGTGCAAACCGTCTGGCTCCTGCTGGTGATCCCTCCAGCGTACCGACGTCCTCCTCTGTTGCCCCGCCTACGCAGGTGGGGAAGCAAATTCTCGCGTTGGGTCATCGCTCATCTGCCGGGCATCAACGCACTGCGTGAATCGACCGAAACGGGCATAATCCGCGACAAAGTTTCGGCATTGGTTAATCACCCCGTAATCCAAATCCCGCTAGTCAAATATACGGCTTACGCGATTGGGTTTACCTTGGTGGCATTCGCCATCACCACACCACTCAGCCTGCCCACACAAGCTCTGTTCATGGTGATGCTATGGATCCTCGCCCTATCAATCAGACAGATAAGTGGCAATCTGGCCAGTATCCTGCTGGTCTTGCTATCCGCGATTGCCTCGACCCGATATCTTTGGTGGCGCGCTACCCATACCCTCAACTGGGACGACATGATCGACCTCGTCCTGGGAATCGGTCTCCTGGCAGCCGAGATCTATGCATGGCTGGTGCTTATTCTCGGATTCATTCAGACCATTTGGCCTCTGCGCCGCCAACCCGCGCCATTACCGGAAGACACGTCGCAATGGCCCAGCGTGGATGTATTCATCCCCACCTATAACGAACCACTCAAGGTAGTAAAACCCACGGTGTTGGCCGCAGTCGGAATGGACTGGCCCGAAGACAAGATCAATGTCTATCTCCTTGACGATGGCCGCAGGCCCGAGTTCAAGGAGTTTGCCGAGGCGGCTGGAGTGCATTACATCACCCGGCCAGACAACAAGCACGCCAAAGCTGGCAACCTCAACCATGCCCTCGCGATGACTTCAGGTGAACTGATTGCCATATTCGATTGCGACCATATCCCTACGCGATCATTCCTGCAAACCAACGTCGGCTGGTTCTTGCAGGACGACAAGCTGGCGCTCATGCAAACGCCCCATCATTTCTACTCGCCGGATCCGTTTGAACGCAACCTGCAGAATTTCCGGAAAGTGCCTAATGAAAACGAGCTGTTTTATGGTGTGGTCCAGGACGGCAATGATTTCTGGAACGCAGCCTTTTTCTGCGGATCCTGCGCCCTGTTGAAGCGTGGCCCTCTGGAAGAAGTTGGCGGGATCGCCATGGATACCGTAACCGAGGACGCCCATACCGCGCTCCGACTACACCGGCGAGGCTATAACTCGGCCTATTTGAACATCCCTCAGGCGGCAGGCCTGGCCACGGAAAGCCTTTCCGCCCATGTAGGTCAACGCATCCGTTGGGCACGTGGCATGATTCAGGTACTGCGTTTAGACAACCCCCTGCGCGGCAAAGGACTGTCTTTCGGACAGCGGCTCTGCTATACAAACGCCATGTTCCACTTCCTGGCGGGCGTACCGCGACTGGTATTTCTGACCGCTCCGCTTGCTTTTCTTGTTGGACACGCCTACATCATCCACGCGCCCGCCCTGATGATCCTAATGTATGTGCTTCCACACTTGGTACATGCCAACCTGGCGAACTCACGTCTCCAGGGAAAATACAGGCATTCATTCTGGGCAGAAGTATATGAATCGGCGCTCGCCTGGTATATTGCCCGCCCCACTACGGTCGCATTGTTCGCACCACACAAGGGAAGCTTTAACGTTACCGCAAAAGGAGGATTGATCGAGCAACAACATTTCGACTGGGAAATTGCCAAACCTCATCTCGTACTGGTCGGGCTAAACATTATCGGCATCCTGTTCGGGATCTGGCGCTTGGCCTACGGTCCGGACGATGAGATCAGTACCGTGGTGCTCAATATCGCCTGGACTGTTTACAACCTGATTATCCTGGGGGCCACCCTGTCGGTAGCGGCTGAAACACGGCAGATCCGATTCAATCACCGAATCCCGGTGCGCATGCCGGCGCTGATCCAACTGCCGGATGGCCACGCGCTTGAAGCAGAGACAGTTGATTTCTCGGAGGGAGGGGTTGCCATTGAGCTTAAGGAAGACATCGAAGATTTGCTACATAAGCCAGTTTCGGTATCGCTCTGCCAGACGCCTTCTTCAACCGCTTGGCGGGGCCGGATCATTCGTGCCCATGGCAACCAGATCGGGATTCATTTCGACCCAATGACTAGAGAACAAGAAAAACAACTGGTGCACTGCCTATATGGCCGGGCAGATGCGTGGATTGACTGGAGCAAGGATCGACCTGTTGATCATCCCTTGCGCTCGATGATGGAAATCCTGCAGGCGGGATTCTCCGGATTTCATCGTGTTCTTTACTTCATGTCACCACGCGCAGTAAATAATCTTTACAAGGGACATCGGGCGCTCATCTGGTCTTATTCATTCTTTCCAAGAACACCTGAGCACCTTCAGACACAGGGGACTTCATTATGAAAAATCTGATACTTCGATACTTTCTGATCACTGCCTGCGCTATGGCGGGCATGGTTCAGGCCGCGCCCCCGGTTACAGTCCCGGACACACCCGAAACCCTGCCAGCAGGTCACCATGTATTGACCTTCGACGATCTCGGCTGGCACAAACCGATCGCTCTTTGGGGTATGCAGGGCAGTAACGACGTCAACTTCAGTGTGCGTGCCGATGAAATAATTACCCAGGCAAAGGTCCGCCTGACTTATTCGTGGTCACCCTCGCTGATTCCTCCACTGTCTCAGCTTCGAGTGCTTTTGAACGGTCATGTCATCCAAACTCTGCCGCTGCCCAAGGAACACGCCGGCAATCCGGTCTCCCAGGATATCGTACTTGACCCCCGTTTATTGGGAGACTACAACCAACTTCGTTTCCAATTGATCGGTTATTACACCGAACATTGTCAGGATCCTGTCAGCCCCCTACTGTGGGTCAACGTGTCCAACCTGAGCGAACTGGAAGTCGAGGTCAGCCCACTACCTCAGGTTAACGATCTGGCGCGCTTTCCGGAGCCTTTCTTCGACAAGCGGGATCCCAGCATGCTGCAACTGCCATTCGTGGTGCCACAGGATGCGGATGACAAGACTCTCGAAGCCGCCGCGATCCTATCCTCCTGGTTTGGCGCGCGCGCCGACTGGCGCGGTGCCGATTTCCCGGTCGCCCACGACCTCTCCGAAATCAAAGGTCGCTATGGCGTCGTAGTAGCCACCGACACCATACTGGCTAGATACCTTCCAGGTTACTTCAAAAATCATCCACAAATCGAAGGGCCTACGGTTGCCGTCATAACACCGGAAAACCGCCCATATGGAAAGTTACTGTTGGTTCTGGGCCGAAATTCCGAAGAGCTGCGCGAAGCGGCCGTCGCGCTGACTACGAGTACTGCAACCCTTTCCGGTCCTGTGGTCACTTTCAAGGCACCGCGTCACCTGGCTCCCAGAAAACCCTATGATGCGCCACGCTGGGTAGCGCTGGATCGCCCCGTCAAGTTCGGGGAACTGACGGGGTCCGATGACCTGCAAGTCAAAGGACATATTCCAGGCCCAATTAACGTCGATCTACACATTCCGCCAGACCTGTTCTTCTGGGACAGCAAGGGGGTTCCGCTGGATCTTAAATACCGTTATTCGCCTCCGATCGATACCGACGAATCGCGTTTGAGCCTGTTCTTAAACAACAGCTTTGTTCAAACCTTCAACCTTTATGAGAAAGGCCAAGGGGGGATCAAAAAGCATGTGCGCCTTCCAGTTCCCGGCGCCACCCTGGTAGGCGGCAATTCAGTGCTGCTGCCAACCTACAAGCTTGGCATGCAGAACCGGCTCCGTTTTGACTTCACCTTCGCATATCACAAGAAAGGCGAATGTCAGGATACCGTGCTTGACAACACCATTGCGGCCATCGATGCCGATTCACAGATCGACTTCAGTGGTTTCCCCCATTATGCGGAAATGCCGAACCTGCATTATTTTGCCGAATCCGGCTATCCCTTTACCCGCATGGCCGATCTAAGCGAAACCCAACTCTATATGAGTAGCCGGCCAGCATCCCAGGATGTCCGCCTGATGCTGGCCGTGATGGGCAGGCTGGGCGCCATTACCGGTTATCCGGTAACGGGTCTGGATATTGTGTTGTCAACCGAGAATAAGCCGGCAAATGACAAAGATATCCTTATTATCGGATCGCGAGTCGCGAGCCAAATGTTCAGGCAATGGGATATCAGCCCGAACAACGGCGCCTTCAAGGATCTGAGCATATTCTCGGAACCGGTCGAGCGGGCAAACCGTTGGGATAACTGGACAAAACTCGGCAAAGGCCCTAATACGGAGGCTGCTGCCCAGGTGACATCTTTCCCGTCGGGTACGCTTGGCGCTCTGATAGGCTTCCAATCTCCGCAGAGTTCTGAGCATAGCGTGGTTGCAATGACCGCGAACCAAGGCGACGGACTTGATGCTATTCGTAAAGGCCTACTGGGTAACGATACGCGAAGCAAGATCCAAGGGAGCGCCACCTTCTTCCGTGGCAAGGAAGTCGATGCCATCGAAGATGTGCTTGTGGGTGATACCTATCATCTAGGCAACCTCCCCCCGTGGACGCTGCTGTGGTACAAATTGTCTCACCACCCTCTAGCGTTGAGTCTGATAACCTTGGCCACCATAGTGATCCTTGCTATTGGGCTGTGGGCATGGCTGCGTAGGCGTGCCGCACGGCGACTGGCCCAAAAACAGCAAGCATAAATGGTCAGACCCAGCCATCGTTTCAATGGCAGATTGGCAGGCGTGGTACTACTTTCCTGCCTACATTGCGCCTCTGCGGCACCGGTGCCGGTCACCTGTCCGGCACCGGTGTCCTGGGAGTCGTTCGCTCAAGAGATGCTGTCCAGCGATGGCCGGGTCATCGACTATTCCAAGCCAGATCGCCGCACCACATCGGAAGCCCAGGCCTACGCATTGTTCATGGCCTTGGTCTGGAACGACCAGGCGCGCTTTTCCCGCATATTGTCTTGGACGCTCAATAACCTGGCCCATGGCGACCTTTCTGCAAACCTACCGGCCTGGCTTTGGGGCAAAAGCAAAGACGGAGATTGGAAAATCCTGGACAACAATTCAGCCAGCGATGCCGACTTGTGGCTGAGTTACACACTGCTTGAAGCTGGGCGTCTCTGGGGAGAAACCAGCTACCGCGAACTGGGGCGCCAGCTCGCAGACAAGATCCTTGCTCAGGAGACTGTCGATACCCCTATACTCGGGCGTATCCTGTTACCTGGAAAGCAGGGCTTCTCTCACAAGGATGGCAGTACAGTGGTCAGTCCCAGCTATCTGCCCATACAGGTGCTGCGCCGCCTGGCGATCCTCTACCCGAACCAGGCCTGGGCCGCCATTCTAGAGAGTAGCGCCAGAATCCTGCTGTCCAGAGCTAACGGCTTACAATCAGACTGGCTGGAAATTGACAAACACGGGAACATTCATCCGGAATCAAAAAAATCGCGAACCGGAAGCTACAACGCACTCCGCACCTACCTTTGGGTAGGGTTACTCTCGCCGCAAGAAATTTGGGCCCCTATTCTACGATCTCATTTTGAGCATGCGCTTGTGCGATTTATGCGTCCTGGTCTCTTTCCTGAACGGATTGACACTGAGACAGGAAAAGCTTCTGGTCATCTAAACCCGCTATTGCACACGACCATTCTTCCGCTGCTTGAAAGCCTCGGATATCAACGGGATGTCGAAACTTACTGTCAACGGCTAAATGGCATGGATCTGAGCGAAGCGGGCTATTACTCAAAAATCCTGGCACTGTTCAGCCTTGGTTGGCTGAACGGTCAATATCAATTTGCTGCTGACGGACGCCTGGAGCCAGAATGGAAACATACTTAAGGCATTTGATCACTTCATTACTCTTCCTATTCGCACCCCTGTCCGGGCTTGCCGCACCGGCGGGAGCGGATTTGCTGTTTGAATACGCCAATACATCCTATTCCCTGGATGACCTTGGTCGTGCCGAAGATCAGGTAGGCAAGATTCTGCGCGCCCACCCTGACCATCCAGGAGCACTCGCGCTGGACGCCTTTATCAAGCTCAAGCGAAAGAACAGAAAGGCAGCGGAACAGGATTTGGAACGGTTGATCCAAAATCATCCCGATAGCCCTTATACGCGGGCCGTCAAGCAATATATGCCTTCCTACTCGGGTTCTGTGCCAACTCCTCTGCGCATGGCCATGCTGCTGACAAAGGGAGGTCGACCCGAGGCAGCACTGGAAAAATGGCGCATTGCCATGCCTAATGGCCCAGCCCCCGGCCCATTGGCCTATCGATACGCCCTGCTTCTGAAATCACTAAACAAAACAGCTGAGGCCGAGTCAGTTGCACGCATACTGACACGCTACTACCCGGGCAACCTTAACTATCGACTGCTACTAGCCGAAACATTGGCACAACGACCGAACTCCATCCATGAGGCAAACGCCATCTTTGGACAATTAACCGCCTATCCCGCTTTAGAGACAAAGGCTCGTAGCGACTGGCGCGAGTTGATTATGCGCACATCTGAGCCATTAATTGGACTCCCACTGGCCGAACAATACCTTGTCCGTTATCCAGATGACTACGACGTAATTGAACGGCGGAAACAGCTGACCGACCTTACCGCCAAACAAACTGCGGAAGCGCAAACAACGCCCAAAGCCAAAGTATCGGCCAAGGCCACAAATACTACTGCCCCGCCCCGCGACCCCGAACTTGCCAAGGCGGAAAAGTTGATCGAACATGGAAAAAACGAGGCAGCCAGACATCAACTAGAACGGATATTGAGGAGACGCCCCAATCAAGGGGAAGCTCTAGGCTATCTTGGCTTGGTTGAACTTCGCCAGGGGAACCGTCAGGAGGCCAGGCAACTTTTCCAAAGAGCATCGCGTCTCGATGACCAGGAAAGGCGGGGTAAATGGCGTTCACTTGCCAAGACGGCGCGCTACTGGGATCTGCTGAGCCAGGCAAAGGCCGCCTCTGATGCGGGACAGATCGATCAAGCCAGCCAACTGCTGCATCAAGCTATCAAGCTTGACCCATCCGAAGCCACCGGCCTGGCACGGCTTGGCGACGTGCTCGCGCTCCGTCATGAAGACCCCGAGGCAGCGCGCCTCTACCGGCGTGCCCTGAGGATTGATCCCACCAACTGGGCCGCGCTGCATGGCCTTGCCGAGCTGAAGTCCAGACGGTCGCCCGCCGATGCCGTTCGTTTTCTCGACAGCCTGACATCGAGGCAACGCCGGAAACTGGGCAGCGAACATCCACGCCTGCTAGCCGGCGCGCTTCGGGATCTGGCCGACATCCAACTCGCGGATGGCCGGGTCACAGCTGCTCGTGGTTCGCTTCGGCGCGCCCTGGAAGTGGCCCCCGCCAACCCCTGGGTACGGTTCGACCTGGCCCGCCTGCAATACAAAACCCGGGGCTCGCTCGAAGGCATCGATCTGTTCGAACAAGGCCTGCGTATAGCGCCCTCGGATCCGGAGATGCACTATGCCTATGCACTCTTCCTCCGCTCCGTCGACCGCGACCAAGATGCCATCGCGCAGATCGATGCCATTCCGGAGGCCCAGATGTCTCCCAAATACCGTGACACGCGGCTGGCGCTTTTGACACGTATCCAGCGTGACCGGGCATTGGCCCTTTACCGCAAGGGCAAGGAAGCCGAAGCGAAGAAGATACTGCGCGCGGCCGAGACCCCGGAAGCGCTGGACAGCCCCCTGGCCAGCGGCATCCTGGCTGGCGCATGGCAACGACTCGGCAAGCCCAAACACGCGGTACAACTGTTGTCCAAACACCTGGACAGACCGGAAGCCCGCGACCCGGATCTGCAACTTGACCTGATCGACGCGCTGCAGGCCGCCCATATGCATGCCGCCGCTCACGCAAGAATCGCCCAGCTTTGGCATACTGAGCATATCAGTGCCCGCCAGACCCGTGAACTGGCTAAACTGGACAGCAAAAACAGCCTGGCCATGGCCCAGCAATTGCTCAAAAAAAATGACTACGAGCAGTCCCGGCGTGTCCTGGATCAGGCCATCCAGCGCCTGCCAGTTACAGCGTCGTTGCTTTATGCCCGAGCACGCGCCGCGCGCGGTCAAGGCGATATCCCCCAGGCGCTCGACGACCTCCTGGCGGCAAGCACCCTGGCCCCGAACAACAAGGATTACCGGATCGAGCGCATCGAGCTGCTGACATCCCGGCCAGGCAGTCATCCTCTGGCCAGACAGGAGGTCGATGACCTGCTCGCCATCCTGCCGGAGAACGACACCGAGACACGCATGCGGCTCATCCCCATCCTCTACAAGGGAGGAGAAAAGCAGCTTGCGCAGCAGCTGGTGGGGAACATGGCCCGGCGATATTCCAGCGACCACGAGATGCTTCGACGCCTGGCCCGTCTGGATACCGCATCCCACAACGGACACAACGCCCTTGCCGTGTACCGGCAGGCGCTATTGCCGCCGGGCGATCAGCGAGACCCCGCTCAACAATGGGCCGACTGGGCCGACACCGCGCCCGTGCCTGTGGCTGAAGAGGTCGATACTGCCATGGCACAGGAAAGGCGGACCCTCACTGCAAGCCTGGATTTCGGCAGCCGTTCCGCGACCAAGGGGCTCTCCAATCTGAGCGCCCTGCGCACATCCATCGAGGGACGGCAACCGCTATACAAGGGATATGTCTTCGCCCATGTCGAACCCACGCATCTGGATGCCGGCACCCTGAACATGGCCAACCCCCGCGACCGTGCCGACCTGGGCACCAACCTGTTGTGCACCGCCGGTTGCGCCTCGCTGCCCGGCAGGCAGAAAGCCGACGGGGTCGGCCTGCTGTTCGGCTATGAAGACGATCAATGGCGCATCGACGCGGGCACCACGCCCATTGGCTTTCCGGTCCACTACCTGATCGGCGGCATCCGCTACAAGGACAGCCTCGGCCCCATCGACTGGAGCATCGATCTGTCCAGACGGCCGATCACCAGTTCCCTGCTGAGTTACGCGGGCACCACCGACCCCAACTCCGGACGGAAATGGGGCGGCGTCAACGCCACCGGCCTGACACTCGGCCTGTCGCACGACGACGGCGGCCCCTGGGGCGTCTGGAGCGACTTCGAGTTCCACAAACTGAGCGGTCAGCACGTAGGCTCCAACGACCGCTTCCGCCTGCTCGCGGGCACCTATTACAAATGGCTGCGCGAACCCGACCAGCGCGTCAGCGTCTCGCTCAACGGCATGTACTGGCAACACCAGCACAACCTCGGTGAGTACACCTGGGGCCATGGCGGCTATTACAGTCCCAAACAGTACCTCTCGCTGTCCACCGCCCTGGACTGGTATGGCCGGAACGCCCGCTGGTCCTGGGACGCCCGTGGTTCGATCAGCCGCTCGCAGTCCAAGACCGACCGCGCGCCCTACTTCCCGACTGACCCGGCCCTGCAGGCCAGGGCGCAGGCCATCAGCGGCACCACCGGCATCAACCCCTTCTACAAGGCCAGCAGCGGACCGGGCACCGGCTACAGCCTGGAAGGTGCCCTGGAATACCGCGTCAACCGCTTCCTGCACATCGGCGGCAATCTGTCCATCGAGCGTTCCCAGGATTACGCGCCCAACCACGGCATGCTGTACCTGAGGCTGACCGATGAGCCGGACCTGAAGCGGATTCCGATGCCGCCCAAGGCGCCCCTGAACATCCCGGACTACTGATCCGCCTCAATGCTGGGTCACGATCTCCGGCCCCATCAGGGCGGTCGGCACCACCGTCGACAACCAGGGGATGTAGGTGACCATGAGCAGGAATACGAACAGGATGGCCAGCCACGGCAGGGCCGCGCGCACCACCGCCAGGACCGGCATGCGCGCCACCCCGGCGGTGACGAACAGATTGAGCCCCACCGGCGGAGTGATCATGCCGATCTCCATGTTGACCACCATCACGATGCCCAGGTGGATGGGGTCGATGCCCAGCTTCATGGCGATCGGAAACACCAGCGGCGCCACGATCACGATCAGCCCCGAGGGTTCCATGAACTGCCCGCCGATCAGCAGGATCAGGTTGACGATCACCAGGAACATCACCGGCCCGAAACCGGCCGCCAGCATGCTCTGCGCGATCTCCTGAGGGATGCGCTCCTCGGTCAGCACCTGCTTGAGGATCAGCGCGTTGGCGATGATGAACATCAGCATGATGGTCAGGCGCCCGGCCTCCACCAGGGTGTGCCGGTGGTCGCGATGGAAGATCGCGGGCAGCAGATAGAGCAGAAACTCCCACCAGCCGCGCAACAGCCCGCGCCACCAGGCCTCGCCCTCGCGGCGGCGCGGCCGTCCCTTGAGCGGTCCCATGTCCCGGTACACGAAGTTGGCGATCAGAAATGCGTACACCGAGGCCACCGCCGCCGCCTCGGTGGGCGTGAAGATCCCGCCATAGATGCCGCCCAGGATGATCACGATCAGGAACAGCCCCCAGCCCGCGTCGCGCGCCGCGGCCTGGATCTCGCCCATGCCCGCCCAGGGCTGGGCCGGCAGGTTCCTGACCCGGGCCACCACATAGATACCGACCATCAGCATGGTCCCGGCCAGCAGGCCCGGGATGATGCCGGCCAGAAACATCCGCCCGACCGAGACATCGGTGGCGGCGGCATACACCACCATCACGATGGACGGCGGGATCAGGATCCCCAGGGTACCGGCATTGCAGATCACCCCGGCCGCGAAATCGCGGCCGTAGCCGACCTTGACCATGCCCGCGATCACCAGGGTGCCGATGGCCACCACGGTGGCCGGCGAAGAGCCCGACAAGGCCGCGAACAGCATGCAGGCAAAGACGCCGGCAATCGCCAGCCCGCCGCGGATATGGCCCACCACCGCGATCGCGAAGCGGATGATGCGCCGCGCCACCCCGCCGGTGGACATATAGGACGAGGCCAGGATGAAGAAGGGAATGGCCAGCAGGGTGTAGTGTCCCTCGAAGGCCTCGAACAGGGTCTGCGCCACCGAACTGAGCGAGCCGTCCGAGTAATGCAGCAGGAACAGGATGCTCGACAGCCCCAGGGCCACCGCGATCGGCACCCCGATGGCCAGCAGCAACAGCACCCCCGCGAACAGCAGCGCGACCTCCATGCTCAGCGCCCCTCCCTGCCGTTGATGCCCGGGATCTCCGGATGCCGTTCCAGGTCGGCCTCCATCTCCTCCATCACATCGTCCAGCTCGTGGCTGGCGATCACCAGGCGCTGTTCGCCCTTCCAGATACGCCAGCCGGCCTGCAGAAAGCGCAGGAACAGCAGCGCCATGCCGATCGGCAGGATGGCATAGGGGATATAGCGAGGCAGATTCTCATAACGGGCCTCGCCGTCCTCGACCAGACCGAACAGGGCCTGCAGCCAGTGAGGGAAAGGCACGTCCTCGACCTCCAGGAAATTCAGCCGGGTATAGAAGCGTACCCAGTACTCCCAGCCGCCGTAGAGCAGCAGGCCCGCGAACAGCAGACAGGCGGCCACCGCCAGCAGCGCCAGCGCCTTCTGCAGACGGGGATTGAACAACTTGACCAAGGCGTCCACCCCGAGGTGGGCCGAGATCTTGACCGCGTAGCTGACACCGAACAGCACCAGCCAGGCGAACAGATAGGTGGTGGCCTCCAGGCCCCAGATGATGCCCGCGTGGAACAGATAGCGGTCCACCACATTGGCGAAGGTGATCGCGGTCATCAGCCCCAGCAGAGTGGCGATGGCGATCTCCTCGAATTCGTTGATCCAGTGGGCGAGTCGCTGTTTCCAGCTCATCTGACAATTCCGCTCATCGCTTCAGGTATCCGTTGCTCCCGCCAAGGGCTTCTCCCCCTCAGCCTCCCCCACAACTGGGGGAGGTGCCGGGTATGGCCC
>JALVTT010000066.1 GCA_027024025.1 Sedimenticola sp.
TGCTGCGTCAGCTGCAGCCCGGCGGGCTGCGGGGCCGCGCCCTGGACCTGGGCTGCGGCCCGGCCGAGATCCCCATCGCCCTGCTGCGCGAATATCCGGAACTGCGCATGGACGCCGTCGACGGCGCCACGGCCATGCTGGACCAGGCGCGCGCCCGGCTGGCCGGCCACCCGGAGCTGGCCGCGCGCCTGCGCCTGCGCCAGATCACCCTGCCCAGCATCGAACTGCCCGAGGGGCACTACCACTATGTGCTCAGCAACAGCCTGCTGCACCACCTGGAGGACCCGGACGACCTGTGGCTGACCCTGCGCCACTGCGCCGCCAACGGCGCCCGGGTGCTGGTGATGGACCTGCTGCGGCCGCGCAACCGCATGGCCGCGGACAGCCTGGTGGAGACCTATGCCCTGAACGAGCCCGAGGTGCTGCGCCAGGACTTCCGCAACTCCCTGCTCGCCGCCTACACCCTGGACGAGGTGCGCGAACAGCTGCAGCGCCACCAGCTGCACGAGCTGGAGCTGAGCCAGGTCAGCGACCGGCACTGGGCGGTGCGCGGCAGCTGTCACGCGCGGCGGTGATACACTGGCGGCATGCGTTATCACTTCACCAAGATGCACGGCCTGGGCAACGACTTCGTGGTCTTCGACGCCACGCGCGCCCCGGTCGAACTGGACCCGCGGCAGATCCGTCACCTGGCCGACCGCCGCTTCGGCGTGGGCTGCGACCAGGTGCTGCTGATCGAGCCGGCGCGCGACCCGGACACCGACTTCTACTACCGCATCTACAACGCCGACGGCTCCGAGGTCGAGCAATGCGGCAACGGCGCGCGCTGCTTCGCCCGCTATGTGCGCGACCACGGCCTCAGCGACAAGGACCGGATCCCGGTGGGCACCGCGCGCGGCCCGATCGAACTGACGGTGCTCGAGGACGGCCAGGTGAGGGTCAACATGGGGCCGCCCGCCCTGGACCCGGCCAGCCTGCCCTTCGACGCCCCGGCGCGGGCCGACAGCTACCCGCTGGAGGTGAACGGAGAGCGGCTGGAGATCGGCGCGGTCTCCATGGGCAATCCGCACGCCGTGCTGCGTGTCGATTCGGTGGCGGACGCCCCGGTGGAGACCCTGGGCCCGGCGATCGAGTCCCACCCCGCCTTTCCGCAGCGCGTGAACGTCGGTTTCATGGCGGTGCGCGCGCCCGACGAGATCGACCTGCGGGTGTACGAACGCGGCGCCGGCGAGACCCTGGCCTGCGGCACCGGGGCCTGCGCCGCGGTGGTCTCCGGCCGCCTGCGCGGCCTGCTGGAGGAACGGGTGCGGGTACACCTTCGCGGCGGGGATCTTGTGATAAGCTGGTCCGGCAATGATGAACCGGTCTGGATGACCGGTCCGGCCACCGAGGTCTTCGAGGGCAGCATCGAGCTATGAGTCTCCGGCACGACGACGAAAACACCCAGGACGACGACCCGCAACAGCAGGTCGCCGACTATCTTGTCGCCCACCCCGACTTTCTGGCGCGGCACCCGGAGGTGCTGGCCCGCATCGACATCCCCCACCCCACCGGCGACGCGGTCTCGCTGATCGAGCGCCAGGTCGCCACCCTGCGCGCGCAGAACCGGCAGTACCGCGAGCAGCTCGAATCCCTGATCGCCATCGCGCGCGAGAACGACAGCCTGGCCCGCCGTCTGCACCGCCTGACCCTGGCCCTGATCGAGACCCGCAGCTTCGACGAGGTGCTCAACACCCTGCAGGACGAGCTGCGCAACCTGTTCCGCGCCGACGCGGTGGAGATGAAGCTGTTTTCCGCCGACGACCTGGCGGCCCACGCCGCCGAGCCCGGGCCGGCCATGTTCAGCGACTTCCTCGCGCGCGAGCGGCCCAGCTGCGGCAGCCTGCCGCAGGAACAGCTGGAATACCTGTTCGGGCCGCAGGCCGGCGAGACCGGCTCGGCGGCCCTGATCCCCATCCAGGCCCCGCCCCTGGTCGGCGTGCTGGCCATCGGCAGCCA
>JALVTT010000067.1 GCA_027024025.1 Sedimenticola sp.
TGATCGTGATGTGGTTCTCGCGCATGGCGGATCGTTGAGCGGGTTCCGAAGCCGGATGCCTCAGGCCGCCTGCCGCAGGGCGGCGATGCGGTCCTCCAGCGGCGGGTGACTGGCGAACAGGGCCGCGACCCTGCCGCCGGTGATGCCGAAGGCCGCCATCTCGTCCGGCAGGGGCTCGACCGCATGGCCCTGCTGCAGGCGCTGCAGGGCGGCGATCATCTTCTGCCGCCCGGCCAGGGCCGCGCCCCCGGCATCGGCGCGGTATTCGCGCCAGCGCGAGAACCACATCACGATCATGGAGGCGAGGATGCCCAGCACCACCTGCGCCACCATCGAGGCCAGGAAGAAGCCGATGCCGTGTCCGCGCTCGTTCTTCAGGATCACCCGGTCCACGATGTGACCGACGATGCGCGACAGGAACACCACGAAGGTGTTCACCACGCCCTGGATCAGGGTCATGGTGACCATGTCGCCGTTGGCGACGTGGCTGATCTCGTGCCCCAGCACGGCCTCGATCTCGTCCTGGTTCATGTCCTGCAGCAGGCCGGTGGATACCGCGACCAGGGCGCTGTCGCGGTTCCAGCCGGTGGCGAAGGCGTTGGGCGGACCCTGGAAGATGCCGACCTCGGGCATGCCGATGCCGGCCTTTTGCGCCAGCCGGGCGACGGTGTCCACCAGCCATTGTTCGGTGCTGTTGGCGGGCTGTTCGATGACCTGCACGCCCATGCTGCGCTTGGCCATGAACTTGGACATGAACAGCGAGATGATCGAGCCCGAGAAGCCGATGATGGCCGAGTAGATCAGCAAGGCGTTGAGATTGAGATCCACCCCGTTGGCGGCCAGCAGGTTGTCGATGCCGAGCAGGCGGAACACCACGCTGATGACCACCAGTATGGCGATGTTGGTACCGAAAAAGAGTAGAAGTCGCACGTTCCCGTTCTCCACTTGTGTGTCAGCCTTTCCGCGCCCCTCCCGGGCGCCGGGTCCCGGGCAAATGTGCGTCTGCGGAGAGAATTATTCAAGTCCCGCGTCGTAGCGGATGTCCACGATCTCGAAGGTCGCCTCGCCCTCGGGCAGGCGCACCCGCACCCGGTCGTCCAGGGCGCGCTTCAGCAGGGCGCGCGCCAGAGGGGCGTCGATGCTGATCCAGTCCCTGGCCGGGTCGAACTCGTCGGCGCCCACGATCCGGTAGCAGCGGGTCTCGCCCCGCGCATCGGCGAGGGTGACCCAGGCGCCGAAGAAGACCCGGTCCTGCTGTTCCGGTATCCGGTCCACGACCTTCAGGACCGGCAGGCGTTTCTGCAGATATCGGATGCGCCGGTCCAGCTCGCGCAGCTGCTTCTTGCGGTAGATGTATTCGGCGTTTTCGGAGCGGTCGCCCTCGGCCGCGGCGGCCGAGAGGTGTGCGACCACCTCGCGCCGGCGCGCCCACAGTGATTGCTGCTCGGCCTTCAGGCGCTCGAAGCCCTCGCGCGTGACATAGGGGGAGCGGGGCGGGGCCGGGGGGCGGTAGCGTCCCACGGTCTCAGAACTGATGCGTGCGCAGCAGGACCAGGGTGCAGGCCTCGAACCATTCGATACCGGCCTGGTCCAGGGCCTGCTGGAATTCGGGGCATTCCGTGCCCGGGTTGAAGATCACCCGGCCCGGCCTCAGCGCCAGCAGGGCCGGGATCTGGGCCATGAGGCGCTCCGGCCCGACGTACAGGGTCAGGGTGTCCACCGGTTGGGGGACGTCTTCGAGGCGGTTGGCCACGCGCAGGCCCTCGATCTCCTCGAAGCGCGGATGCACCGGGGTGACGCGGTAGCCGTGTTCCAGCAACAGGCGAACCGCCTGGTTGGCGTAGCGTGCGGGCTTGGGGCTAGCGCCCAGGACCACGACGTGGTGATGCTCAGTGTCCATTGCGAGTTTGAATAATGGTCTGTGGTGTTGATTCTATTAGGATATTTTATGCGTTCTGAGTGCGCCGTATGGTATGAGGTGAGTCGCTTTACGAACGTGCCGCGCTCGTGGATTCCTGAGACTCCAGAGTATATAGACTTTGAAGTATGTCGATACGTTCTCTTGTTTCCGGAGAAGCCTCATCTCGAAGCGGGAGACCCGTATATGATCAGGCGGACAGGTTATACTTCCCCAATTGTAGTAATACACCGCAAAACCAGGATTCAGCGCTGTCTCTCTTTCGCTCACTATCGACGGTCGGGGTGTTCACCCTGTCTTCGCGCCTGCTCGGTTTCGTGCGCGATCTGGTGCTGGCCCACGTGTTCGGGGCCAATGCGCTCACCGACGCCTTTTTCGTGGCCTTCAAGATCCCCAATTTCCTGCGCCGCCTGTTCGCCGAGGGGGCCTTCGCCACCGCCTTCGTGCCGGTGCTGACCGAGTACAAGGAGCAGCGCGACCACGCCGAGCTGCGTGGCTTCATCGACCATGTGGCGGGCAGCCTGGGCCTGGTGTTGTTGCTGGTCGCCGGCCTGGGCATGCTGGCCTCGCCCCTGGTGGTTGGCCTGTTCGCCTTCGGCTGGGTCATGGACGGGCAGGACGAGAAACTGGCCCTGGCCGCGCACATGCTGCGCCTGACCTTTCCCTATCTGTTCTTCATCTCGCTGACCGCCTTCGCGGGCGGCATCATGAACGCCTGGAACCGCTTTGCGGTGCCGGCCTTCACGCCGGTGCTGCTGAATCTGTCGCTGATCGCCTGCGCCCTGTGGCTGAGCCCGCTGATGCAGCAGCCGGTGGTGGCCCTGGCCTGGGGGGTGCTGATCGCCGGGGTCACCCAGTTCGTGTTTCAGTTGCCCTTCCTGGCGCGCCTGGAGCTGCTGCCCCGGCCGCGCCTGGGCTTTTCCGACCCCGGGGTGCGGCGCATCCTCGGGCTGATGGTGCCGGCCCTGTTCGCGGTCTCGGTGACCCAGATCAACCTGCTGCTGGATACGGTGCTGGCCTCGACCCTGGTCACCGGCAGCATCTCCTGGCTGTACTATTCGGATCGCCTGATGGAGTTCCCGCTGGGTGTGCTGGGGGTGGGGCTGGGCACGGTGCTGCTGCCGCGGCTGTCGCGCGAGCGCGCGGCCGAGTCGCCGGAGGACTTCCAGGCCAGCCTGGACTGGGGCCTGCGCATGGCCCTGTTGTTCGGTCTGCCCGCCGCGGTGGGGCTGGCGGTGCTGGCGCGGCCGATGATCAGCACCCTGTTCCTGTCGGACGTGTTCAGCGCCGACGATGTGCTGATGTCGCAGCGCAGCCTGGTGGCCTATGCCGTGGGGCTGCTGGCCTTCATCGGCATCAAGGTGCTGGCGCCGGGCTATTACGCGCGCCAGGACACGCGCACGCCGGTGCGGATCGCGGTGATCGCCATGCTGGCCAATATGGTGTTCAACATCATCCTGATCTTTCCGCTGCGGCACGCGGGGCTGGCGCTGGCCACCAGCCTGTCGGCCTATCTCAACGCCTATCTGCTGTGGCGCGGCCTGCGCCGCGGCGGCGTGTACCGGCCGCACCCGGGCTGGGCGCGCCTGCTGCTGCAGGTCGGCCTGGCCTGCGCGGTGATGGCGCTGGTGCTGTGGCAGGGGGCCCTTGAGCGGGTGTCCTGGTTCGATCTCGACGGTCTGCACCGCGCCCTCTATCTGTCGGGCTGGATCCTGGCCGGTGCCGGGGCCTATTTTGCCGTGCTGTGGCTGAGCGGGGTCCGCCTGGCCGCTCTGCTTCGTTCTGCGAGGAGGGAATGATGCCGCGTTTGATCCTTTTCAGTCTGCTGGTGGTCCTGCTGGATCAGGCGAGCAAGTCCTGGATCGTGGGGCATCTGCGCGAGCACCAGGTGATCGAGGTCTGGCCGGTGTTCAACCTGACCCTGGCCTACAACGAGGGCGCGGCCTTCAGCTTTCTGGCCGGCGCCGGGGGCTGGCAGCAATGGCTGTTCATCGGCCTGGGCGGGGTGATCTCGCTGGGCATCCTGGTCTGGCTGTGGCGTCTCGGCCCGGGACAGCGCCTGGAGGGCTGGGCCCTGTCGCTGATCCTGGGCGGGGCCCTGGGCAATCTGATCGACCGGGTGAGCGCGGGCCGGGTGGTGGATTTTCTGCAGTGGCACTGGAACGGGCACTATTTCCCCTCGTTCAACCTGGCAGACAGCGCCATCACCTTGGGCGTGATCCTGCTGCTGCTCGACGGCCTGCGCGGTCGTCCGAATACCACGGATTGAGCGATGCCGCCACGGCGCGCCTGCTTTTATTGGTAAACTTTCACGTTTCAGGCCAGGGCCGGATGGCGCCGGCCGATGGATTCATGTGGGGACGGCGTGTTACTCATCCGCGGACAGCACAATCTGCGCCCGGATCACCGGGGCTGCGTGGCCACCATCGGCAATTTCGATGGTGTGCACCTGGGGCACCAGGCGGTGTTTGCCGCGCTGCGCGCGCGTGCCCGCGAGCTGGGTCTGCCCTCGTTGGTGATCACCTTCGAGCCGCAGCCGCTGGAATACTTCCAGCCGGAGGCCGCTCCGCCGCGCCTGACCCGGGCGCGCGAGAAGCTGCATCTGATCCGCGAGGCGGGTATCGAGCGGGTGCTGTTGCTGCGTTTCGACCAGGACCTGGCGATGCAGCCGGCGCCCGAGTTCGTGCGCCAGCTGCTGGTCGACGCCCTGGGCATCCGGCATCTGTATGTGGGTGACGATTTCCGTTTCGGTTTCCGGCGCCAGGGGGATTTCGCGCTGCTGTGCCAGGCTGGCCGCGAGCATGGCTTTTCGGTCGAGAGCCTGGCCACGGTCAGCGATGCCTGCGGGCGCATCAGCAGCACGCGCATCCGCGAGGCCCTGGCCGCCGGCGACCTGGCCACCGCGCGCTGCTGCCTGGGCCGCGACTACTCGGTCAGCGGCCGCGTGGGTCATGGCCACAAGCGCGGCCGCAGCATCGGCTTTCCGACCATGAACGTCGGTCTGCTGCGGCGCAAGAGCCCGGTGCGCGGGGTCTTCGCGGTGCGCGTCGACGGCCTGGACGCGCGTCCGCTGGACGGTGTGGCCAATGTGGGCAACCGCCCGACCCTGGAGGGCGACGACCGTTTTCTGCTCGAGGTACACCTGTTCGATTTCGACCGCGAGGTGTACGGCGAGCAGGTCACGGTGCGCTTCATCGAGCGTATCCGTGACGAGAAAAGATTCGATTCATTCGATGAACTGCGACAGCAGATCCTGCGCGATGCCGAGCTTGCGCGTGAACGTCTGTCCAGCGCATCGCCCTAGGAAATCAGGACTGACCGTGAGCAACTACAAAGAAACCCTGAACCTGCCGAAAACCGCCTTCCCCATGAAGGCCAATCTCGCCCAACGCGAGCCCGAGATGCTCAGGCGCTGGGAGGAGAACGGGCTCTACCGGAAGATCCGCGAGCGCTTTGCCGGACGCGACAAGTTCGTGCTGCACGATGGTCCGCCCTATGCCAACGGCGACATCCACATCGGGCACGCGGTCAACAAGCTGCTCAAGGACATGATCATCAAGGGCCGCACCCTGGAGGGCTACGACGCCCCTTATGTGCCCGGCTGGGACTGCCACGGCCTGCCCATCGAGCTGCAGGTGGAAAAGAAGGTCGGCAAGCCCGGGCACAAGGTCAGCGCGGCCGAGTTCCGCCAGGCCTGCCGGGACTACGCCTTCAAGCAGGTCGAGCGCCAGCGCAGCGACTTCCGCAGGCTCGGGGTGCTGGGCGACTGGGACAATCCCTATCTGACCATGAACTACGCCCAGGAGGCGGACATCGTGCGCGCCCTGGGGCGCATCGCGGCCAACGGACACATCGTCAAGGGCGCCAAGCCGGTGCACTGGTGCACCGATTGCGGCTCGGCCCTGGCCGAGGCCGAGGTGGAGTACAAGGACAAGGCGTCCTGGGCCATCGATGTGCGTTTCGCGGCCGTCGATCCCGGATCGCTGGCGGAGGCCTTTTCCGGCGGGCCGGGCGAGGGCCCGCTCTCGGTCGTGATCTGGACCACCACCCCCTGGACCCTGCCGGCCAACCGCGCGGTGGCCCTGAACGCCGAGCTGGACTATGTCCTGGTGCAGGCCGGCAAGGAGCGCCTGGTGCTGGCCGATGGCATGCGGGAGGCGGCCATGCAGCGCTGGGGGATGAGCGACTGGGAGATCCTGGGCAGCGCCAAGGGCGCCGCGCTGGAGGGGCAGATGCTGCAGCATCCCTTCTATGACCGTCAGGTGCCCATCATCCTGGGCGAGCACGTCACCCTGGACGCGGGCACCGGGGCGGTGCACACCGCCCCGGGCCACGGCCAGGAGGACTTCGTGGTTGGACAGCGCTACGGCATCCCGGTGGACAACCCGGTGGCCGGCAACGGGGTCTTCGTCGAGGGCACGGAGCTGTTCGCCGGTGAGCATGTGTTCAAGGCCAACGACCACGTGATCGAGGTGCTGCGCGAGCGCGGGGCCCTGGTACATGCCGAGAAACTGACCCACAGCTATCCCTGCTGCTGGCGCCACAAGACGCCGATCATCTTCCGCGCCACCCCGCAGTGGTTCATCGGCATGGAGCAGAACGGCCTGCGCGAGGCCGCGATGCGCGAGATCGAACAGGTGGACTGGATCCCCGACTGGGGACAGGCGCGCATCCAGGGCATGGTGGAGAACCGGCCCGACTGGTGCATCTCGCGTCAGCGGACCTGGGGCGTGCCCATCACCTTCTTCGTGCATCGCGAGACCGGCGAGCTGCACCCGGATACCGAACGCCTGGTGGAGGCGGTCGCGCAGCGCATCGAGCAGTCGGGCATCCAGGCCTGGTTCGATCTCGATCCGGCCGAGTTGCTGGGCGCGGAGGCGGACCAGTACGAGAAGGCCGGCGACACCCTGGACGTGTGGTTCGATTCCGGGGTCACCCATGCCTGCGTGCTGGACCGGCGCGAGGAACTGGCGCGCCCGGCCGATCTGTATCTGGAAGGTTCCGACCAGCACCGTGGCTGGTTCCAGTCCTCGCTGCTGACCTCGGTGGCGATGCAGGGTCAGGCCCCCTACCGGGCCTGCCTGACCCACGGCTTCACCGTGGACGCCCAGGGCCGCAAGATGTCCAAGTCCCTGGGCAATGTGGTCAGTCCGCAGCAGGTGCTCAAGACCCTGGGCGCGGACATCATCCGCCTGTGGGTGGCGGCCACCGACTACCGCTCGGAGATGACCGTCTCCGACGAGATCCTCAAGCGCACCGCCGACGCCTACCGGCGCATGCGCAACACCCTGCGCTTCCTGCTGGCCAATCTCAACGGCTTCGACCCGGCGCTCAACCAGGTGCCGCACAGCGACATGCTGGCCCTGGACCAGTGGATCGTGGACCGCGCCCTGCAGCTGCAGGAAGAGATCCGCCAGGCCTATGCCGATTACAACTTCCACATCGTCTACCAGAAGGTGCTCAACTTCTGCGTGGCCGATCTGGGCGGCTTCTATCTGGATGTCATCAAGGACCGTCAGTACACCATGCCGGCCGACAGCCTGGGGCGGCGTTCCTGCCAGACCGCCATGCAGCACGTGGCCGAGGCCATGGTGCGCTGGCTGGCGCCGGTGATGAGCTTCACCGCGGACGAGGTCTGGGGCCATATGCCCGGCGAGCGCAGCGAGTCGGTGTTCCTGGAGACCTGGTACACGGATCTGCAGCCGATGCCGGACGCGGAGCGGGCGCGCGGCTTCTGGACGCGCGTGATGCAGGTGCGCTCGGCCGTGGCGCGGCAGCTGGAGGGCATGCGCAAGGCGGGCGAGATCGGCGCCTCGCTGGATGCGGAGGTGACCCTGTATTGCGCGCCTGATCTGGCCGCCGAACTGGCGCGTCTGGACGGCGAGCTGCGCTTCGTCCTGATCACCTCCGAGGCCCGGGTGCGGCCGCTGGAGGCGCGCCCCGACAGCGCCCAGGCCTGCGACATCGAGGGGCTGTACATCGAGGCCGCCGCCAGCGCCCATCCCAAGTGCGTGCGCTGCTGGCACCACCGCGCCGACGTGGGCGCGGATCCCGATCACCCGGAACTGTGCGGCCGCTGCGTGGAGAACGTCGTGGGCGGGGGCGAGCCGCGGCGATTTGCTTGAGTTGTGCTCGCTGATGCTTTTCGGTTCCACGTATGAGTGGCGAGAGGTTTTGCAATTACTTAAGGGTATGAACTAATGAAAAAATCTAGCAATGTGGTCTGGCACAAGCCTACCATCAGTCGTGAGGACCGGGAGCAGCGCAACGGTCACAAATCCCTGGTGCTGTGGTTCACCGGCCTTTCGGCCTCCGGCAAGTCGACCCTGGCGCACGCGGTGGAGGACCGCCTGCACCACATGGGCTGTCACACCTTCGTGATGGACGGCGACAATGTGCGTCACGGCCTGTGCTCCGACCTGGGCTTTAGCCTGGAGGACCGGGAGGAGAACCTGCGCCGCGTCGGCGAGGTGGCCAAGCTCATGATCGAGACCGGGGTTATGGTGCTGACCGCCTTCATCTCGCCCCTGCGGCGTGACCGCGAGCGGGTGCGCAGCCTGTTCCCGCATGGCGATTTCCTCGAGATCTATTGCGACGCCGATCTCTCGGTGTGCGAATCGCGCGACCCCAAGGGGCTGTACAAGCGCGCCCGCGCCGGCGAGATCCCGGACTTCACCGGCATCTCCTCGCCCTACGAGGCGCCGATCAACCCCGAGCTACGCTGCCCCACCGGGACCGAGAGCGTGGAGGCCAATGTGGATCGGGTGGTCGCGATGCTGCGCGCGCGTGGTGTGATCGCCGAGTGAGCGGCGGGCGGATTCAGTAGCGGCCCGTCTCCCCGGCCGGGGCCGGGTGCAGGGACCGCCGCTGGCGGCAAAGCTGTTGCACCGCCCCCGCCACGGCCGGGCCCGGGCGTCCCAGGGCCCGGGCGCCCAGCGGCACCCCGTCGCGCAGTTGCAGCCGCGGCAGGGCGCCGCGCGCCATCAGGGCCTCGCGCTCCACGCTGAAGACACCACGATCGACCTGCGCAAAGGTGTTGCGCAGGCCGGCGCGCGTCAGCGCGTCATTGAGCCAGTGACGCCCGCCCAGGCTCATGGCGGGGTGGTCCCAGATATCCACATAGACCTCGCGCGCGGGTGCGCGGGCACAGCCCCGCGCCAGGGTCGCGAGAAACCGCCGTGCCGCCTGCTCGGCCCGGGCCCGGGTGCCCATCAGCCGGCCCAGGGCGCGGATGTCCTCGGCGATCCGGGCCAGGTCGCGGGGCTCGCTGGCATAGACCGGGATGCCCTGGCGGCGCAGCCAGGCCAGATCGGCCGGGCGGTTGCCCGAGGTCCAGGCCACCACCAGATCGGGGCGCAGGGCAAGGAGACGCTCGCGGTCCAGGCCGCCGATGGCCGACAGGCGCAGCACCCCGGACGGCAGCGGCGCGTCGGCGGGCACCGCGGCCACCAGACGCTCTTGCCCGCCCGCGGCCAGCACCAGCTCGGTGGTATGTGGCGCCAGGCTGACCACGCGCCGCGCGGGGCCGGCGTGGACGAGGGCGGTCAGCAGGCAGAGCAGGCTCAGCAGGGCGGGCAGGCGCATGGTCTAGTGGGGTGATGTGGCCGGGGTATCGGCATGGTAGGCCGGCTCAGTCCAGGGCGTCCAGATAGCGGGCCCAGTCGAAGGCCGGTCCCGGGTCGGTCTTGCGCCCCGGGGCGATGTCGGCGTGGCCGGTGACGTGTTCCCGGTCGATGGCCGGGAAAAGGGTCTGTATCTGACGGGTCAGCGCCACCAGGCGCTGGTACTGGGCATCGGTGTAGGGCAGTTCGTCGGTGCCTTCGAGTTCGATCCCGATGGAGAAGTCGTTGCAGCGCCCGCGTCCGCGGAAGCAGGACACGCCCGCGTGCCAGGCGCGCCGGTCCAGGGCCACGAACTGCTGCGCCGCGCCGTCGCGGCGGATGAACAGATGCGCCGATACGCGCAGTCCCGCGATGTCATGGAAATAGGGGTGCGCTTCGGGGTCCAGGCGGTTCTGGAACAGGGCCTCGACCTGGTCGCCGCCGAATTCACCCGGCGGCAGGCTGATGTTGTGGATCACCAGCAGGTCCACCTTTCCGGGCCTGGGGCGAGCGTCGCAGTTGGGCGAGGGGGTATGAGGTATGCCCGGCAGCCAGATCTCTCCCGGCAGGTTTCCGTCAGTCATGGGGCATCCTTCGGCGCCTGCCGGAGCGCCTCGATCACGGCCCTTTCGATGGTCTCCGGCCGGGCCTCGGCCGGATAATTCCCATATCCAACCAGAAACAGCGTCGATAGGTCAAAGATCTCGAATTTTCTGGCCAAGCCGATCTTCCGCTGTGCGTCGATCTCGGAGGTTACCATTCGGGCCATCCCAGCCGCGGCAGAATCTGTCCGAGATGACGGTAGGGACCGCATCCCCTGGCGGCGAAAAAGACCAGAGTGGACGCCAGGTCTTCCGTGAAGAAATTCTGTCTGGTCCGGGGATTCTGAACGAGCTGGATTTTCTTTACCTTTGACGATGTGAGATAGTTCACACTGGATCCGAGCTACTGGTGGAGTTTTTACTGTATGTGAGGGTAGTCACAGTAGTTTGGTCTAGCAACTACTAGATTCCGGTCACATTACTGGCACAGTCGTAGTCAAGGACAAACCGGGGACTGAGTGGCATGGCGAATAATATCATCTCGATCGGTAACTCGACGGCACAGGTACAGAATCGAAAGACGCATAAGCTGATTGGTGGCATCCGAGAGCGTGTCCAACAGACTTTGCCGCATCTTATGCAGGATTTGTTTGACGGCCTCGATGACGAGCTGTATGCGTTGGCGGACAAGGCGGGCAGCGATCAGCTCCAGAGCAGCTATTTCAAGGCCATGCGCGAACTGCGCAAACTGCGTCAATCCATCGTGGATGGCTTCTTCGATAAAGTTGTGGCGCAATTCGACGCTTTTTGGGACCAGGGGAAGGTGGGCCAGATGGACGATGCCCCTATTGACCTGGATGCCGATACCTTGTCTCTGGTCGATCAAGAAGATCTGGAAGAAAATCTTGCGGTCTCGACCATGGTCTCCAAGGCAGAGAACCGATTCCACCGTGCCCTGTTTGCCCTCAATAAACGTCTAGCCAGTTTGGCGGGCATGGAATCTCTCGAATCCGCCGATAATCCGGTGGGCCCTCGGGTTTTGGCAGAGTCCTTTGCCCATGCGTTGCTGATGTGGGAAGGCGAGACCCTGGTCCGTTTGGTGGTATTCAAGTTGTTTGACCGGTATGTCATGGGTTATTCCGGCGGGCTCTATGACGAGTTAAATGACTACTTGGCGGACAATGGAATCTTGCCCAAGATCTCCCGTAAAGTTCGTCGCAACCCGGTTGCCCCTTCGGTGCAGAGGGCGCGGGATCCGCAGTATGAGCAGGAGATAGACGCGGACATTTTTCCGCTGGAAGACGATCTGCTGCGTCAGCTTGCAGCCTTGGTATTGGAGCAGCGCCAATCGTCAGGAGAAATTTCCTCTCATCATTGGTACGACCGGGTAGCTAGGGCATCGCATCTGCCACGGGTGCCTACCCGTGAACTGTTGGGTGCGTTAGCCAATATCCAGCGTAATGCCCTTAGTCAGGCCCCGGCCGATACCGAGGGTCTGCGCAGCATGCAGGCCGAGCTGATGGAGAGCTTAGGGCGAGAGTTGGATGTAGGTGCTCTGGATCGTCCCATGAAGCGATTGGGTGACGCGGATCGCAGCCTACTCGATGTAATGGAGATGCTGTTCGACTTCATCCTGGATGATGATCGTCTGCCCGAGTCCATGAAGGCATTATTGGGTCGTCTGCAGATTCCGTTGCTCAAGGTGGGGTTACAAGATCGCCGTTTCTTTAGTGATAGCCGTCATCCAGCACGCCAATTGCTCAATACTCTGGCCCGTGCCGCCATCGCTTGGACCGACGATGGGGACCGCTCCGAATGTAGCGCCTATGGCCAGATCGAGTCCGCAGTCATGCGGATACTGAGCGATTACCAGGATGATATCGGCGTATTCGAACAGGTCAACGCCCAGTTCCAGGACTATTTAGCGCGTGAACAGCGGAATGCCGAGGTGGCTGAGCAGCGCTTAGCTCAGGCGCGCGAAGGGCAGGAGAGCTTGCAACAGGCTCGTCAACAAGTCGAACAGACTTTGGGGTCCATGTTCGATGAATGTGTTGCCCCTGATTGCCAGATTCCCGATGTTGTACGGCATCTGATTGAGGCCGGCTGGCGCGATGTGATGCTGCTGGCCCTGCTGCGCGAGGGCGAGGACAGCGAGGCCTGGAGACAGGCCGTGTCCCTGGCGCGCCAGCTGATCTGGAGCGTGCAGCCCAAGAGGGAGGCGGCCGAGCGCCAGCGCCTGCTCAAGGCCATCCCCGAGCTGCTCAAGCAGCTGCGCGAGGGCCTGAACAACATCTCCTTCGACCAGCACCGCTCGGCGATCCTGTTCAAGGAACTGCAGATCTGCCACATCGCCGCCCTGCGCGGCAGCCGGATCGATCCGGTGGCCGAGAGCGAGCCGGCACCGCGGGCCGAGCCGGCGCCCGAGGCGCCGCCGCGGGTCTCCGAGGCACCCGAGGCCCCGGCCGAGCCCGACCCCTATCAGGATCAGGCGGCCGGCCTGGCCGTGGGCACCTGGCTGCAATGGACCACGGAGGACGGCAAGGCGGTGCGCGGCAAGCTGTCCTGGCGCAGCCAGTTGAACGGCAACTGCGTGTTCGTGGACCGACGCGGCATGAAGCTGGCCGAGATGGACCTGGACGAGCTGGCCGGACGCCTGCGCGACGGCGATGCGCGCCCGATCGAGGACGTCGACACCCCCCTGATGGACCGTGCCCTGAACGCCATGATGGAGGCCCTCAAGCGCACCGCGCCGGAGAACACCACGCGGCACTGAGCGGCGCAATGTTAGAATCCCCGACGCCGGCGCCATGCCGGCGTTTTTCATGCGAGGATCCAATGGCAGAGAAGATGACAGACTCCGGGCTCAAGTACGAGGACCTGGCAGAGGGTGAAGGCGCCACCGCGGAGGCCGGTCAGCGCGTGCGGGTGCACTACACCGGCTGGCTGGTCGATGGCAGCAAGTTCGACTCCAGCCTGGACCGCAACGAGCCCTTCGAGTTCGCCCTGGGCAAGGGCATGGTGATCCGTGGCTGGGACGAGGGCGTGGCCGGGATGAAGGTCGGCGGCCGGCGCAAGCTGACCATCCCGCCGCACCTGGGCTACGGGGCGCAGGGGGCCGGCGGGGTCATTCCGCCCAATGCCACCCTGGTGTTCGAGGTGGAACTGCTCGACATCCTGTGATGAGGCCGGATCCGCAACAGATCCGCGAGCAGGTGCGGGCCGCCCTGGCGGAGGACCTGGGCGCGGGCGATCTGACCGCGGCCCTGGTGCCTGAGGGAGCCCGGGCCCGGGCCGGCATCGTGGCGCGTGAACCGGCGGTGCTGTGCGGGGTGGACTGGGCCACGGCCGCCTTCGAGCAGGTCGATCCCGCCATCGAGGTGGACTGGCTGGCGGCGGATGGCGACCGGGTGACCGCGGATACGCGCCTGTGCGAGCTGCGCGGCCCGGCGCGCGGCCTGCTCAGCGCCGAGCGCGTGGCGCTCAACTTTCTCCAGACCCTGTCCGCCACCGCCACCCTGGCGGCGCGCTATGTCGCGGCGGTCGAGGGCACCGGCGCGCGTATCCTGGACACGCGCAAGACCATCCCCGGGCTGCGCCTGGCACAGAAATACGCGGTCCGCTGCGGCGGGGCCTCCAATCACCGTATCGGCCTGTTCGACGCCATCCTGATCAAGGAAAACCACATCGCCGCGGCGGGCTCGGTCGGCGCCGCCCTGGCCGCCGCGCGCCGGGTGGCGGATGTCGAGATCGAGATCGAGGTCGAGGACCTGGATCAGCTGGAGGAGGCCCTGGCGGCCGGCGCGCGCCGGGTGCTGCTGGACAACTTCGACCTGGACCGGCTGCGCGAGGCGGTGCGTCTGAACCGGGGCCGGGCGCGCCTGGAGGCCTCCGGCGGGGTCGATCTGGACACCGTGCGCGGCATCGCCGAGACCGGGGTGGACGACATCTCGGTCGGCGCCCTGACCAAGGACATCCGCGCGGTGGACCTGTCGATGCGTTTCGACTGAAGCACCGGTTTCCGGGCATCCTGGCGCGGTCGATGACGGATGGGATGAGACCCCTCGGAATGCCGGCGAGACGCCGGCGCTCCCGACATAAGCAGGGTGCTTGGCCCACGGCAAAAGTCTTGTTCATTCTCCCCGGACAACAGTGCCGCAGACGGGGGAGAGGGTTATCGCACCGGGTCCCGGTTATTCCCAGGCCGCCTTGCCGGGCGGCAGCACCAGGCGGGTGCCGCTGAAGAGGTGACGCGCGGCGGGGTCGGCGCCGCGGCGGAAGCTGGCGCGGCGCAGCGCAGGCTGGGTGTGCAGACAGGCGCCCTTGAGCGCGGCCTGTCCGCTGTCGAATGCGGGGGTGCGGAACTCGGCCTCCACCGGGGCCTCGTAGCCGTCGTAGGCCTCGAAGGTGTTGGCACACCATTCCCAGACCCGCCCCGTGCCTTCGATCATGCCCAGCCGGGCCGCGGTCTCCCACTGGAACTCGTGCTGCACCACGGCCCCGCTCAGGCCCTCGCCGCGGGCCGCGGCCCAGGCGGCGAAGGCGTTGGCCTCGTGCTGGCTCAGTCCGCTGACGGCCGCCTCGGGCACCAGCTGCATGGCCCCGTTCATGCCGATGGCATACCAGGCGCCCTGGGCGTCGCGCCGCCAGTGCCAGGGAGCCTGGGCGCCGGACTGGCGCAGCCAGGCCTGACCGGCCGGTGTCCACCAGCCGTCGTCGCGATAGCCGCCGTCCTCGATGAAGGCCAGGTATTCGGCATTGCTCACCGGCTGCTTCTGGATGCGGAAGGAATGCAGCTCGACCACCTGCACCGGTTCCTCATTGTCCATCACCACGCCCTCGCGCGCGCCGATGCGGTAGTGTCCCTGGTCGATGCGCACCGCGTCGGCGGCCGGCAGGCGGGACTGCAGGGGCTCGGCCACCAGGAAGGTTCCATCGTCGCGCTGCTGCGCCAGGGCGCTCAGGCTCGAGAGCATGCGTTCATAGGCCAGGGCGTGGGACTGCACCAGCCAGGCCGCCAGCCAGCCGTTCCGCAGCCAGGGATGCTCGGGCAGTTGGCCCGGGTTGGCGAGCAGGGTCAGGTGGTGGTCGAAGATCTCCAGCGCCCAGTTGAGCAGGTGGTCGCGCGGGGGCAGGGCGGCGTCCAGGGCGTTGCTGTAGGGTACATCGCGCCCGAACAGGTGACGCACCCGCCGGGTCAGGTCGTCGTCCTCGAACAGGCGCTCGCGCAGCAGATAGGTCTCGAGATAGACCGCGCGCCCCAGGAGCCAGCCCAGCGAGGGCAGCTCCGGGGCTGGCGGGCGGTTGCAGTCGGGGCCACGCGACTGCTCGACCAGCTGGGTCAGCAGTTCGTGGATGTTGGCCAGCTGGCTCAGCGTCTGGGCTGGGATCATGGTACTTCACGGCTGATAAGGGGCCGCAAAGTCTACCGCCAAACCCGTCCGCCTGGAAATGCCGCCCGGCCTCAGGTCCGGAAGCGCGAGGTGGCCTCGATCAGGCGCTGGGCGTTGCGGCTCAGGGTCTCGCTGGCGCTGGCCGCCTGGCTGGACAGCTCATAGGTGGCCCGCGAGGAGTCGTTGATCGCCACCACGCTCTGGTTGATCTCCTCGGTGGCGGTGCTCTGTTCCTCGGCGGCCGCGGCGATCTGGCTGCTCATGTCGGCGATGCGGTTGATCGCATCGGTGATCGCGGCCAGGGCCTCGTTGGTCTTGCGCGCCTCTTCCACGCCGTTGCGCGCCTTTTCCTGGCTGGCGTGCATGACGCTGACCGCCTGTCGGGTGCCGTTCTGCAGGCGTTCGATCATGCCCTGGATCTCCTCGGTGGACTGCTGGGTGCGTGCCGCCAGGGTCCGCACCTCGTCGGCCACCACCGCGAAGCCGCGCCCCTGTTCACCGGCGCGCGCGGCCTCGATGGCGGCGTTCAGCGCCAGCAGGTTGGTCTGTTCGGCGATCGAGCGGATCACGTCCAGCACGGTGCCGATCTCGACGCTGTCGGACTCCACCGTGGCGACCACCGAGGCGGCATGTTCCACCTCGTCGGCCAGGGCGCCGATGGCGGCGGCGTTGTCGTCCACCGTGGACTGGCTCTCGGCCACCAGCCGGGTGGCCTCGGTGGTGGCCTCGGCGGTGTGGGCCGCGCTGCGCGCCACCTCCTGCACCGTGGCCGCCATCTCGTTGACCGCGGTGGCGACCTGGCTGACCTGCATCTGCTGCTCGTCCATGGCGGCGCGGGTCTGCTCGGTGCTCTGCGCGATCTGGGCCGATTCGCCGGCCACCGAGTGAGCGGCCTCGATGACATTGGCGATGAGCTGGCGCACCGTCTCGATCATGTGGTTGAGACTGCCCTGGATCTGCGACATCTCGTCACGCGTGGGCACCTGCACCAGGGTGTCCAGCCGGCCCTGGGCGACCTGCTCGGCGCCTTGGTCGATGGCGCCGATGCTGGCCATGATGGTGCGGTAGAAGCCCACGCCCAGGTAGCCCATGAGCAACAGGGCCAGGCCGCTGATCGCCAGGGCCGAGACCTGATAGCTGCGCAGCTGGGCGACGCGCCGGTCGATGTCCCGGCGCATGGCCCCGGCGCTGCGGTCGAACAGGGTCATGACATGGGTGATGGCCTCGGTGCCCTTGTCGAACAACCGGGCCGGGTCGGTATCGATCCGCTCCGCGGCGAGCAGTTGTCGCTGCACGAAGTCCGCAAAGCCGCCGAGGGCCTTGAGGGTGGCGTCTATGTCGCTGTCGAGCGCCTGCAGCAGACCGGCGCGCTTGATGCGGATGTGCCGGATCTTGGCCGCCAGCGCGGAGCCGCGGTCCTTGAGCGTGGTGACGTTGTGGCTGAGCTTGGTGAAGGTCTGCGGAGTGAAGGCGCCCTTGGCGGCGACGCCGGTGCCCAGGCCGCGGGTGCGGCCGGCATATTCGGCGGCCATCAGCATGTCATCGATCATGGCGCGGGCGGTCAGGGCCGTGGCCAGGTCCGGGTCCACGCTGAGACCGGATTCGTCGGCCACATAGCCGATCAGGGCGTACAGGTCCATGATGGCGCGGGTGTGGCGGGTGAACGACTCGGCCGCGTTCAGCGACAGGCCGTTGCGCATCAGTTCGCGGACCTGCCGGGTGACCTGGCCGGCCTGTTCCCGGGCGCCGAGGGCGCCGCCGATGTCCTGGTTGACGGCCTCCCAGTCCTTCAGGGCGGCGCGCAGCTCCTGCTCCACCGCCTGGAGTTTCGGCCTGAGCGCGTCCTTGCCGTTGAGCACGCCCTGGGAGAGGCCGCGGTGCTGTGGCACCAGTTCGAACACCCGCTTGGCGGTTTCCACATAACGCAGGCCCAGCCGCTCCTCGCGCAGTTGCCCGATCAGGGACTGGGTGTGCGCATAATCCAGCCAGATCAGGTAACTGACCGGCGCCACGAAAAGCAGCGCCGTCAGAAGCATTTTGTATGTATAGGAAAGACGGCCGATAATGGCTTCGGCTGGCGCGAAAAGACTGCCCATCGGTAATTCTCCTGAAACCATTGGATTCTGCTGATATAGCGGCCTTGTGGCACCAATCTTTAGCGTAGTGGGAATCCCCGGGAAAGCCCCGGGTATTCAGTGGCCTATGGACGGGTCTTCAGGATCGCGGGCGGGTATGCTGCCTGTGTTCTCACCGGCTTCCGGCGCGCCGGGATGGATGTGCGCGGAGCCTTCTGCAAGAAAGAGGAATCTGTTTGTGAATATCGAAAAGAATACCGTGGTCTCGGCCGAGTTCCGCCTGTTCGACCGCAATGGGCAGCTGATCGACTCGTCCGAGACCAACGGGCCGCTGGTGTATCTGCATGGGGCCGAACAGCTGTTGCCGGCCCTGGAGGCGGCGCTGGACGGCCATGCGGTGGGCGATGAGCTGAGCGTGGAGCTGACCCCGGAGCAGGCCTTCGGCGAGCGGGTCGAGGCCCTGGTGGACCGCGCGCCGCGCGCCAACTTCCCGGGTGTCGAGCAGATCGAGCCGGGGATGCGCTTCCAGACCCAGCTGGAGGACGGGCAGCAGATTGTGGTCACGGTCACCGATGTGGACGATGAATGGGTCACCGTGGACGGCAACCATGAGCTGGCCGGCATGGACCTGCGTTTCGAGCTGAAGGTGGCCGATGTGCGCGCGGCTAGCGAGGAGGAGATTGCGCACGGCCATGTGCACGGCCCGGACGGGCACGGGCACTGAGTGACGGTTAGTCCTTCGGTTCCAGTGACAGGGATGATGTGTCGGGGATGGGCCGTGGCTCGCGCGCCGGCACACAGTCCTCCAGCGAGTAGTCCGGCCCGCTCATGCTCAGCCCGCTGGTGTCGATCCGGGCGGGCGGCGGGGCCGGCGTGTCATCCAGGTCGATCCCCGGGGCGGCCAGTGTGATGCCGCTGACATCGGGCAGGGGCGCGGGCTCGACGCGCGGCGCGCAGTCCTCCAGGCTGCCGGTGCGCGGGGGCAACAGCTGCATCTCTGATCCGGACGGGGCGCCGCTGTCGCGCGCGTCCTCGTTCGTGGTTTCAGCCTGTGGCGCCGGTGGCGGCGCGCCCTGGGGCACGATGTCGATCAGGGCGCCGGCGTCGCGGAAGGCGGCGCGGTAGCGGCTCGCCAGGTCCACGTCCACGCCGGTCTTGATGCGCACCGCCTCGCCGCTGAACAGGCGGTCCAGCGCCGCGCCCTGCAGCTTGAACATTCTGCCGATGGCCGCGCGCGCCTGTGTCTCCGAGGCGCCGGCCAGCAGTTTGCCCGAGAAGTAGATATCGAAGACCGCCATGTCCCAAGTCTGTCACTTTATGGCCGGATCGGCCAGTGCACCGGTCGCGCTTTCAGGGGCATCGTGAGCGAGCAGGCGGGCGATCAGCCAGCCGTCCGCCGGTCTGAGCGGATGCCCGCCGGGCGTGGTGTAGGCCTGTGCGCGGCGGCCGATCGCCGGTACCCGGCGCATGTCCTGGCTGAAGGGCGGCACCAGACGGTCGCCGGGCGGGTAGGGCCCGCCGCGGATGATGCCGATATAGGCGATGTCGGGGTGCGGCTGCGCGTTCAGCCAGAACAGCAGGTTGCCCGGACGCGGTGGCGCCAGGTCACGCAGCAGGCCGCGGCTGGCCTTCAGGGTGTGGTAGAGGTGGCTGCCGATACGCCGCTTGACCTCCCAGCGCCGCACCATGCCGAAGAAGCCGCCGTCATCGACCGCGTCCAGCGCCTGCAGGGCCCGCCAGGTCCCGAGATGGGGCGTGGCGATGGTGATCAGGCGGGTGACGCCGGCCGGGTGGTCGCGCACCAGGCTCATGCGCGCCACCAGTCCCCCGGCGGAGTGCCCGACCAGGGTGATGCGGTCGGCCCCGCGCCGGTGCAGATCCCGCAGACAGGCGCTCAGCCATCCGGCCTGCAGGGCCACCGGCGCCAGGGAGGGCAGGTCGACCAGGTAGATGTCGCGCTCAGCCGAGCGAGGCCGCAGGGCCTGCCAGGCCGGATGCCCATCCGCGCCGGGGCGGCACAGTCCGGTCAACTGGTAGCCGTTGCGCTGCAGGGCGGCGACCACGCCGCTCTCGATCCAGGAACGGCTGCTGCCCAGATAGCCGTGCACCAGCACCAGGCTGTCGGCCCAGGCCGCCGGGGCCAGGGCCAGCAGCCACATGACGAGGGCGAACAGACGGAAGCTCATTGGCGTGTCCCTCACAGAGCGCATGCCGAGAGCATGGTGTCTGGGCAGGGGATAATCAAGCCCGGCGGCCCGCTGTGAGGGTCCGGTCAGTCCAGGAAACGCCGCTGCCATTCCAGATAACGGGCCTGCACGGCCTCGCAATAGGCCTCGCGGGAGTCGAAGTCGGCGGGCTGGAAGGCGTCGAACACATGGTAGTTGGCCACCGGGTTGCGGGTGCGCATGATCTGCCACAGCTTCAGCGGCAGCGGCTCGTGGTGCCAGAAGAAGTCCCGCTGTGCCTCGTAATGGATGAAGACCGGGACGATGGGGATGCCGGTCTGCAGCGAGATGCCGAAGGCGCCATAGCGAAAGGGATGCACCCGCATGCCCTTCACTCCGCCCTCGGGGTAAAGGGCCACGCTGCGTCCCTCCCGCAGGGCCTGGGCGATGCGCGCCGCCGCCTGCTGGCGCGACTCGCGCGATTCGCGCTGTACGAACAGGGTGCCCGCGGCGGCGCTGATGCGGCCCAGCAGAAACCAGTCGCGGACCTCCTGCTTGGCCAGGCTGTCCACATCGAACAGCGCCGGTATGCCGGTATCCTCGAATGCCGAGGGATGGTTGGCGATCAGCAGAAAGGTTCCGGGCAGGGGCTGCAGATTGTGCTGGTGCAGACGCAGTTCCACCCCCAGGGCATGTACCCAGACCCGGGTCCAGTAGCGGAACAGACGGCGGTAGGGGGTGCGTGGCAGGGAGGTGAAGGAGAGCAGGTAGAGCAGCAGGGTGAGCGGTATCAGCTCGGCCCAGGCCAGGAGCATGCCCAGGGCGCGGCCGAGGGCGTGGGCCACCGGTTCAGGCTTCCAGCAGCTGCAGGATCTGCTGACGCGAGCGTGCGCCGATGCTCACCCGCTCGATCCGGCCCTGCTTGACCAGCAGCAGGGTGGGCGTGGCCTTGATCCCCAGCTCATGCGCCAGCTCCAGGTGTTGCGGCAGATCCAGCTTGACGATGGGCAGGCCCTCCTCGCGCAGGGCGTCCACGATGGGGGTCATGGTCTTGCAGGGGCCGCAGGGCGGGCTGTAGCAATAGATCAGGGCACGGTCGGTGTGCCCGGCCAGTTCCGGCAGACTGCGTTGCAGGGCGCCGACCTCCAGGCCCTTGATCGACTGGCTGGAGAACCACATGTAGGCAAGGTACAGGCCCCAGCTCAGGACCACGCCTGCCACGATATAGATCGCCAGATGCATCGCCTCTCTCCTTCGGGAATTTCTTCTTGTTTCAACCCCCATGATAGTAGAGGTCCGGCGGACCTGGGTATCCGGTAAAACCCGGTCAAGCGCCTGAAAGGGGGAGGGCTCTGGAGGCGGGCTATTTCAGACCCCGTATTTTCAGGTATGCGGCGCGTGGATCGAGGATCGGCAGACCGGCCACCGCGTCGAGGGCCAGCAGCGCCTTGTCGCCGGTGACGAGCAGATCGGACCCGGCGGTAACGGCCGCGGCGATGATCCAGGCATCATCGGGGTCGGGAATGTCCGCAAGCGGTTCGTCCGCAGCCGGGACGATCCGGGCATGTTTCCGGAATAAGCGCTCCGCCTGTCGGCGCAGCATCTCTCGCACAAGATCGCGCTTGGACCGGTGTTGGGCCTGCCCCGCCCTGGCTCAAGAAAATCCCCCGGCGGCCGCTATCCTGGATCATCGGCGGACAAGAGAGGTATGGCATGCAGATCCCGCTGGCGTGGCAGATGCCGGTCTCGGTGCTGGGCCTGGTGCTCGCGTTGCTGTTTGCCGCGGGCCTGGTCCGGCGTTATCAGGAATACAAGGCCTATCAGCGGGCCCGGCTGCGGGCGCTGCTGCAGCATATCGCCGCTCTGGAACAGGCACTGGACCGGCTGGAGGCGATACCGCTTTCGATGGGCCTGCGCCAGGCCCTGTTCGATTATCTGCACCGCGAGTATCAGGCCGTGCAGCGGCTCAATCCCGCCTATCCCGGCATCGCGGCGCGGCTCGAGCGCATGGCGCAGCAGGCCGGCGCGCCGCCCGGGGCGACCAGCGGCAAGGTGCCGGCGATCGAGGATCCGGCGCATTATCAGTGCCTGCTGGAGGCCCTGGACACGCTGGCCGGACTGCTCGCCCAGGGCGGCCGCCGGCTGAGACAGGCCGCCGCCCATCTGGATGACTGGCGGCGCGAGGTGGGTGAGCGGCGGGCCGAGGTGACGGCGCGCTTCTTCATCGTGCGGGCCAACCGCCAACAGTCGGCGGGGCAGGCCGGAGAGGCCCGCACCCTGCTGCATACCCTGCTGGAGCAGTTGCACCGGCATGGCCCGGATACGCCTTTTGTGCGCGAGCTGTACCAGGAGGCCGAGGCGCTGTATCAGCGCGCGGTGCGTGGCTTGCCGCTGTCGGAAGAGGAAGATGAGGCGGCGCAGCCGGCCCTGCGGGCCGGGGCGGCGGGCGCCGCGTAGTGAATGGAGAACAGCCAGTGAGCGATACCCTGGAGATCAATCTGGCCGGCCGCATCATGCTCGGCGCCTCGCGCCACGGGCTGACCGACCCGGCGCGGGTGCATGTGTACGTGCGTGCCATCGTCGCGGTGATCGATCATCGGTATCCCGATGGAAGGCCGGGGCTCAAGGCCCTGGAGCCGTTGATCACCGAGCAGCTGCAGCTGCTGGAGGCGGCCCTGGTGGATGCGCGGCTGCGTCGACAGTTGGCGGCGGGCACGGTGCCGCCCGTGGCGCCGGTCGCCGCGGCGGAGGCCGATCCTGAACCTGCGGCGGAGGGCAGGCCCAGAACGCGCCAGCGTGTGCTCAAGGGCAAGGGTCATACGGTGGTGGCCAAGGCCATGGAGGAGAAACTGCGGGACGAGCGGGCGCCGGTGCAACAGCTGTTGCTGGAGGACTGCGTGCACCTGGGTCTGCTGGACAAGAAGCAGGCCCAGCGCCTGGTGCGCGGCATGGTGGGCAGGTCGCCCGGGGAGGGCGAGCGGCAGGTGGTGGAGCAGTTGCGTCAGATTCTGCAGGACCAGGTCAAGGGCATCATCCGCCGTCTCAAGGGCGGTCCCTGGGCCACGCCCCAGCAACAGGAGGAGATGCGTCAGGACATCCACAACGCCCGTTCGGTGCGCAGCATCCTGATGCTGGCGCGCCAGATCATCAAGGAGCGGCGCGAGTGGGAGAAGCGCAACGGCGAGGGCGGCATGTTCGGCAGCTGGTTCGGCGCGCGCAAGGGCCTGGCCTGAGGCCGGAAGCGCCTCAGGGCAGGGGACGCAGGCCGGCGATCAGGGCCTCTTTCTGCTCGCGGCGCAGCTGCTTGACCCGGTATTCGATGCGTTGCGCATTGGCGCGGTCGCCCACCCTCTGGCTGAACACCAGTTCCAGCGGCCCCTGGCCGCGCAGGCGGCGCGCGCCGCGGTTGTTGCGGTGCTCGCGCAGGCGGCGTTCCACGTCGGTGCTGATGCCGGTGTACAGGCTGCCGTCGGCGCAGCGGATCAGGTAGAGGTACCACTCCGGTTCTTCGGGCATGGCTCAGGGTTCATGGCTGACATCCAGATAGCCGCGCTGGATGGCGGTCTCCAGGGCCTGCGCGGCGGCGACCAGCTCATCATAGCGCAGCCGGTGGTGGTGCAGGGCCTTGATCCGGGTGTCATCGGGTAGCTGGCCGTCGGCCTCGGCGGCCATCTCCAGAAAGGCCTTCAGGTAACGGCCACGCGCCTCGGCCACCATGCGCTGCATGGGCTCGAGGTCATCCAGTGACAGCTCCTCGATCATGGGATTGAGGATGTCCCGGTTGATGGTCCGCATATGCTGCTCGAAGGCCAGCAGCAGGCGGTTGTGTTCGTTGCTCATGTCCGTTCCGTCATTGGCTTGGGGGATTCCGCTTGCTGTATCGGCACGGCCAGGCGGAACTTGAGCTGGGTTCATCCGCCGCCGAGCAGCGCGCGCAGGCGTTCCCGGTCGAGCGGCAGGGGCAGCACGGCATGGATGTCGAACAGTTCGGTCAGGCGTTCGATATGCGGCATCTCGTTGGGGCCGGCGAGCACGATCACCCGCGCCTGCGGAGCGTATTTGCGCTGGCTGTGCAGAAACACGTCCAGGTTGCTGACGTTGACCCCGGCGTAGTTGTTGCCGTAGCCGTAGAAGAATTCCGCGACCACCCAGTCGGGCGGGGTCTTTCTGAGCTGGGAGATGGCCTTGCGCTGCGAGCCCAGGCGGATCTCGCGTATGCCGAGTTCCCGGTACAGGGACGACAGGTCGGGATGGGCGGGGGATTCTATGATCGAAAACAGCAGGCTCATGCGCGCCGGGTTCCGGTGTTCATACGAACAGCCAGGATACCAGCAACAGCACGCCGATAACGCCCATCACGATGGCGGAATTGCGCCAGTTGGCGAAGTTGAGGAAGGCGGCGTTGGTGCGCGGGATCACGACCGCGAGCAGGGCCCCGAGCAGAAAACCGCCGCCACCGGCCAGCAGCCCGGTCTGCACGAACTCGCGCTTGAGGCGGAAGGAGCCATTGACGCCTCCGCTGATGGTCTCGAACTTGTTGGCCAGGGCCGGCTCGACCAGCAGGGCCAGGCCGGCCAGCAGGAGCAGGATGGGAAGTGGCAGTTTCATGGTGCTCGATACAATGGTTGCCTTGCCCCTGTATCGGCGACCCATGGCGGTTCTTTAGGTGTGGAGGCCGCGTGCCTGGGCGCTGAAGCGGTAGGCGTTGCCGATGCGTTGCGCGGCTTCCTCGTCGCTGCGCTCGCTGATGGTATGGACCGATCCGCAGGCCGTGCACTCGTACCAGGTCTGGCGGGTGTGGAGTTCGACGATCTCCTCGGTCTTGGTCATGGGGTGGTCACACTGCGGGCAATGCATGGTGTTTTCCTCGTGGCTCGGGTGGCGGTTCAGTCCCAGCGCAGGCGCCTGCGGGTGGTGGGGCCGTGGCTGTCCGGTGGCGGCTCGTCCGGCTGGCTGGCCAGCTCGTTGATCCAGGGAAAGGGGTTGCTGGCGCCCCGGTAGGGGCTGGCCAGGCCGATCTGGGCACAGCGGTAGTTGGCGGTGAAGCGCAGATACTCCTCGAACATGGGGGCGTTCAGGCCCAGGATGCCGCGTGGCATGCTGTCATAGGCGTACTGGGTGGCGATGTCCACCGCCTCCTCGATCATGTGGCGGGCGGACTGTTTGAAGGTGTCGCCCCACAACTGCGGATTCTCCAGCTTGACCTGGTTGATCAGATCCACGCCGAAGGCCGCGTGCTGCATCTGGTTGCGCAGGATGTGCTCCAGCAGGCGGGCGGTGCCGCGCATCTTGGCGCGCCGGCCCATGCTCAGGATCTGGCTGAAGCCCGCGTGCACCATGATGCCGCCGAACACCACATAGAAGGCGATCAGTTCGCGCAGCATGAGCTGGTCGTTGCCCGGGGTGCCGGTACGGAACTGGGGATCGGCGAGGTGGCGGGTGAAGGGCCGGGCCCAGGCGATCTTGCGTTCGATGGCGGGGACTTCGCGCTGCAGGGAGGCCAGGGTCTCCGGATCCAGTCCCAGGGCCTCGACGATGTGCCGGTAGGCCAGTTGGTGCAGGCTGTTGTCGAAGGCCTGACGCAGCAGGTACTGACGGCAGTCGCGGTTGCCGATGTGGCGGTAGATGGCCAGCACCAGGTTGTCCGCGATCAGGGTCTCGGCGACCAGAAAGAAGGCCAGGCTGCGCTGGAAGATGCCGCGTTCGTCCCGGCTCAGGGCGTGCGGGTCCTGCCAGCTGCGGACGTCCTCGGACAGGTCGGTGTCCAGTGGGTTCCACTGGCTGCGCACCGCGATGTGCAGGCGTTCGCGGGCCCAGGCGTGGTCGGCGGGGCCGAGCAGCGTGTCCCGCCCGGGCTCGCCGTGTGTCTGATAGGGGTCCTGCGGTTCCGCGATCCGTGTGTGCGCGGTACGGGCGGCGTGAAGTCCCGTGCTTGTGCGGTGGTTCAGCATGGTGTTCCCCCTTGTGGGCCCGTCCTTCAGCCCTTGTGTGTCTGGTGCCGGAGTGACCCCGATCCCCCTGGGTGGTGGTCTATGGACATCTGATAATGTCTGGCGAGAGTTCCCGGGGCCCCTCCGGCATTGATCGTTGCCGGTCAGCGTGTGCCGGCCGTCAGTCCCATTTCAGCGCGCCGCCGGTCTGGTATTCGGTGACGCGGGTCTCGAAGAAGTTCTTCTCCTTGCGCAGGTTGGCCTGCTCGTCCAGCCAGGGCAGGGTGGGCTCGGCGCCCGGGAAGGGCTCGTCCAGGCCCAGGCTGCGCGCGCGGCGGTTGGCGATGAAGCGGAACTGGCCGATGTGGTCTTCCTTGCTGTAGCCCAGGATGGGGTCGCGCAGGATGTAGCCGGCGTAGTCGGCCTCGGCCGCCTCGCACTCCTCCCACATCAGGGCCAGCGCCTTGGGCTCGGGGCGGATGTCCTCCTCGAACATGATCTGCTTGGCCACGCGGATGCCGAAGGAGGCATGCAGCACCTCGTCGCGCATGATGTACTGCAGCTGTTCGGCGGTGCCCTTCATCAGGCCACGGCGCTGCAGGGCGAAGATGGGCGAGAAGCCGTTGTAGAACCAGCAGCCCTCGAACACGCCCGCGAAGAAGATGTAGGCCATCAGGAAGTTGTGCAGCTCGTCGCGGTCGTTGAGGTCGATGTCGGCGCGCAGCACCGAGGCCAGGCGCCGGTTGGCGAGCTGGATCTTGCCGTTGATCTCGGGCACCACGCGGTAGCGGTTGTAGATCTCGCCCTGGTCCAGGCCGATGGACTCGATGCAGTGCTGGTAGGTCCAGGTGTGCAGGGATTCCTCGTACACCTGGCGCGCCTGGTAGATCTGCAGCTCGGGGGCGGACATTTTCTCCATCACCGCCAGGCCGATGTTGCGCATCGCCAGGATGTCGGAGGTGGTGAGGTAGGACAGCACGTTCTCATACACGTGGCGCTCTTCCAGCGTCAGCTTGTGGTGATAGTCGTGCACGTCCTGGTTCATGTTGATGTCCAGGGGCGTCCAGTGGTTGCGGTTGGCGTTGAGGAAATACTCCCAGGCCCAGGGATATTTGAACGGCGCCAGCTGGTTGATGTCGGTCAGGCCGTTGACCACGCGCTTGTCTTCCGGGTTGACCGGCTTGTGGTCCAGATCCGGGGTGTGCAGCGGCTGGCCGTGCATCTCCGCCTCGATGCCGGACAGCGCGGTGGGCGGCGTCTGCGGCGCGGCGCCCTGTCCGTCCTGCAGGGGATTGGCCTGGGGCGGCAGTTCGCGTTCGGCCGGCTGGGCCGGCTCGGCGGCCGGTTGGATGGGGCTCAGTGGATCGTCCCAGTTCAGCATGTTTGTTCTCCTTCAGCGTGGGATGGTGCGGCCATCCCGAAATCTCTTTTGTCAACCGCGAAGAGCGCAAAGGGCGCCAAGGTTTGGTGCTGCATGCGGACCTGGGCGTTTCAGACTTTGCGTTCTTCGCGTCCTTTTCGGTTTGTTTACTGACAGGCCTCGCAGTCCGGATCGAGGATGCTGCACGCCTTGGGCGCGGCGCTGCCGGTGTCGGCCTTGAGTCCGAAGCCGCCCGCGGCCTGTGCGCGCCCCTGGCCGCCCGCGGTGGATTTCTCCATGTGGGTGGCGCCCATGGAACGCAGGTAGTAGGTGGTCTTGAGACCGCGCACCCAGGCCAGCTTGTAGAGGTTGTCGAGCTTCTTGCCCGAGGGCTCGGACATGTAGAGGTTGAGGCTCTGCGCCTGGTCGATCCATTTCTGGCGCCGGGCCCCGGCCTCGACCAGCCAGCGCGGGTCGATCTCGAAGGCGGTGGCGTAGAGCTGCTTGAGATCGTCCGGCACCCGGTCGATGGACTGCAGCGAGCCGTCGAAATACTTGAGGTCGTTGACCATCACCTCGTCCCACAGGCCGCGTTCCTTGAGGTCGCGCACCAGGTAGGGGTTGACCACGGTGAACTCGCCCGAGAGGTTGGATTTGACGAACAGGTTCTGGTAGGTCGGCTCGATGGACTGGCTGACCCCGCAGATGTTGGAGATGGTCGCGGTCGGTGCGATCGCCATGGTGTTGGAGTTGCGCATGCCCACGGTCCTGACCCGCTCGCGCAGGCTGTCCCAGTCCAGGGTATGGCTCAGGTCGGCCTGCAGATAGGGGCCGCGCTCGGCGGCCAGCAGCTTGAGCGAGTCGATCGGCAGGATGCCCTGGCTCCACAGCGAGCCCTCGAAGCTGGAGTATTTGCCGCGTTCCTCGGCCAGGTCGGTGGAGGCCTTGATGGTGTAGTAGCTGACCGCCTCCATGGTGCGGTCGGCGAAGTCCACGGCCTCGGTGCTGGCATAGGGCAGGCGCATCTTGTACAGCGCGTCCTGGAAGCCCATGATGCCCAGTCCCACCGGGCGGTGGCGCAGGTTGGAATTGCGCGCCTGCGGCACCGAGTAGTAGTTGTACTCGATCACGTTGTCGAGCATGCGCATGGCGGTGTCGATGGTCTTTTCCAGCTTGGCCATGTCCAGGCCCTGGCCCTCGATCACGTGCGCGGCGATGTTGACCGAGCCCAGGTTGCACACCGCGATCTCGTGGTCGTTGGTGTGCAGGGTGATCTCGGTGCACAGGTTGGAGGAGTGCACCACGCCGACGTGCTGGTTGGTGTAGCGGATGTTGCACGGGTCCTTGAAGGTGATCCAGGGATGCCCGGTCTCGAACAGCATGCCCAGCATCTTGCGCCACAGATCGACCGCCTTGACCTTTTTGTGCACGCCCAGCTCGCCGCGCTCGGCCATGGCCTCGTAGCGCTCGTAGGCCTCGCGGAAGGCGCTGCCGGTCAGGTCGTGCAGTTCCGGGGTCTCGTTGGGCGAGAACAGGGTCCAGTCGCCATCCTCGGCCACGCGCTGCATGAACAGGTCCGGGATCCAGTTGGCGGTGTTCATGTCGTGGGTGCGGCGGCGTTCGTCGCCGGTGTTCTTGCGCAGGTCGAGGAATTCCTCGATATCGATGTGCCAGGTCTCCAGATAGGCGCACACCGCGCCCTTGCGCTTGCCGCCCTGGTTGACCGCCACCGCGGTGTCGTTGGCCACCTTGAGGAAGGGCACCACGCCCTGGCTCTTGCCGTTGGTGCCCTTGATGTGCGAGCCGAGGCCGCGCACCCGGGTCCAGTCGTTGCCCAGGCCGCCGGCGAACTTGGACAGCAGGGCGTTGTCGCGGATCGCGCTGTAGATGCCGTCCAGGTCGTCCGGCACCGTGGTCAGGTAGCAGGACGAGAGCTGCGGACGCAGGGTGCCGGAGTTGAACAGGGTCGGCGTGCTGCTCATGAAGTCGAAGCTCGAGAGCAGCTCGTAGAACTCGATGGCGCGGCCTTCGCGGTCGATCTCGTTGATCGCCAGGCCCATGGCCACGCGCATGAAGAAGGCCTGCGGCAGCTCGAAGCGCACATCGTCGGCGGAGTGGATGAAGTAGCGGTCGTACAGGGTCTGCAGGCCGAGATAGGTGAACTGCAGGTCGCGCTCGGGACGGAAGGCGCGGCTGAGGCGCGCCAGGTCATACTGGCCGAGGCGCGGGTCGAGCAGTTCCAGCTCGATGGCGCGCTTGATATAGGCCTCGAAGTATTCGCCATAGACCTCGCCCATCTCGGCCTGGGTGGCGACCTCGCTGCCCAGGTCGAGGAAGCCCAGGGCCTCGCGGCGCAGATTGTCCATGAGCAGGCGCGCCGCGGCATAGGAATAGTTGGGCTCCTGGTCGATCAGGGTGCGCGCGCTCATCACCAGGGCCTTGGAGACATCCTCTTCCTTGACCCCGTCGAACAGGTTGCGGCAGGTGTCGTCCAGGATGGTCTGGGCGGACACGGCCTCCAGGCCCTCGCAGGCCTCCTCCACCAGGCGGCGCAGGCGCGCGATGTCCAGCGGACGGCTGCTGCCGTCGGCCAGGGTGACGTTGACGATATGGGCCTCTTCCTGCCCGCCCTGGGCGGCGGCCTCCTCGGCGCGCTTGCGGGCCTGCTCCTCGCGATACAGGACATAGGCTCGCGCCACCTTGTGTTCGCCGTTGCGCATCAGGGCCAGTTCGACCTGGTCCTGCACATCCTCGATATGGACGGTGCCGCCGGCCGGGTTGCGCCGCCGCAGGGCCTCGACCACCTGCCGGGTCAGTTCGGCCACGGTGTCGTGGACCCGCGCCGAGGCCGCGGCGCTGCCGCCCTCGACCGCCAGGAAGGCCTTGGTCATGGCCACGGCGATCTTGTTGCCGTCGAAGGCGGTGACCTTGCCGTTGCGGCGGATGATGCGCATCTCGCCCGGCGTGCTGGCCTGGATCTCGGCGGGCGCGCCGCGCGAGTCGGCGGTGGGGGGGATGGCGATGTCTTCGGCTGAAAGGTCCGGTGACCCGGTCACGTCAATGCCCATGGGGCTCCTCCTGAATCCTGATGTTCTGATCGTGGGGACGGCCGTTTTGCACGACCTCGATGGGTTCCCCTGGTGACGCTGTCTGCCGGCCCGGGAAGGGGCCGGTCCTGTGCCTGGCGCCGGCTGGGGGTGGATGCTGCTCAATGTCCCGTGAAACGCAATATATACGCTATCTGGCCGTTGTCAACCACAATATGTTGTGTATAAAAGCTGTGGAAAACTGTTGAGGAAGTGTGCATAAAACCTGGATAAGCCGGAAAAGCGTGGCCTGTTCAAGGACTTGCGAGGGGCGCTCCGGGTGTATCAGAAAAACACAATATATTGTGGTTCTTGTGGTTCCGCATCACAAGAGGCGGCGCGGTGATCCCTGTCCGCCGAAAGCGGTGTCAACCGATGCGGTGGCCGGGCGTTGTCCTGGATAACCCGGGCCAAACCACACCACACATGACTGGAGACACACAATGAACAGACTGCAACGCAACACGTTTCTGGGGGCCGCGCTGGCGCTGATGGCGAGCCTGCCGGCACAGGCCGATTTCGGGGACCGGGTGGAAGACCGTCTGGACCAGCGGGGCGACCGTATCGAGCAGCGTCTCGATCAGCGCGGCGACCGCATCGAGGAGCGCCTGGACCAGCGCGGTGACCGCATCGACGCGCATCTGGATGCGAAGGGCGAGCGTATCAACGATGCCCTGGACGCCAGGGCGCAGAAGCTGGAGGAAAGCGGGCACTACAAGGCGGCCCGACATCTGGACCGCAAGGGCGACCGCATCGAGCAGGCCCTGGACCGCCGTGGTGACCGCATCAATGCCCGCCTGGACCGCCGGGGCGAGCGGATCAATCACCGTCTGGACCGCCGGGGCGAGCGCATCGACCGCCGTCTGGACCGTCGTGGTCAGCGCTTCGACCGGCGCTGGGACCGCCGTCATCCTCACGGGCCCGGCCGCCGCGTCATGATGCGCCGCGGGCGCTGAATCCTCTCCCGGTCCTGCGTCGGTTTGCCGCGACCCCGGTCGCGGCTTTTTCATGCCCGGCTGAGCAGGTAGAGCAGGATCAGATTGCCCAGCACCAGCAGGGCGCTCAGGCCCTTCCAGAAGGCCACCGGATTGCGTTCGACCAGCGGCTGGGTGGACTCGCCGCTGAACCGGGGGTTGGGATGGGAGAGATCGTAGAGAAATTCCGACAGGGTGTCGTAGCGCCGGGCCGGGTTGGGATGCACGGCCTTGCGCAGGGCGCCGTCCACCCAGGGCTGGAGCTTGTCGTTGTGCTGGCGCGCCGGAGTGTAGCGCAGCCTGTGCGCCGGACGCGGCCGGTCGCTGTGGCCGTAGGGCAGCCGGCCGGTGAGCAACTCGTAGGCGATCACGCCCAGGGAGAAGATGTCGCTGCGGTTGCTGTATTCGCCGTCGATGCACTCGGGCGCGGTGTAGTCCACCGTGCCCTGCACGCTGTCGTCGTCGAAGCTGCTGCTGATCTCGCGCGCGCCGGCGACCCGGGTGGAGCCGAAGTCGATGATCTTGAGCACCCCGTCGCGGTCGATCAGGATGTTGTCGGGCTTGAGGTCCAGGTGCACCATCTCCAGGCGGTGGAAGGCGCGCAGCCCCTCGATGATCTGGGTCAGGTATTCGCGCGCGGTGTTGATGTGGGTCTGGGGGTGGTCCTCTATCCACTGGCGCAGGGTCTGGCCCTCGATGTACTCGGCCACGTTGTAGAGGAAGCGCCGCTTGGGTGTCTCCAGCAGCCGCGCCACGTGCGGGTTGTGGATGCGCCGGCCGACCCATTCCTCGTGCAGAAAGCCCTCCAGATAGGCGGCGTCGTCCTGGAAGTTGAGCGAGGGCGTCTTGAGGATGACCTTGTCTCCCGTGTGCACCTCCCTGGCCAGGAACACCTCGCTGCGTGCCGAGGCGTGCAGCTCGCGCAGGATCTCGTAGTCGTCGATGCGCACACCCGCCGAGAGTGGCGGGGGGAAGGGCAGCTCGGTGATCTGTTGCAGGATGTCGTCCTCGGTGCGGGTCGGCAGGGACAGCACCTTCAGCGCCTGGCAGGTGACATTGTCGCCGCTGCCCTGGCGCAGGGCCGCCTCGACGATGGCGTTGACCGCCCCCTGCAGGTTGTCGCCCTGTCCGGCCAGCAGCTCGCGCAGGCGGTTGTCGGTGAGGAAACCAGTCACCCCGTCGGTGGTGAACAGGAAGATGTCGCCCGGCTCCACCGCCAGCGAGCGGTAGTCCACGTCCACGTGCACGTCCACCCCCATGGCGCGGGAGAGGAAGTCGCGATCCTTGGCCACCCAGATGCGGTGGTCGCGGGTCAGCTGTTCCAGCAGGCCGTCGCGGAACAGGTACAGGCGCGCGTCGCCGACGTGGAAGATGTGGGCGGTGGTGGACTTGATCACCAGCCCGGTGAAGGTGGTGACCATGCCCTTGGCCGAGTCGTAGCGCTTCTGCCCCTGGGCGAACAACCAGCGGTTGATGGCGCCTAGGACCTTGGTCGCCGAGGTCTTGACCGTCCAGGAATCGGGGGTGCTCAGATAGTCGTTGATGAAGCCGGTGATGCAGACCTCGGCCGCCTCGCGCCCGCCCTCCGAGCTGCTCATGCCGTCGGCGATGGCCGCGACCACCCCCTTGTTGCGCAGGGTCGCGCCCTCGGGGCGCATGACCCCGGCGGCGTCCGCGTTCTCCGGCTTGTTGCCGGTCTCGGTGCGGCAGGCGTAGTCGATCAGCAGTTCGTTGGGCATGGGATCGGGTTTTACCACAAAGGGCGCGAAGGGCACGAAGATGGGTGGCGTGTCGTCGTTCGCATCTCCACTCCGGATTTGCCCGCGGGCGGGAGGAAGGGGCGACCAGATCGTCCCTTCGTGTTTTTCGCGCCCCTTGCGGTTACCGCTATCGTTTATTTGACATCGATCATCTGCACGCTGCCGTCGGGCATGATCTCGGCCATGGCGCCCTCGGGTTCTTCGAGCACGAACAGGATCAGCAGGAGCACGCAGCCGGAGACGGCGCCGATGAACAGGAAGAACTGGTCGTAGTCGAGCAGCGAGTTGACGGTTAGGAACAGCACCGCGCCCACGTTGCCGAAGGCGCCGGCCATGCCGGCGATCTGGCCCGTCATGCGGCGCTGGATCAACGGCACCATGGCATAGACCGCGCCGGAGCCGGCCTTGGAGAAGATGCCGCCGACCAGGGTCATGCCCACCACCATCCAGACCGGCCAGCCCTTGTCCACCATGCCCAGCACCAGGAAGGCGCCGGTGATGCCCGCGAACACGATGATCAGCGTCAGCTTGCGCCCGATGCGGTCGCTCAGCCAGCCGCCGCCGGGGCGGGCGAACAGGTTGAGGAAGGGGTAGACGCCGGCGAGCAGGGCGGCGGTCACCTTGGACAGACCGAACCAGTCCACATAGAACATGGCGAGCATGGAGACCACCGCCAGCTCGGTGCCGAAGGTGACCAGATAGGCCCAGTCCAGCACCGCCACCTGCTTGAACTTGTAGCGGTGCAGTTCGGGCACCGGCTCCTTCAGCACATGGGCGTTGATGTGCCACACCTTCCAGCTCTGGGCCAGGAACAGCGCCGCCAGCGCCAGGTAGACGATGTCGGTCACCGCCCAGTCGATGAGTCCCATCCTGGCCGGCGACAGCTTCCAGGTGAGCAGCGCCAGGGCCAGGTAGAGGGGCACGTTCATCAGGATGTAGAGGGCCAGGTCGCCGGGGCTGGTGACCTCCATGGCGCCGGTCTTCTTGGGCTTGAAGTAGGTCGAGCCCTTGGGCGTGTTGCGCACCGAGAAGTAGTACAGCGCGCCGTAGGCGATGGCCACCAGGCTGGCCGCGGTGAAGGCCCAGCGCCAGCCGTCGGGGCCGCCGATCCAGGCCGCGACAAAGGGCAGGGTCATGGCCGCGCCGGCCGACCCGAAGTTGCCCCAGCCGGCGTAGATGCCCTGGGCGATGCCGGTCTGGCGCGCCGGGAACCATTCGCTGATCATGCGGATGCCCACCACGAAGCCGGCGCCGATGAAGCCGGAGAGAAAGCGCGCCAGGGCCAGGGTCTGGTAGCTGTCGGCCCAGGCGAAGGCGATGCTGATGGCGCCGCCCAGGATCAGGATGGCGCTGAACAGGATCCGCGGCCCGTATTTGTCCACCAGCATGCCGACGACGATACGCGCCGGGATGGTCATGGCCACGTTGAGAATGAGCAGTACCTTGGCCTGCTGGCCGCTGAGCGCCAGCGCCTCCTTGATGAAGGGCATCATGGGGCCGAGCCCCAGCCATACCACAAAGGTGAGGAAGAAGGCCATCCAGGTCAGGTGCAGGATGCGGGTCTTGCCGGAAAAGGAGAACAGCTCGATCTTTTGCGCGGACATCTGGGTACGACTCCATGACTTCGGTTTCATTGCCCCTTTCCAGCAGTTTCTGTGCCAGCGCCCCGGGCAGGGCCCGGCAGGCGCCGCCAGCCCGTTGAAAACCGGCATATCCGCATGAAATCCGGGGCTTTGACTCTGGCCTGCCGGTAATCAAGAACATCCGAATATGCGAATGCGCCGCTCGTTATTGGTGCGCTGTGCACCATCTTGTCGCGCCATTCCCGGGGACGGTGGGGCCTGTCGCGGGCCGTTGCCCGCAAACGCCTGAATTTATGGGGAGGAAGCGGGCTGGCACGGAAATCGCAGACAAGGGGTCATCAGCCCGAAAGGTGGTTTTTCGGGCAGGTCCAATTCGAGGTTTGAAAGGTATGAAAGAGAAACTGGTGTTGGTCGGTAATGGCATGGCGGGGGTGCGCACCCTTGAGGAGCTGCTCAAGCTGGATCCCGAACGCTACGAGATCACGGTGTTCGGCGCCGAGCCCTGGCCCAACTACAACCGCATCATGCTCTCGCCGGTGCTGGCGGGCGAGAAGACCGTCGACGACATCATTCTGAACGACCGCGCCTGGTACGAGGAGAACGGCATCGCCCTGCATACCGGCGATGCGGTGGTGCGTATCGACCGGGCGGGGCGCAAGGTGCTCACCGGGCAGGGCGAGGAAGTGCCCTACGACCGCCTGCTGCTCGCCACCGGCTCCAATCCCTTCATCATTCCGGTGCCCGGGCACGACAAGAAGGGGGTGATCGGCTTCCGCGACATCGCCGACGTGGAGACCATGCTGGAGGCGGCGAAGAAGTACGAGAAGGCGGTGGTCATCGGCGGCGGCCTGCTGGGCCTGGAGGCCGCCAATGGCCTGATGAAGAACGGCATGGACGTCACCGTGGTGCACCTGATGGACATCCTGATGGAGCGCCAGCTGGACGCCCCGGCGGCCAATCTGCTCAAGGCCTCGCTGGAGGCGCAGGGCATGAAGTTTCTGATGGAGACCCAGACCAGCGAGATCCTGGGCGACGGTCGGGCGCAGGGGGTCAAGTTTGCGGATGGCTCCGAGATCGAGGCCGACCTGGTGGTGATGGCGGTGGGCATCCGCCCCAACATCGGGCTGGCCCAGGCCGCCGGCATCCACTGCGAGCGCGGCATCGTGGTCAACGACACCATGCAGACCTACGACCCGCGCATCTACGCCGTGGGCGAGTGCGTGCAGCACCGGGGGCAGACCTACGGGCTGGTGGCGCCCCTGTTCGAGCAGGCCAAGGTGGCGGCCAACCACCTGGCGCAGATCGGCATCGCGCGCTACGAGGGCTCGGTCACCTCCACCAAGCTCAAGGTGACCGGCATCGATCTGTTCTCCGCCGGCGAGTTCAACGAGCAGGAAGGCGACGAGACCCTGGTGCTGCAGGATCCGGGCATGGGCAGCTACAAGAAGCTGGTGGTGCGCGACAACCGCATCAAGGGCGCGGTGCTCTATGGCGACACCATCGACGGCACCTGGTACTTCCAGTTGCTGCGCGACGGCACCGACATCTCCGCCTTTCGCAACACCATCCTGTTCGGCCAGCACGACCTGGGCGACGCCGGCCACGGCGACGAGACGCGGGTCGCGGCGCTGCCCGACGACGCCGAGATCTGCGGCTGCAACGGCGTGTGCAAGGGCGAGATCGTGGACGCCATCGTCACCAAGGGCCTGTTCACCCTGGACGACGTCAAGGCGCACACCAAGGCGGCCAGCTCCTGCGGCTCCTGTACCGGCCTGGTAGAGTCCATCCTCGCCAGCACCGTGGGCGAGGGCTATGACGCCACTCCCAGCAAGAAGCCCCTGTGCGGCTGCACCGAATACAGCCACGACGAGATCATCGCCGGCATCAAGGAGCACGAGCTCAAGACCATGGACGCGGTGCGCGGCTTCTTCGAATGGAAGAACCCGGACGGCTGCGCCGCCTGCCGCCCCGCGCTCAACTACTACCTGCTGGCCAACTGGCCCGGCGAGTACCACGACGACCCGCAGTCGCGCTTCATCAACGAGCGTGCCCACGGCAACATCCAGAAGGACGGCACCTATTCGGTGGTGCCGCGCCTGTTCGGCGGCCTCTGCACCCCGGAGCAGCTGCGCGCCATCGCCGACGTGGCCGACAAGTACCAGGTGCCGGAGATGAAGGTCACCGGCGGCCAGCGCATCGACCTGTTCGGGGTCAGGAAGGAGGACCTGCCGCTTATGTGGAAGGACCTCTCCGAGGCCGGCTTCGTCTCCGGCCACGCCTACGGCAAGGCGCTGCGCACGGTCAAGACCTGCGCCGGCAAGAACTGGTGCCGTTTCGGCACCCAGGACTCCACCGGCCTGGGCGTCAGGCTGGAGGAACTCACCTGGGGCTCCTGGATGCCGCACAAGTTCAAGCTCGCCGTCTCCGGCTGCCCGCGCAACTGCGCCGAGGCCACCATCAAGGACTTCGGCGTGGTGTGCGTGGACTCCGGCTACGAGCTGCACATCGGCGGCAACGGCGGCATCAAGGTGCGGGTCACCGACCTGCTGTGCAAGGTGGGGACCGAGGAAGCGGTGCTGGAGTACTGCGGCGCCTTCATCCAGAAATACCGCGAGGAGGCCCACTACCTCGAGCGTACCGCTCCCTGGGTGGAGCGGGTCGGCTTCGACTATGTCAAGCAGGCCATCGTGGACGACGAGGCGCAGCGCAAGGCCCTGTACGAACGCTTCAAGTACAGCCAGCAGTTCGCCCAGATCGATCCCTGGAAGGCCGTGGCCGAGGGCAAGGACCAGCACGAGTTCCAGCCCATCGAGATCACTGCGGCTTGAGTTCGTAGGGGGTAACCACGAAGAACACAAAGGGCACAAAGGTATTTGTGCAGGATTTTTCAGGTTCTCTGCCTTCAATCGTAGAACCCTGGAAAGAGATACATGGAGCTTCTTTGTGTTCTTCGTGCCCTTCGTGGTGAACAACTGAACTTCGCACTAGATCAGGATTAGAACCAATGAATAACTGGATAGAGATCGCGGCGCTGGAGGACATTCCCCGGCTGGGTTCCCGCGTGGTCAAGACCGATACGATGAACGTGGCGGTGTTCCGCACCCGTGACGATCAGGTGTTCGCGCTGAAGGACGAATGCCCGCACAAGCAGGGCCCGCTGTCCCAGGGCATCGTCAGCGGCACCACCGTCACCTGCCCGCTGCACAACTGGAAGATCGACCTGGACAGCGGCTGCGCCACCGGGCCGGACGAGGGCTGCACCAACGCCTTCCGGACCAAGGTCGAGAACGGCAAGGTCTATTTGTCTATTTGAATAGGTAACCACGAAGAACACAAAGAACACGAAGATCGATTGATCCCTCCCCCGCTTGCGGGGGTGGTTATGAGGGAGGCAGGGCGTTGCTCCGCTTTTCCCCACAAGTGGGGAAGTGAGGAAAGGAATGGTCCATATCTTTGAGACCCTTGTGTTCTTCGTGCCCTTCGTGGTGAAAAATCAATTCAGGAATTAACGTAGAAATGCTCTTCGGACGTGGAAAGAAAAACCCCATCAAGCTCCCCGGCAAGGCCGTGGTGGAGTGGAAGTACGCCGCCTGCGGCTATTGCTCCACCGGCTGCTCCATCGAGGTGGGGCTCAATGCCGAGGGGCGTCCGGTGGCCTCGCGCGGGGTGGCGGATGCCGACGTCAACCGCGGCAAGCTCTGTCTGAAGGGCATCTTCGAGCACGAGCTGTTCGACTCCGCCGGGCGCGGCACCGAGCCGCTGATGCGCGATCACTACCGCGACGCGTGGCGGCCCACCGACTGGGATACGGCGCTGGACAGGCTGCATGACGAGATCCGCCGCATCCAGGCGAAATACGGTCGCGACAGCTTCGCCGTGATCTCCACCGGGCAGATGCTCACCGAGGAGTTCTACACCCTGGGCAAGCTCACCCGCGGGCTGATCGGCACCAACAATTATGACGGCAACACCACCCTGTGCATGGCGTCGGCGGTGTCCGGTTACAAGCGCAGCTTCGGCTCCGACGGCCCGCCCGGCTGCTACGAGGACTTCGAGCACACCGACTGCCTGATCGCCTGGGGCTCCAACCTGCCGGAGCAACACCCCATCATCTACTGGCGTCTCAAGGAGGCCCAGGAGAAGCGCAACTTCCCGCTG
>JALVTT010000068.1 GCA_027024025.1 Sedimenticola sp.
GGCCCAGCTCGACCGCTTCATGCTGCACGTGCGGGTGGACTATCCCGACCGCGAACAGAGCCGGCGCATCCTGACGCTGGCGCGCCAGGAAGTGCTGGCCGAAATGACCGGGGAGGGCGGCGCGCCGCCGGCCCGGCTTGCTCAGGAGGTGGTCTTCGAGGCGCGCCGCCAGATCATGCGGCTGCACCTGGCGGAGTCGGTCGAAAGCTATATCGTCGAACTGGTCCAGGCCACGCGCGAGCCGCGGGCCTGGAGCGAGGAACTGGCCGCCTGGCTGCGCTGGGGCGCCAGCCCGCGCGCCGCGATCGCCATGGAACGCGGCGCGCGCGCCCTGGCCTGGCTGGCCGGACGCGACTTCGTGACCCCCGAGGATGTGCAGGCCATCGCGCCCGATGCCCTGCGCCACCGCCTGCTGCTGGACTACGAGGCGGTCGCCGACGGCATCGACGCGCAGCGGGTCGTCGAGGCGCTGTTGCAGCGGGTGCCGGCCCCATGAACGGGCCGGGCGCCGGCGAGCGTCTCGCGCTGCGGGATCTGCTGCGCCTGCGCGCCGCCGCCCACGGTCTGGAGCTGGGCGCGCGCCGCCTGGCCCTTTCCGCGCAGGCCGGGGGCTATCGCTCGGCGTGGCGCGGGCGCGGCCTGGAGTTCGACGAGGCGCGTCCCTATCAGCCCGGCGACGATGTCCGCAGCATCGACTGGCGGGTCACCGCGCGGCGCGGGCGGGTCCACACCAAGGTCTTCCGCGAGGAACGCGAGCGCCCGGTGTTGCTGATGAGCGATCTGCATCCGGGCATGTATTTCGGCAGCCGGGTACAATTCAAGTCGGTGCTCGCCGGCCGCATGACGGCCCTCATGGGCTGGGCGGCGGTGCGCGCCGGCGACCGTGTGGGTGGTCTGGTGCGGGGCGCCGCCGGACACCGGGAGGTCTCGCCCATGGCGCGCGAACAGGGGCTGTTGCGCCTGCTGCGCCACATGGAGGATCTGCAGCCGACGGCCCCGGGCGCGCCCCGGCCGGGCGGCATGGACCCGGCGCTGGCCCGCCTGGCGCGCCTGGCCCGGCCCGGCAGCTTGGTGGCGGTGTTCAGCGATTTTCTGGAACTGGGCGGGGCCGGCGAGCGTCACCTGGCCGCCCTGGCGCGGCACAATGATGTGATCCTGTGCCTGGTGCATGATCGGCTGGAGGCGGCGCCGCCTCCGCCCGGGGCCTATGAGCTGGGAGACGGCAGCCAGCGGCTGCGCCTGAATACCGGCCGTCCCGGGGTGGCCGAGGCCTGGCGCGATCGTTTCGAAGCGCATCGCGCGCGCGTGCGCGGCCTGTGTCGGCGCTACCGGCTCCACTTCATGCAGGCCGACACCCATCAGGCGCCCCTGGACGCCCTGCGTCATGGGCTGGCCCGGCATGCCGGGGAGGCCGCATGAAGCCGGACCCGCTGGCCGCGCTGCAACCCCTGCACGCGCCGCCGCCGGTGCCCTGGTGGCCGCCCGCGCCCGGCTGGTGGGCGCTGGCCGTGTTGCTGGCCGCCGCGCTGTTCGGGTGGCTCCGGCACCACCGCCGCCATGCCCTGCGGCGCGCCGCCCTGCGCGAGCTGCGGGCATTGCGCCGCGAACCGGATCCCGCGCGCCGGCTGGCCGGCCTCAACGCCCTGCTCAAGCGTTACGCCCTGGTCTGCTGGCCGGCCGCCGGGGTGGCCGGTCTGAGCGGCGAGGCCTGGCTGCGCTTTCTCGACGCGCATGGTGGTGGAGGGCGATTCGCCCGGGGGCCGGGCCGGGTGCTGGCCGAGGGCCCCTACAGCGCCGATCCCGAGGTCGGGCCGGAGGTCTTCGAGCTGGCGCGGCGCTGGATCCGCGCCAACCGGCCGGGGAGGGGAGGCTGATGCTGCATCTGGCCTGGCCCTGGCTGCTGTTGCTGCTGCCCGCGCCCTGGCTGGCGGCCAGGCTGTTGCCGCCGGTCGCGGGACGCTCGGGCGGTGTCCTGTTCTTTCCCGCCGCCGGTGCCCTGGCGGATACCGGGGCCGCGCGTGCGCCGCATGCCGCGCGGCGCTGGCTGCGCTGGGGCGCGCTGCTGTGCTGGACGCTGCTGGTGCTGGCCGCGGCGCGCCCGCAATGGACCGGCCCGCCGGTCGAGCTGCCGCAGTCCGGACGCAATCTGATGCTGGCGGTGGATGTCTCGGGCAGCATGGGCAATACCGATCTGGAACCCTCCGGTCGGGTCTCGCGCCTGGACCTGGTCAAGCGCGTGGCGGCCGGGTTCATCCGCCGCCGGGCCGGTGACCGGGTGGGGCTGATCCTGTTCGGTACCCAGGCCTATCTGCAGGCCCCGCTGACCCTGGACCGCCAGACCGTGGCGCGCCTGCTGGACGACGCGGTGGTGGGCATCGCCGGACGCCAGACCGCGATCGGCGACGCCATCGGCATGGCGCTCAAGCGCATGCGCGCCGCGCGCGGGCCCATGGTGCTGATCCTGCTGACCGACGGCGCCAACACCGCCGGCCATGTCGCGCCGCGCAAGGCCGCGGAACTGGCCGCGCGGCAGGGTCTGCGGATCTACACCATCGGCGTGGGCGCCCGGGCGCAACAGGTGCAGGGGCCCTTCGGCACCCGCTGGATGGTGCCGGATTCCGATCTCGACGAGGACACCCTGAAGGCGATCGCCCGAATCACCGGCGGGCGCTATTTCCGCGCCACCGACCGGCAGGCCCTGGAGGCCATCTATCACCGGATCGACGCCCTGGAGCCGGTGGTGCGCGGCAGCCGCAGCCTGCGCCCGGTGGACGAACTCTTTGCCTGGCCGCTGGGCGCGGCGCTGCTGCTCAGCCTGCTGCTCGCGGCCCTGGCCTGGCGGCGGGGGTGGGCGGGATGAGCGCCTTTCACTTTCTGCGTCCCTACTGGCTGCTGGCCCTGTTGCCGGCCGGCCTGCTGCTGTGGGCGCTGTGGCGCTCGCGGACACGCGGCTCGGCCTGGTCGGCGGTGATCGAACCACGCCTGCTGGCGCGCCTGTGGCTGGAACCGCCGGGGCAGGGCTCGCGCCGGGCGCTGTGGCTGCTGGGGGCCGCCTGGCTGCTCGCAACCCTGGCCCTGGCCGGTCCGACCTGGCAGCGCATGCCGTTGCCGGCCTGGCGGTCGCTGGCCGCGCGCGTGGTGGTGCTGGATCTCTCACCCTCCATGAACACGGCCGATCCGCCGCCCTCGCGTCTGGCGCGCGCCCGCTTCAAGGTCCGCGATTTGCTGGCCCACAGCCGTGGCGGGCGGCTGGGGTTGGTGGCCTTCGCCGGTGAGGCCCATCTGGTCACGCCTTTGACCGATGACGCGGCCACCCTGACCAATCTGCTCGGGGCGCTGTCGCCGGATATCGCCCCGGTGCCGGGCGGCAATGCCGCGCCGGCGCTGGCCATGGCCATGCGCCTGCTGCGCCAGGGCGGCGCGCGGCCGGGCGAGGTGGTGCTGCTCAGCGACGGGGTGGACGACATGAGCCGCGCCCTGGCCGAGGCGCGCGCGCTGCGCCGCCAGGGCTATCGCCTGGCGGTGATCGGCGTGGGCGGGCCGGGACTGGACGCGGGTCCGCTGCAGGCCCTGGCGCGCGCCGGGGGCGGGGCCTATGCCCGGATCAGCGCGGACGACCGGGATCTCGATCAGGTGCTGCGCCCCTTCGGTCGCGCGGTGGCGCTCACGCCGGGACAGCGGCAGCGCATCGAGCGCTGGGTGGAATCGGGCCTGTGGCTGCTGCCGCCCCTGCTGCTGATCGCCCTGGCCGGTTTCCGGCGGGGCTGGCTGATGGGGCTGGCGGCGCTGGCCCTGGTGCCGCCGCCCGCGCAGGCCTTCGGCTGGCAGGATCTCTGGTGGCGGCCGGACCAGCAGGCCAGCCGCCTGTTGCCGCAGGACCCGGAGCGGGCCGCCAAACGCTTCACCGATCCCGCCTGGCGCGGCATGGCGCGCTACCGCGCCGGGGACTACCTGGGCGCGGCGCGCGATTTCGCCCAGGCCGGCGGGGTGGAGAACCGCTACAACCAGGGCAACGCCCTGGCGCGTGCCGGTCGCCTGGAGGCCGCCGCTCAGGCGTATCGGGATGTGTTGAAACTGCGCCCCGGGCATCGAGACGCGCGGCGCAATCTGGACCTGGTGCGGCGTCTGCTCGACCAGCGCCAGGCAGAATCGCGGGCCGGCCAGGGGCCGTCACAGCGCCGGCGGAAACCCGCGCCGGGGCAATCGGGTCAAAGGCGGCAGCCGACGGGTGGACAGTCCGGGCACGAGAAGGCCGGGGGTAGACAGTCATCGGCCTCCGGCAAGGCGCAAAAAGGCGCGCCGCGGGGCCGCAAAGCACAGACCGGCAAGGGTGGCGCCCCCAAGCAGCCGTCCGGAGCGAAGTCCGGCGCGGTGGACAGAAAATCCGGCAAGGGCGCCGAGCAGGCGCCGGCCCAGCCGCGCAACGGTCGCCGGCCGGACAGCGCACAGGCCGCGCGCGAGGACGTGCGGGGGGCGGCCCGTCCAGGCAAGACTGGCAAGGCGCGCGAGCGGATGGCCGGCGGGGCCTCGCGCGCGCAAGCCGGGCGCGGGGACGTGGAATTGCGGCAATGGCTGCGTCAGATCCCGGACGACCCGGCCGGGCTGTTGCGGCGCAAGTTCATGCTCGATCATCTGCGACACGAGCAGGAGGGACGATGAAGCGATTACCGGTGTTGTTGTGTCTGCTGATCCTGGCCGCGCCCCTGTGGGCGGCGGTCACCGCGCATCTGGACCGCGAGCGTATCGCCGACGGCGAGACCGTGCAGTTACAGATCGAGGCCGACGGCCAGGTCCAGGGACGGCCGGACACCACGCCGCTGCGCAAGGATTTCGATATCCTGGGCAGCAGCAGCGGCAGCCGGGTGAGCATCGTCAACGGCCGCATGGACGCGCGCACCACCTGGACATTGACCCTCGGCCCACGCCATACCGGGCGGCTGCGCATCCCGCCGCTGCGGGTCGGTGGCGAGCAGACCCCGGCGCTGAGCCTGGAGGTCGGCCGCGCCCCGGTCCCGGATGCGTCCAGTGACAGTCCGGTGTTCATCGAGACCTCGGTGCGGCCGCCCGACCCCTATGTGCAGGGCATGGTGCTCTACACCGTACGGGTGTTCCGCCGTGTCCGCCTCGGCGACGGGAAGCTCGGCGACCCGGATCTGGACCAGGCCCTGGTGCGGCGCCTGGGCCGAGACCGCGAATACAGCGTGCAGCGCGGCGGCCGGCGTTACCGCGTGGTGGAACGGCGCTACGCCATCTTCCCGCAGGCCGACGGCGAGCTGCGTATCCCCGGCCCGGTGCTGGATGTGCAGGTGCCGGACCCCAGTGCGCGCGCCCGCGATCCCCTGGGCGGCATGTTCAACGACCCCTTCTTCAAGACCCCGCTGGACGACCTGTTCACCCCCATGCGGCACATGCGCATCCGGGGGCCGGCGCGCACGCTGAAGGTCAGGCCGGTGCCGCCGGGCTGGAAGCCCGACCGCTGGCTGCCGGCCCTGGATGTGCGGCTGAGCCAGCAGTGGCGGCCCAAGGACGGCCCCATGCATGTCGGCGACGCCATCGTGCGCACCATCGAGCTGCGCGCCACCGGGCTCACCGGCGAGCAGCTGCCGGACCCGCTGCCCGGGGCGGCCGAGGGCTTCAAGGTCTATCCGGACAAGCCGCAGGCGCAGACCCATGAACAGGCCGAGGGGGTGCAGGGCCGCAAGATCCTGCGCATCACCTATATCCCGACCCGGCCCGGCAGGCTGAACCTGCCGCCGCTGAAACTGCGCTGGTGGGACGTGCGCACCGGCCAGGCGCGCGAGGCCGCGCTGCCGGGGCGCGCCCTCGAGGTCCTAGCCTCGCCCGGCGCGTCCGCCAGCCCTTCGGCACCGGCCGCGGCCCGGGCGGCGGCCCCCGTTCGGGACCGGACGCCGGTGGCGCGGCCCGATGAGAGAGGGCCGTCCGGAGACCGCGCGGCGGACCGGCAATCCAGGCTCTGGCCCTGGATTAGCCTCGCGTTCGCCCTGGCCTGGCTGGCGACCCTGTGGCGGCTGTGGCATCGCCGGCGCGTCCCTGATGCCATGCCCGCGCCGAAACCGGCCCCGCCGACCCCGGCGCGGCCGCCGGTCGAGACGCTGCGCCGCCGCTTTGTCGAGGCCGCCGAGGCCGGTCGTCCGGTCGACGCACGCCACGCCCTGCTGGAATGGGCCGCGGCACACTGGCCCGAGGATCCGCCGCCCGGCCTGGAGGCACTGGGCGCGCGCCTGACCGACCCGGAAGCACGCCAGGCCCTGGCCCGGCTCGATGAGGTCATCTACCGCGAACCCGGCGCCGCATGGGACGGCCGCCAACTGGCGCGCCTGCTCCGTGAGCTGCCCCGGCCACGTGACAACACCGGCGACGATCCCTCCCGCCTGCCGGGGCTTTATCATGGACAGCCTTCGGGGTGAGTGGGGAAGCGTCAATCCCCGGCCGATGGTATTTGCAATTTGCGCCCGGCTTGCCTAGAATCGCGCGCTTCGATCCGGCCTATTCTGTCATGGGGCCGGGTTCTCCTTGCCTCACCGCCGCCGGCGGGAGGCTGACAAACCGTAAGGAGCTACAATGCGTCACTACGAAATCGTGTTCCTGGTCCACCCGGACCAGAGCGAGCAGGTCCCCGCCATGGTGGACCGCTACAAGGCCATCGTCGAGGCCGACAAGGGCACCATCCACCGCCTGGAGGACTGGGGTCGCCGCCAGTTGGCCTATCCGATCAACAAGCTGCACAAGGCACACTATGTTCTGATGAACATCGAGTGCGGCGCCAAGGCGCTCGAGGAAATCGAGAGCGCCTTCCGCTTCAATGATGCCGTTCTGCGTCACCTCGTGATCCGTCGCGACGAGGCGATCACCGAGCCCTCTCCGCTGGCCAGGGAAGAGGAAAAGACCGAAGCACCCGAAGCCGCTGCTTCCTGAACGCAGGAGAATATCTCATGTCCCGTTTTTACCGTCGTCGCAAGTACTGCCGTTTCACCGCCGAGGGCATCAAGGAGATCGATTACAAGGATCTCAACCTGCTGCGCCAGAACATCACCGAGACCGGCAAGATCGTTCCGAGCCGTATCACCGGCACCAGCGCCAAGTACCAGCGTCAGCTGGCCACGGCCGTGAAGCGCGCGCGTTTTCTGGCGCTGTTGCCCTACACCGACGCCCACTGAGTGGTGTCGGACACGCGGCCCGCGGGCCGCGTCTCCCTGGCTGACGGGGAAGGTGAATGAAGGGTCTGACGACCTTCGTGATGCAGGGCCGGGCGCAGGCCGTGATGGGCATCGTGGTGAGCGCCATGCTGGCCCTGCTGCTCACGCCCTTCGCCATCGTCAGCGCGGGATGGGTGGTTCTGGCCACCCTGCGCAACGGGGCCCGCGAGGGCTTCCTGGTGGTGCTGCTGGGGATCCTGGCCATGGCCGTGATGGGGCTGCTGGTGTTCAGGATGCCCCTGCCGCTGGCGCTGCTCGGATTGCTGCTGTGGCTGCCGGCCTGGGCCCTGGCCACGGTGCTGGGTCGCAGCGGCGCGCTGATGCCGGCGCTGGAGGCCGCGGCCCTGGGCGGATTTGCCCTGGTGGCCCTGCAGTATCTGCTGCTGGGTGATCCGGCGGCCTACTGGCTGGACCTGATGCGGCAGTATGCGGCGCAGGCCCTGGGGACATCGGAGATGCCCAGGGGCGAGCAACAGCGGATGCTGCAGGCGGTCTCGGCCTGGATGCCGGGCGGGGTGGCCGGCAGCTGGATGCTGCTGATGTCCCTGGCGCTGATGTTCGGCCGCTGGGGCCAGGCCCTGCTGGACCGGCCCGGGGCCTTTGGCAGCGAGTTCCGGGCCCTGCGCGTGTCGCGTGGCTGGCTGTTCGCGCTGCCGGTGCTGCTGGCGGCCAGCCTGGTGGGCGAGGGGCCCAACATCGCCGGTCAGTGGTACCTGGTCGGCACGGTGCTGTTCGTGCTGCAGGGGCTGAGCGTGGCGCATGCCCTGGTGGCGGTCACCGGGGCCGGCGCGGGCTGGCTGTTTGGTTTGTATTTTTTATTGATCGTCGGTCTGCCGCACAGTGTGACCGCGGTCGCCGCGGCCGGTTATGCCGACGGTTGGTTGGATTTCAGGGCAAAGGTGCGAGGCACCGGCAGGCCGCCTGGATCGGATTGAGTCAACTCAAGGGGTTTTTAAGATGGAAGTCATTCTGCTGGAAAAAGTCGATAATGTGGGTGCGCTGGGCGACAAGGTCAGCGTCAAGTCGGGCTATGCCCGCAACTACCTGATTCCCAAGGGCAAGGCCGTGTTCGCCAGCCCCGAGAACATCAAGATCTTCGAGGAGCGCCGCGCCGAGCTGGAGCAGCAGGCCGCCGAGAAGCTGGCCGCCGCCGAGGCGCGCAAGGCCCAGATCGCGGCCCTGGAAGACGGCGTGACCATCGCCCACAAGGCCGGCGAGGAGGGCAAGCTGTTCGGTTCGGTGGGTACCACCGACATCGTGGCCGCCTGCGCCGAGGCCGGGGTGGAGATCGCCAAGTCCGAGATCCGCATGCCCGAGGGCGCCTTCCGCATGACCGGCGAGTACACCGTGTCGCTGCAT
>JALVTT010000069.1 GCA_027024025.1 Sedimenticola sp.
ATCGCGGTACGCCGCACCAACATCGGCCAGAACGCCGACGAACCGAACATCCTGGACGTGCTGCCGCCGGACCGGTTCACCTACCTGCCCAACACCGCGGGCTGTTACGACGCCAAGACCGCGGTGCGCACCTGCCGCCTGGCGCGCGAACTGCTCGACGGCCACGATCTGGTCAAGCTGGAGGTGCTGGGTGACGAAAAGACCCTGTTCCCGGACGTGATGGCCACCATGAAGGCCGCCGAAGAGCTGATCGAGGACGGCTTCAAGATCATGGTCTATACCAATGACGACCCCATCATCGCGCGCGAGCTGGAGGACATGGGCTGCGTGGCGGTGATGCCCCTGGCCGCCCCCATCGGCTCCGGCCTGGGCATCCGCAACAAACTCAATATCCTGACCATCGTCGAGAACGCCAGGGTGCCGGTGCTGGTCGATGCCGGCGTGGGCACCGCCTCGGACGCCGCAGTGGCCATGGAACTGGGCTGCGACGGGGTGCTGATGAACACCGCCATCGCCGCCGCGCAGAAACCGGTGCTCATGGCCTCGGCCATGAAAAAGGCCATCCAGGCCGGGCGCGAGGCCTTCCTGGCCGGGCGCATGCCGGCGCGGCGCTACGCCTCCGCCTCCTCGCCGGTGGACGGACTGTTTTTCAGTTGAAGACCCGGCCCAGGCACACTGGCGCGGACACGGGCGGCGCGGGACACCCCCTGTTCGGCCGTCCGGAAGCCGCGCCCGCGCTTTCTGCCTGAACCCTTGTCGCCCATGATCCAGGACCGCCGACATCGCCCCATCCGCAGCTTCGTGCTGCGCCAGGGACGTCTGACCAGGGGCCAGCAGCGCGCCTTCGAGACGCTGTGGCCGCGCTTTGGCATCGACTATCGGGACCGGCCCCTGGACCTGGAGGCCCTGTTCGGCAATGACCGGCCGGTGTATCTCGAGATCGGCTTCGGCAACGGCGAGTCGCTGGCCGCCATGGCGCGGGACAATCCACGGCGCAACTATATCGGCATCGAGGTCCACACCCCCGGCGTGGGACACCTGCTGATGCGTCTGCAGGAATACGGCTGCGAGAATGTGCGCATCTGCCGGCACGATGCGGTCGAGGTCCTGCGTGACATGATCCCCGAACAGGCCCTGGCGGGGGTCTATCTGTTCTTTCCCGATCCCTGGCACAAGAAACGTCATCACAAACGGCGCATCGTGCAGCCCGCCTTCGTCGATCTGCTGGCGCGGCGGATCCGGTCCGGCGGCTTCTTTCACGCCGCCACCGACTGGGAGGACTATGCGCAACACATGCTCGCGGTGCTCTCGGCCTCGCGGGAGTTTCGCAACACCGCGTCGGGCGGCGACTTCGTACCGCGCCCGGAAGGCCGTCCGCTGACCCGCTTCGAGCAGCGCGGGCTGCGCCTGGGACATGGGGTCCGGGATCTGATCTTCGAGCGCCGCTGATGGACGGGCTGCGCATCCAGGATCTGCGGCGTCCCGGGCTGTCCGCCGTCGGGCTGGCCATCGGTCCGGGCGAGACCGTGGCCCTGCACGGCCCCTCCGGGAGCGGCAAGACCCTGCTGCTGCGCGCCATCGCCGATCTCGACCCCAACCAGGGCCGGGTGAGCCTGGACGGGGTGAGGCGCGACAGCCTGCCCGCGCACCAGTGGCGGGCCCGGGTTGCCTATCTGCCGCCGGAGTCGCACTGGTGGGCCGCGCGGGTGGGGCCGCATGCGCCGCACTGGCCCGGGGAATGGCTGACCGCGCTGGGCTTTAGCCCCGATGTGCTGGACTGGGAGATCGCCCGCCTGTCCAGCGGCGAGCGCCAGCGCCTCTCGCTGCTGCGCACCCTGGCCCGGCGGCCCCGGGCCCTGTTGCTGGACGAGCCGACCGCCAACCTCGATCCCGCCAACACCCGCGCCGTGGAGGCGCTGATCGCGGACTACCGCCAGACACAGCACTGCCCGGTCCTGTGGGTGAGTCACGACCCGGCCCAG
>JALVTT010000070.1 GCA_027024025.1 Sedimenticola sp.
GCCGGATGTAAGACTGCAATCGACCCTTTCTCGCCGATCATCCACTTGCAAAGCCGGGCGGTGTCCATGTAAGGGCTTCCTTAAAGTTCCTGAGCCTGCCGCCGATAAGCCGGCTAATCGCTCCTGCGGTAGATTTTACGGTGGCTGTGATAGGGGGTAGATACCGGCTCGAAGATGGGGGTAAGCAAATGATTATTACTCGTAACAAGATGAAAATCGCGCACATGGAGGAGCGTCTTGAGGCTATGGAGGCCGAGAAACGGTCTTTGGAAGCACAGTTGAGCGAGCAGGTGGCGCAGGCTGATGAGTTGCGTGAACAGTTGCGCGCCGCAGAGCAGAAAGCGGTCTACTGCAGCCAGGTATTTGAGTGCCTTAACAGTTTCAGCGAAAGTCTCGGCGCTCAGCAGAAGACCCTGTCGGTGATGGCGGGCGCCTTGCGTGAAGAGAAGGATGTTGCATTTGAATCGGCCGCGCGGTCCGGCACTGCTCAGCATAAGTCCTCAAGCATCACCGAATATCTGCACGGGATGGACGATTCCATGCAGGATGTGGTGGCGCACATCAGTGATTTGAATGAGCGTGCAGACGCAATCGATAATATCATCAGTCTAATCAACGGCATATCTGAACAAACCAATCTATTGGCCTTAAATGCCGCCATCGAGGCGGCGCGTGCCGGTGAGCAGGGGCGGGGCTTTGCGGTAGTCGCTGATGAGGTGCGTAGCCTGTCAAAAAAAACCAGTGATGCGACCAGGGAAATCTCGGAAGAGATCGCGCGTATTCAACAGGGCGCGCGTGACGTGGCCGAGCGGATCGATGGCCTAGCCAGCGATTCTAGTCGACTACGGGAAACTGGAGATTTTCTAGTCGATACCATGGGTGGGATTATTGCCGCCTCGACTCAGATGGAGGGGGTCATTGCAGCCAATGCCCTGCGCAGTTTCGTCGAGGTGGCCAAGGTCGATCATCTGGTGTTCAAGTTCAATATCTACCGCATGATCAGTGGCCAGACGGAAGCAGATGATTCGGCGATCACCGATCATACCCTGTGCCGTCTGGGTAAGTGGTACTACGAAGGAGAGGGCGTATCCTGCTATTCCCGACTGCCGGGCTACCAGCAGCTGGAGGATCCCCATAAGGATGTCCATCGTCACGGGCGAAGAGCTGTCGAATGTTATCTGGAAGGAGATTATCCCTTGGTGGTCGAATCCCTCCGGGAAATGGAGGCGGCCAGCCGGGCAGTCATGGATGCGCTCGAATTGATGGCCGCGCATTCGGAAAATAACCCGGGTCTGCTCTGCCATGCTTGATTATTCAGAAAGATCTTGGAAATCCTGTGCATGGAGCGCGACAGGAACGAAGTGAATGGCGCGCCCGACAGGATGACTCGCTGCTGCGCAGCTCGCCCTTCGGGTCGGCGCCGACGGCGCCGATGTCTCGGCCAGCAAGGCTGGCCTCGGCTCGAACCTGGACAGCCTCGAATCGGCCATCCGGCACCCCAAACACACAAAACCCTCCGCTGCGGGAGGGTCTTGTGTGTTTGGCGCGCCCGACAGGATTCGAACCTGTGACCCCCGCCTTCGGAGGGCGGTACTCTATCCAGCTGAGCTACGGGCGCTGTGTGCGGGCGGCGATTCTAGCACCCCGGGGCGGGCGGCGCCATGTGGCCGGCCCGCTCGGGAACCCGCCGCCCGCTTGTGAGGCCGCCGGCGTCGCTTTCGATGATTGGCGACGCGGTGGCCCGGGCTCAGTTCCGCTGGTGGTCGATCAGGAGCTGGATGGGCTTGTCGCCCCCCTGGCTGGCGGTCTCGACCTCGGGACTCTGCAGGTCGCCGGGGCCGGGGATGGGGCGGCCGCTCTTGGAGACGCGCGCGCCGACCTTGACCCGCGGGAATTTGGAAAGCCTCATCTGCGGCAGCATGGCCATGGCGTCGGTGAGCTTGACCTTGATCGGCAGGTCGGAGA
>JALVTT010000071.1 GCA_027024025.1 Sedimenticola sp.
CACCGTGCTGAACAGGCTGTCTTGCTGTATGTCGGGACCGCGCATCGCCAATATCACCGTATCGATACGTTCAGGTTGATCTTGCGGAAATCTGGGGGTTTTTCAACAGCCTGTTAGAGTGGGGCCATGGGAAACGGGGACGACATCGATTTTACGGCGCTGGCGGCGGCCATCAAGCAATGGGGCCGGGAACTGGGCTTTTCCGCGATCGGCATCACCGATACCGAGCTGAGCCAGGCCGAACGGCATCTGCACGCCTGGCTGGCCAAGGGCTACCACGGCGAGATGACGTACATGCAGCGCCACGGCAGCAAGCGCACCCGCCCGGCCGAGCTGGTGCCGGGCACGCTGCGGGTGATCAGCGTGCGCATGGACTACCGGCCCGACGAGCCCGACCCGCGCACCCTGCTGGACGATCCGGCCGCGGCCTTCATCTCGCGTTACGCCCTGGGACGCGATTATCACAAGGTGATGCGCGCGCGGCTGAAAAAGCTGGCCCAGCGTATCGAGACCCGCACCGGCCCCTTCGGCTACCGCGCCTTCGTGGACAGCGCGCCGGTGATGGAAAAGGCCCTGGCGCAGAAGGCCGGGCTGGGCTGGATCGGCAAGCACTCCAACCTGCTGGCGCGCGAGGCCGGCAGCTGGTTCTTTCTCGGCGAACTCTACACCGACCTGCCCCTGCCCGTGGACGGCCCGCTCAGCGACCACTGCGGCGACTGCAGCGCCTGTATCGATGTCTGCCCCACCCAAGCCATCGTGGCGCCCTACCAAGTGGACGCGCGGCGCTGTATCTCGTATCTCACCATCGAGCTGCACGGCCCCATCCCCGAGGCGTTGCGACCGCTGATCGGCAACCGCATCTACGGCTGCGACGACTGCCAGCTCTGCTGCCCCTGGAACCGCTTCTCCCGGGCCACGGAGGAACCGGACTTCGCCCCGCGCCACGGCCTCGACCGCGCCACCCTGGAGGCCCTGTTCGCCTGGGACGAGGCCACCTTTCTGCGGCGCACCGAGGGCTCGCCCATCCGCCGCATCGGGCATGCGCGCTGGCAGCGCAATATCGCGGTCGCGCTCGGCAACAGCGGCGACCCGCGCTGCCTGCCGCTGCTGCGGGCCGCCCTCGACCGGGCCGCCCCCCTGGCGCGCGAACACATCGAATGGGCCATCCGGCGGTTGTCGCAATGAAATTCCGTCAGCCCGAATGTTTCGCCCGGGAACGCGATGATCGTGCCGGGGTCGGCGCTCAGGTGCGGATTTGCGATTGAATCAATAGCCCAGGCTATTGATGATTGAGCAAATACCGCAGATGGGCGGCGAGACCGGCAAGAGGGCGGGTTCAGCGATGCCCGGTGACACATTGCACTTTACTAAGAAATCAAGGAATCCCTGGCGAGAAAGATTCTGAAAAACCTGGGCGCCGAATGACGCTCAGCAGTTCAGGAAATGCGCCCGGTAATGGCGCAGCTCCTCGATCGAGTCCTTGATATCGTCCAGCGCCAGGTGGGAGGAGTCCTTCTTGAAGCCCTCATAGACCTCGGGCGCCCAACGCCGCGCCAGCTCTTTCAGGGTCGAGACATCCAGGTTGCGGTAGTGGAAGTAGTCCTCCAGCTCCGGCATCAGGCGGGCCATGAAACGCCGGTCCTGGCAGATGGAATTGCCGCACATGGGCGATTTGCCCTTGGGCACCCATTGGCGCAGAAACGCCAGGGTCTCGCGCTCCGCGTCGGCCACGCTGTGGCGGCTCTCCAGCACCCGCCGGGTGAGACCCGACTGCCCGTGCTGGCGGGTGTTCCATTCATCCATGGCCTCCATGACCTCGCGCGGCTGGTGGATGGCGATCATCGGCCCCTCGGCGAGCACCTCCAGCGAGGCATCGGTGACCACAGTGGCGATCTCGATGATGCAGTCGTTCTGCGGGTCCAGGCCCGTCATCTCCAGGTCGATCCAGATCAGGTTGTTTTCGTCGGCCGCCATCCCGTCCTCGGTGGTGTGTTTGCGATGCGGGACATTCTACCCGACATTACCCGGATTTCCGCGTCCCCATGCCGGGCCGGGCACGTTACACTCTGACAGGAGCAAGAATACGGAGCCACCCGCATGAAACACCTGCTACTCATCGCCCTGCTGGGCAGCGCCCTGCCGGCGCTCGCGTCCGACAACTTCGACGCCGCCACCTTCATCGCCACCAAGTGCAGCGGCTGCCACGACGAGCGTGTCTATACCCGCCCCGACCACCGGGTACAGAACCGCCAGCAGCTCGAGGCCCAGGTGCGCCGCTGCGACGCCAATATCGGCACCACCCTGTTCAACGAGGACGTGGCCAAGGTGGTGGACTATCTGGACAGCCACTACTACCACTTCGGCCAATGAGCCCCACCCGCGCCTGAGCGCCGATGGCCCGCCGCCGCCTGAGCAAGCAACAGCGCGAGCGCATCGCGCGCCTGCAGGAGGCGCGCCGTCAGGCCGCCGCGCAGCGCGCCGAATCCGCCCTGGCGGACGCCGATCCGGCGATGCAGCGCGAGGGCCGGGTGATCGTGCGCCACGGCCAAAACCTGGTGGTGCGCGGGCCGGACGGCCGGCCGGTGCGCTGCCTGTTCCGCCAGAACCTGGGCGAGATCGTGTGCGGCGACCGGGTGCTGTGGCAACCGGTGAGCGGCGGCGAGGGCGTGGTGGTGGCCCTGCTGGCGCGCGACACCACCCTCTCGCGGCCCGATTTCAGCGGGCGCGAAAAGCCCATAGCGGCCAACATCACCCAACTGGTGGTGGTGCTGGCGCCGCGGCCGGAGCCGACCGGCTACCTGCTGGACCAGTACCTGGTCGCGGCCGAGCACATCGGGGTGCGCGGGGCCATCTGTCTGAACAAGGCCGACCTGCTGGGGCCCGATGAACGCGAGGCCTTCCGCCGCCGCTTCGCCCACTACCGCGACCTGGGCTATCCGCTGGTCCAGGTCAGCGCCAAGCGCGCGCACGGACTGGCCCCGCTGCAGACCCTGCTGCATCAGCAGACCAGCATCCTGGTCGGTCAGTCGGGGGTCGGCAAATCCTCGCTGATCAACGCCCTGCTGCCCGCGCCCGAGCTGCAGGAGGGCGCGCTGTCCGAGGCCACCGGGCTGGGCCGCCACACCACCTCGGCCGCCACCCTCTACCCGCTGGACTCCGGCGGCGAGATCATCGACTCGCCCGGGGTGCGCAGCTTCCGCCTGGGCCGCCTGGACCGGGAGGCCCTGGAAAACGGCTACCCCGAGCTGCGCGCGCGGCGCGGCCAGTGCCGCTTCAGCGACTGCCTGCACCGCCAGGAACCCGGCTGCGCGGTACGCCAGGCCCTGGAGGCCGGCGAGATCCACCCCGACCGCCTGGCCAGCTTCCATCACCTGCTCGACGCCATGCACAGGGAATAAGAAGCGCCCCGCCACAGTCATTCGTCCATCCACCCAGAGAGAAAAACATCCGCATGAACAGCCGAGACAAGCGCAGGCCCGAGCAGCCGACCCGGCGCCGCCTGCTCCAGGGCGGACTGGCCGGGGGGCTGGCGGCCCTGCTGGGGCGCCCGGCGCGCGCCGCCGACCCCGCCCCGCCGACGGTGCCCGACTGGACCCACCACCTGGGCCCCGGCGTCGCCACGCATCCCTACGGACAACCCTCGCCCCATGAACAGTCGGTGGTGCGCCGCTATCTGCCGCACATCCAGCCGACCCGCCAGGCCTCGATCAGCTTCACCCCGCTGCAGGATCTGCACGGCATCATCACGCCCAACGGCCTGTTCTTCGAGCGACACCACGCCGGGGTGCCGCAGATCGATCCCGAGGCCCACCGCCTGGTGATCCACGGCATGGTCGAGCGGCCGCTGATGTTCAGCATGCGCGACCTGATGCGCTATCCCGCGGTCAGCCGCGTCCATTTCATCGAATGCGCGGGCAACGGCGCCATGGAACAGCGCGGCGCGGTCAACAAGGCCCTGCAGTTCACTCACGGCATGCTCAGTTGCGCCGAGTGGACCGGGGTGCCGCTGAAGCTGCTGCTGCGGGAGGCCGGCGTGCGCAAGGGCGCGCGCTGGCTGCTCGCCGAGGGCGCGGACGCGGCCGCCCTGGCGCGCAGCTTCCCCCTGGACAAGGCACTGGACGACGCGCTCATCGTGTACGCGCAGAACGGCGAACGCCTGCGGCCCGAACAAGGCTATCCGCTGCGTCTGCTGCTGCCGGGCTGGGAGGGCGTGGCGAATGTGAAATGGCTGCGCCGCCTGGAGATCGGCGAGCGTCCCTGGGAGACGCGCGAGGAGACGGCCACCTACACCGATCTGCTGCCCAGCGGCAAGGCGCGCCAGTTCACCTTCGTCCAGGAGGCCAAGTCGGTGATCACCTGGCCCTGCCCCGAACACCCCCTGCCCGGGCGCGGCCGCCAGCTGCTGCGCGGCCTGGCCTGGTCGGGCGAGGGCCGCATCCGGGCCGTGGACGTGACCTTCGACGGCGGCCGCAACTGGCGGCGCGCGCGCCTCAGCGGGCCGGTCCTGCCCAAGGCCCTGACGCGCTTCGAGATCGAATGGGAATGGAACGGCAAACAGGCCCTGCTGGGCAGCCGCGCCATCGACGAGACCGGCTATGTGCAGCCCACGCTGGCGCAGCTGCGCCAGGTGCGCGGCACCAACAGCATGTATCACAACAACGCCATCCAGACCTGGCTGGTGCACCCGGACGGGGAGGTGGAGCATGTGCAACTGGGCTGACAACGCGCCAAGAAACCGGGCCCTTCGACGCCTCGCCCGCGCGCTCGCCGGCAGCGCGCTGCTGTGCCTGGGCGGGCTGGCCGCCGCCGGGCCACCCGCGTCGCCCGGCCTGGGCCGGCCGGTCCCGCCCGAACTGATCCGTGCCTGGGACATCGACATCGGGCCGGACGGCAGCGGCCTGCCGCCGGGCAGCGGCACCGCCGCCCAGGGCGAGCCCGTGTTCCAGGCCAAATGCGCCAGCTGCCACGGCGAATTCGGCGAGGGCGTGGGGCGCTTTCCGCCGCTGGTCGACGACGGCACCCCGCTCACCGCCGAGCGCCCGCGCAAGACGGTCGGCAACTACTGGCCCCACGCCACCACCCTGTGGGACTACATCAACCGCGCCATGCCCTTCGGCAACGCCCAGTCGCTGACAGCGGACGAGGTCTATGCCCTGGTGGCCTACATCCTGTCCATGAACGAGATCATCGACGAGGACCAGGAGATGAACGCCCAGACCCTGCCCAAGGTGAAGATGCCCAACCGCGATGGCTTCATCACCGCCACCGGCAGCGATATCCGGGCGCCGGCCTGCATGCACGACTGCGTGGCGCAGGTGCGCATCACCAGCCGCGCGGGGCGTTACAAGAGAGAACAGGCAGCGAAATAGAACGCGCGCGGGATCAGTGCCGGGTGGGATGGAACTCCACCACCTGGGGCTGGGGCTCCGGCCTGCGGTAGGGGTGCTCGTAATCCAGGTCCACCTTCATGCCCGGCCCCTCGGCCGTGATGCGCACCTGCTTGAGATCGGGACAGCGCACCCCCAGCCAGGTGGTCATGGCCATCGCCAGAGCGTCCTGCGAGGCGGCCAGCGCATTGGCCAGACCGGCCGCCACGAAGCGCGCCCGCGTATGCAGATCGGGATCGCTCACCTGCCGGCCCTGCAGCACGAAGCCCTGGTCCATCTTGCGGTCCATCCGCTCCAGATAGGCCCGCTGCGCCTCCGGCAGGGGCCGCCCGCGGTCGAATTCGAACTGTGGCTGGCCGTCCACCAGTATCCCGAGAATATCCGTCATCACGCACCTCGCTGCCTCATATCGATCGCCGATCTTAGCCCGCGCGCGCCGCATGCAAACCCCCGGGGCGGCCGGGGAATAGCCTTCCCCAATCCGCCCCGCCGCCACCCGCGGCATCCGGGCCGATGCTAGGATCTGTGCTATACACAGGGGAACACGGCCGGAATACAACAACCATCGGCCGTGGCGCATCGATGACAGGGGAATACATGAGAAAAAGGCCGGCGCATCGAATCTGGCGGAGCGGCTGGCTGCCGGCGCTGCTGCTGACAGGGCTGTTGCTGCTGGCCCGTGGCGCCAGGGAACTGTTCAGCAGCCGCCAGATCCCCGGGCGCATCGTGGACGTGCTGGCGGTGCGCGCCGAGGCCCTGGACCATCACGCGGAACAGGTACGCGCCCTGGTACGGGCCTTCTTCGCCGGTCTCGAACATCTGAAACAACAGCCGGACGACGCCCTGGCCCGCATCGCCCCACGTCTGGAAATGTCACCCCGGGCGCTGCGCCAGTCCTACAGCCTGATGGATCTGCCCGACGCCCGCGCCAACCGCGACTGGCTGGCCCCGCCGGAGCCCCGCCTGACCCGGACCGCGACCCGCCTGATTCAGTTGATGCGCCGCTGGCGGCTGCTCGACGGCGCGCCCGACATCGGCCATCTCGCCGAACCCGGATTCCTGCCCCAGCCATGAGCACGCCACGCACCATACACAGCCTTCCACTGCACCGCTGGCTGCCGGCCCTGGCCGCGCTGGCCCTGTTGCTGCTGGCCGCGGGCTTCATCCTCAACGACCTGCACCGCGCCGAGACCGAACTGAGCCACAACGCCGCCCGGCTGCTGCGCCTGCTCAACATCCAGAACGCCACGCCGCTGCGCCGCGCCCTGGAGACCAACGACGAGGACAGCCTGAAGACCCTGGTCAGCAACATCGCCCTGTACGACGAGGTCGAATGGGCGGTACTCGCCGACAGCGAGCAAAAGATCCTGGCCGCCAGTCGCTATGCCTGGGTGGGCAGAACCCTGGACCGGATCCGCCCCAACGGCCGGTCCCTGCCCGCGGCGCATGCCGGCGAGACCCTGCAGATCGAGCAGTCGGGCGAGCACATGCTCGGCGTCGGCTCCATCCCCTACCGCCCGGGCGCGGCGCCGGAGAAAACAAGTCACGCCACGCTCTGGATCAGCCTGGACCGCGGCCCCGCCATCGAGGCCCTGCATCACGAGGTGCGCAACGAGGCGCTGGCCGCGCTCGGCCTCACCCTGCTGCTCATATCGATCATCACCTGGCTGCTGTCGCGCTTCGTCACCACGCCGCTGCTGCGTCTGGAACAGGCGGCCCGCCAGATCGCCGCCGGCGACCTGGCCCTGGACCTGGACGTGCGCGGCCGCGGCGATATCGCCGACCTGGCCCACTCCATGCAGCACATGGCGCGGCAGATCGCCAGTTCCACCGAGGCGCTGAAACAGAGCGAGGAGCGCCTCTCGGTGACCCTGGACTCGATCGGCGACGCGGTCCTGGTGACCGATCTGCAGGGACTGGTCACGCGCATGAACCCGGTCGCCGAGCGCATGACCGGCTGGAGCGGCAGCGAGGCCCTGGGCCACCCCGTGATCGAGGTCTTCCACATCGTCAACGCACTCACCCGCGAGCCCGCCGAGCATCCGGTGGGCCGGGTCCTGCGCGAGGGCGTGGTGGTCGGCCTGGCCAACCACACCACCCTGATCTCGCGGGACGGCACCGAATACCAGATCGCCGACAGCGCCGCGCCCATCGTGGACGAGCACGGCCGGACCCTGGGCGTGGTCATGGTGTTCCAGGACGTGACCCGGCGCTATGCCATCGAGCACGAGATCAACGCCACCAAGGAACGCCTGCAGGCCATCCTCGGTTCCCTGCCCGACCCCTGCTTCCTGCTCGACGGCGACGGCACCTATCTGGACGTGCTCGGCGGCGACGAGGAGCTGCTGGCCGCCGACCGGGCCTACCTGATCGGCAAGCGGGTGCAGGACGTGCTCGCGCCGGAGCAGGCCGCGCCCATCATGCGCGTGATCGAGGAGACCATCCACAGCGGACAGCCGCAGCATCTGGTGTACGAGATCGACACCCCCGGCGGCCTGCGCTATTTCGAGGGCAACACCGCGCCCATCACCGAAGACGGCGAGACCCATGTGATCTGGCTGGCGCGCGACCACCATCGACCACCTGGAGACCCAGCTGCACGCCAACCGGCGCAAGCAGCACTATGGCGCGGTGATCTTCATCGACATCGACCGCTTCAAAAACATCAACGACTCGCTCGGACACCCGCTGGGCGACGAACTGCTGCGCCAGATCGCGCAGCGCCTGCGCCAGGCGGTGCGCAACGAGGACACCGCCGCGCGCTTCGGTGGCGACGAGTTCGTGATCCTGCTCGGCGATCTCGGTCCGGACCGCCTGGACGCCTCGGCCCGCGCGGAGGAGGTGGCCGAGAAGCTGCGCCGCATCTGCGCCGAGCCGCTGGCGGTGGACGACCAGCCGCTGCAGGTCACCATC
>JALVTT010000072.1 GCA_027024025.1 Sedimenticola sp.
CCGGGCGGGCCGGGCGCCTGGGCTGCGGGCGTATCGATGGCTCGCGGCCGGGGCGCAATGCGGGGCGGGGCGGGCTGCGCCCGGTGACGCGCACCATGCGCCGTATCGGCGAGATCTTCGGCGGCGCCGGCTTTCGCGTGGCCGAGGGGCCGGAGATCGAGGACGATTTCCATAACTTCGAGGCCCTCAACATCCCCGCCCACCACCCGGCGCGGGCGATGCACGATACCTTCTATTTCGACGAGCGCCTGCTGCTGCGCACCCACACCTCGCCGGTGCAGATCCGCGTGATGAAGGATGCCGAACCGCCGCTCAAGGTGATCGCGCCCGGGCGGGTGTACCGCTGCGACTCCGACCTGACCCATACCCCGATGTTTCACCAGGTCGAGGGTTTCATGGTGGACGAGCAGGTCACCTTCGCCGATCTCAAGGGGGTCATCATCGCCTTTCTGCAGGCCTTCTTCGAGCAGGACGATCTGGCGGTGCGCTTCCGGCCGTCCTATTTCCCGTTCACCGAGCCCTCCGCCGAGGTCGATATCCAGTGCGTGATGTGCGGCGGCGAGGGCTGCCGGGTGTGCAGCCGCACCGGCTGGCTGGAGGTGCTGGGCTGCGGCATGATCCATCCGGAGGTCATGCGCCATGTCGGCATCGACAGCGAGAAATACACCGGCTACGCCTTCGGCATGGGGGTCGAGCGCCTGGCCATGCTGCGCTATGGGGTCAACGATCTGCGGCTGTTCTTCGAGAACGACCTGCGCTTTTTGAAGCAGTTTGCATAGGTCCTTGCCGCAAGGGACGCGAAGCTGCGCAAGGATTCCCGTGCGTCGGGCTTTCGCGGTCGATCGACGCCTTGCGGTGATCCCGGCCGACCGTGCCTTTGCGAACCTTTGTGTCCTGGGCGGTTTAACATTCGAGAATGTAGGAAATAACAATGCGATTCAGTGAAGCCTGGTTGCGTGAGTGGGTGAACCCGGAAGTGGATACCCCGGAATTGGCGGATCAGCTCAGCATGGCGGGCCTGGAGGTGGACGGCGTGGCGCCGGCCGCGCCGCCGTTCAGCGGCGTGGTGGTCGGGCATGTGCGGGCCTGCGAAAAACACCCGGACGCCGACAAGCTCAATGTCTGCCAGGTCGATATCGGCGCGGATGAACTCCAGCAGATCGTGTGCGGGGCGCGCAACGTGGCCGCGGGGCAGAAGGTGCCGGTGGCCACGGTGGGGGCGCGCCTGCCGGGCGACTTCAGGATCAAGAAGGCCAAGCTGCGCGGGGTGCCGTCCAACGGCATGATCTGCTCGGCCGCCGAGCTGGGCCTGGCCGAGTCCTCGGACGGCATCATGGTGCTGCCCGAGGATGCCCCGGTGGGCCGCGATCTGCGCGACTATCTGGACCTGGACGACGCCTGCATCGAGGTGGATCTGACCCCCGACCGCGGCGACTGTCTGAGCATCATGGGCGTGGCGCGCGAGGTGGCGGTGATCAACCGCGTGCCGCTCAAGGGCGAGGCCATCGAGCCGGTGGCCGCGCAGATCGACGACAGCTGGCCGGTGCGGGTGGAGGCGCCGGAGGCCTGCCCGCGCTATCTGTGCCGGGTGATCCGCGATATCGATCCCGCCGCGCGCACCCCCGACTGGATGGCCGAGCGCCTGCGCCGCAGCGGCCTGCGCCCGATCTCGCCGGTGGTGGATGTCACCAACTATGTGCTCATGGAGCTGGGCCAGCCCATGCACGGCTTCGATCTGGAGCGTCTCTCGGGCGGCATCCAGGTGCGCATGGCGCGCGCCGGCGAGAAACTGGCGCTGCTCGACGGGGGCGAGGCAGACCTGCGCGAGGACACCCTGGTGATCGCCGACGACAGCGGGCCCGTGGCCATGGCGGGCATCATGGGCGGGGCGCCGACGGGGGTGACCGAAGACACCCGCCAGGTGCTGCTGGAGGCGGCCTTCTTCGCGCCGCTGGCGATCGCGGGCAAGGCCCGCAGCTATGGCCTGCACACCGATTCCTCGCATCGCTTCGAGCGCGGGGTGGACTTCGAGCTGCCGCGCACCGCCATGGAGTACGCCACCGCGCTGCTGCTGGACATCACCGGCGGGCGGCCGGGCCCGGTGGTCGAGCAGGTGTCCGAGGCGCATCTGCCGGCGCGTCCAGCGGTCCTGCTGCGGGCGGCGCGCATCCGGCGTCTGCTGGGCGTGGAGATCGCCGATAACGAGGTGGCCGATATCCTGGAGCGCCTGAACATGCAGGTGCAGCCGGTCGAGGGCGGCTGGCAGGTGACCGCGCCCAGCGCGCGCTTCGACATCGCCATCGAGGCCGATCTGATCGAGGAGATCGGGCGCATCTACGGGTACAACAATATCCCGGCCAGCCTGCGTTCCGCCCCGGTGAGCATCGAGGCGCTGCCCGAGGCCCGTTTCAGTCTGGACCGCGCGCGTGAGGCCCTGGTGGACCGCGATTACCACGAGGCCATCAGCTACAGCTTCATCAGCCCCGAGATGGCCGAACTGGTCTCGCCGGGGCAGGCGCCCATCCGCCTGGCCAATCCGATCTCGGCCGATATGTCGGTGATGCGCGCCAGCATCTGGCCCGGCCTGTTGCTCGCCGCCCGGCACAATCTGGCCCGGCAGCAGGAGCGGGTGCGCCTGTTCGAGAGCGGTCTCACCTTCGAGCGGGTGGACGGCGAGATCGTGCAGAAGCCGCATCTCTCGGCCCTGGTGTGCGGCCCGGTGGCGCCCGAGCAATGGGGCGTGGCGGCGCGCAGGGTGGACTTCTTCGACCTCAAGGGCGACCTGGAGGCGGTCCTGGGGCAGGTGGCCGATGCCGGCGAGTTCGGCTTCGAGGCCGCCGAGCACCCGGCCCTGCACCCGGGGCAGAGCGCGCGGGTCCTGCGCCGGGGACGGCCCATCGGCTGGATCGGCGCCCTGCATCCGCAGGTGCAGCAGAAACTCGACCTGCCGGCCACCTATCTGTTCGAGATCCTGATCGAGGGCGTGGCCGAGGGTCGGCTGCCGGCATTCGAGCCGCTGTCCAAATTCCCCTCCATCCGGCGCGACCTGGCGGTGGTGCTGGCGCGCGATATCCCCTATGCCGAGGTGCTGCGGGTGGCGCGCGAGGCGGCGCCGGCCACGGTGCGGGATATCCAGCTTTTTGATGTGTATACAGGAGACAACATAGATTCCGGTCTAAAAAGTCTCGCTTTAAGCTTGATTTTACAGGAATCTTCGCACACTCTTACGGATCAGGAAGTGGAGGAGGCCAGTCAGCGCGTACTTCAGGCCTTGTCCGAGCAACTTTCTGCAAGACTCAGAGACTAGAGAACTTTTGCAATGGCACTGACCAAGGCAGACATGGCAGAGCACCTGTTCGAAGAACTCGGGCTGAACAAGCGCGAGGCCAAGGACATGGTGGAGATGTTCTTCGAGGAGATCCGCCAGGCGCTGGAAGACGGGCGCCAGGTCAAGCTGTCGGGCTTCGGCAATTTCGACCTGCGCGAGAAGAAGCAGCGCCCCGGCCGCAACCCCAAGACCGGCGAGGAGATCCCGATCTCGGCGCGTCGCGTGGTCACCTTCCGCCCGGGGCAGAAGCTCAAGGCGCGGGTGGAGGCCTTCACCGAGCAGCAGGCCCAGGCGCTTGCCGCGGAACAACAGACCGGTTGAGGCAGGACTGATCCATGCTCGACCCTGAAAGCAGCAACCTGGAACTGCCGGCCATCCCGGGCAAGCGCTACTTCACCATCGGCGAGGTGGCGGAGCTGTGCCTGGTCAAGCCGCATGTGCTGCGCTACTGGGAGCAGGAGTTTCCCCAGCTCAAGCCGGTCAAGCGGCGGGGCAACCGGCGTTACTACCAGCGCCACGACGTGGAGCTGATCCGCCAGATCCGCAGCCTGCTGTATGAGCAGGGCTTTACCATCGGCGGCGCGCGCCAGCGTCTGGAGGGCGAGGAGGCCGGTGCGACCGGCGCGGCCCCGGGCGCGGTCGATCCGCGCATGGTGCGCGAGCTGCGCGAGGCGCTTGAGGACGTGCTCAGGCTGCTCAGCCGCTGATCCAGTCGCTACTCGGCCGCAGGGCGACGTCACGCAAACGCCGCGGGCTGACAAGGGCTTCTGAAAAACGCTGTGAATACATCCCTGTATGCTCGACGGCGGCATCCCTGCCGCCGACGTTTTCAGAACCCCTCGTCAGCCCGCGTTATCAGTCAGTTGCGTCGTTCAAAGACGTGCTCCTGACGCAGCCGCGATGCTTTTCAAATTGACAAACGGCGCCTGGATCTCTAGCATGCAGCCCTCTTTTCCGGAGCGTAGCGCAGCTTGGTAGCGCACCACAATGGGGTTGTGGGGGTCGGGAGTTCGAATCTCCCCGCTCCGACCAGAACAAGAACGACGGTCCCTTCGGGGGCCGTTTTTTGTGGACCGGACATCATCGATTCGGTTGGCGCCCCATGCAGCACACTCAACGACAGCGAGACGATACCGGGCGGGAGGCCATCTGTGCCTGAGGGCCCCGAGATCCGCCGTGCCGCCGACCGTCTGCGCGAGGTGCTGGCCGGGCAGCGCCTGCGCCGGGTGTTCTTCGGCCAGGAGCGGCTCGCGTCCTGGGGCCCGGTGCTCGAGGGCCTTCGGGTGCGGGGCGTGGAGGCCCGCGGCAAGGCCCTGCTGACCCATATCGGGGAGGGCCATACCCTCTATACCCACAACCAGCTCTACGGGCGCTGGGAGATCCTGCGCGGCGACACCTGGCCGCGGCGCAGCCGCCAGCTGCGCCTGGCCCTGCACACCGCCACCCACATGGCGCTGCTCTACAGCGCCTCGGACATCGAGGTGCTGGCGCGCGGGCAGCTTGCTGCGCATCCCTATCTGGCGCGCCTGGGGCCGGATCTGCTCGACCCCACGGTCGACCGGGCGCTGGTGCTGCAACGCCTGTCCGACCCGCGCCGCCGCCGGCGCGCCCTGATGCGCCTGCTGCAGGACCAGTCGGTGCTGGCCGGGATGGGCAACTATCTGTGTTGCGAGGTCCTGCACGTGGCGGGGATCCGGCCCTGCCGGCGACCGGCCGATCTGTCGCCGGAACAGCTGGCAGCGTTGGCCGGGCACTGCCTGGCGATCACCCGACAGTCCTACCGTACCGGCGGCATCACCAACGACCTGCAACGGGCCGAGGCCCTGGCGCGCGAGGGGCGGGATTTCGAGGCCCGGCGCTTTCATGTCTATCGCCGCGAGGGCGCGCCCTGCTACCGTTGCGGCGCGCCCATCGTGCGGCAACGCGTCAACGGCCAGGGTTGCTACTTCTGCCCGCATTGTCAGGCGTGAGGGTCATTCCCCCTCCCTGTTGCAGGTCGTCGAGCAGCATACTATGAGTAATGAAAATCATTATTATCTATCAGGAGATCGTGATATACTGATCGGCTCACCGAGCAAGCTGGAAAAACCGAATCCCGTCATGACACTCGCCGAGTTGCCGACAGGCCGGACCGCCACCATCGCTGCCCTGGAAGGCGAACCCGAGATCCGCACCCGGATCCAGTCTCTGGGGCTGCGCGTGGGGCGTGACGTGGCCATCATCCGGCGCTCGCGCTTCGGTGGTCCCATCCAGGTGCGCATCGGCACCACCGATCTCCTGATCCGTCCCCAGCAGGCGCAGATGGTCAAGCTGGCATGAAGCGCGTGGCCCTGCTCGGCATGCCGAACACCGGTAAGTCGACCTTCTTCAACCGTCTCACCGGGGCCTCGGCCAAGGTCGGCAACTGGCCGGGCATCACCGTCGATCTGCTCAGCGCGCGCGTGCTGCTGGGCTCGGAGATGGTCGAGATCGTCGATCTGCCCGGCATCTACAATCTGCACGGCTTTGCCGAGGACGAGCGCGTGGCGCGCACCTTCCTGGAGGAAAACCCGGTCGATCTGCTGCTGGTGGTGAGCAACGCCACACAGCTGGATCGTCAGCTGGCGCTGGTGTTGCAGCTGCAGGAGCTGGGCCAGCCCATGCTGCTGTTGCTCAATATGAGCGACGAGGCCCGGCGTCTGGGTATCCGCATCGACGAATCCAGGCTGGCCGGGGAGCTGGGCATCCCGGTGGTCAGCATCAGCGCCAAGCACGGCATGGGCATGGACGCGGCGCGCGACGCCATCACCCGGGCCCTGGCCGGGGCGCATCCGGCGCGCAAGGCCGCGCTGGAGCAGGTCTTTCACGACGACGACGCCCTGGAATCGCGCCTGGAACAGGTCTTTCACGACACGGTGCAGGTGCCCCTGAGCGCCACCGACCGCCTGACCGACCGCCTCGACCGGGTGCTGCTGCATCCCTGGCTGGGGCTGCCGCTGTTTTTCCTTGCCATGCTCGCCATGTTCGAGGCGGTCTACGCCCTGGGCACGCCCCTGCAGGACGGGGTGGCCTGGATGCTGGAGACCATCAAGACCGACGCGGTGGCGCCCGCGGTCGCGCACTGGAATCCCGTCCTGCGCAGTTTTCTGCTGGACGGCATCTTCGACGGCATCGGCACCGTGTTGTCCTTTCTGCCCATCATCGTGCTGTTCTTCCTGTTCATGGCCATCGTCGAGGACAGCGGTTATATGTCGCGCGCGGCCTTTCTGATGGACGCCTTCATGTCACGCCTGGGGCTGGACGGGCGCGCCTTCGTGATGCAGTTGATGGGGTTCGGCTGCAATGTGCCGGCGCTGATGGGCACCCGGGTGATGCGTTCGCGCGGGCTGCGCCTGCTGACGATGATGATCATCCCCTTCTCGCTGTGCTCGGCGCGCCTGCAGGTGTTCGTATTCTTCACCACCGCCATCTTCACCGCCTGGGCCGCGCCGCTGGTGCTGTTCAGCCTGTATGTCGCCAGCTTCCTGGCGGCGATGCTGACCGCGCTGATCTATCGGCGGCGTCTCAGCAACGACGAACCCCTGCTGCTGGAGCTGCCGCCCTACCGCTTTCCCACCGCCAAGCAGATGTGGCTGCGGGGCTGGCGCGAGGTGACCCATTTCGTGCGCGAGGCCACCGGCTTCATCCTGCTGGGGGTGATCCTGGTCTGGGCCCTGACCCATTCGCCCTTCGATGTGCCGCCGGCCAGCCCGCAGACCCTGGCCGGGCAGCTGGCGCGCCTGTTCTCGCCGGTGTTCGCGCCCCTGGGGATCGACCACCTGATGACCATCACCCTGCTGTTCGGCTTCGTGGCCAAGGAGGTGGTGCTGGGCGCCATGGCGGTGATCTACGGAGTGGGACAGGGTGAGCTGGCCGGCATCGTGCACGGCCAGGTCGACTGGGTGCAGGCCTACAGCTTCATGCTCTTCGTGCTGATCTACACTCCCTGCCTGTCCACCGTGGCGGTGCTCAAGCAGGAGTCCAGGAGCTGGCGTTTCACCGCGCTCGCGGTCGGCTGGCCGCTGCTGCTGGCCTGGCTGGTCAGCTTCGCCTTTTACCAGGGCGCGCGCTGGCTGGGGTTCTGAGCGCGCCGCCTCCACCGCATTGACCATCCAGTAATCTATACATACACCGTATGTATGATTGGATTTGAATGGGACAGGGCCAAGGATCGGGCCAATCAAAGGAAGCGTGGCGTCTCGTTCGCCGAGGCAAAGTCGGTGTTCTTCGATGAATTGAATATGCCGTCCAGTTCTACGATGAAGCCCATTCCGACAAGGAAGAGCGCTTCATCATGCTGGGAATGAGCAACAAGCGCCGGGCTCAGCTCTGGGCGTAGTCGTAGTGCTTGTTCTCGCGCCGGCCGCTGGGGCTCTGCTTGCGCAGCAGGGTGCGCTGCACCACGATGCCTTCCACCTTCCAGTCCAGACCCTCCAGGGGGATCTCGGGGTAGAGGTCGTTGAGCGCGACCAGGCGCTCGCCGCGCTCGTCGTTCAGGTACTGGCGGAACCAGCGGGTGTCTTCCACCATGCACATGATGAACATCCCGTGCTCGCAGTGCACCGCCGGTTCGATTGTGATGATACACTCGTCCGGAAACTCAGGCTCCATGCTGTTGCCCAGCACCTGCAGTGCAAACGGCTCCAACTCGGCGCAGGCGCCGCCGGTAAATTCGTTGTCGGCCATCCGGAATCTCCCGCTTCTGGGTTTGATATGCTGCCGCGATCGAGCCAGCAGCCTTGGAGCGTGATTTTATCATGGTGCACAGCGCCGGACCGCCGCCACAAGTCCACAAGAATCGTCGGGATTGGTACAACCTGCGCAGCATGCTGCCCTTTCTGTGGGACCTGAATCCGTGACTTCGCCGACCACCTGAGACTCGTTCACCCGATGGTGATCACGTAAAATGGCGATTCCAGCGGTTTTCATGACTTCACCCATGGGGTG
>JALVTT010000073.1 GCA_027024025.1 Sedimenticola sp.
TGCTCCGGGCTCACCGTGCTGAACAGGCTGTCTTGCTGTATGTCGGGACCGCGCATCGCCAATATCACCGTATCGATACGTTCAGGTTGATCTTGCGGAAATCTGGGGGTTTTTCAACAGCCTGCTATGTCTTTCCCCTGCCGGAGACCGCGGCGGTGGATCACATGAAACTGGTCATCGGCAAGCGGGTCATCGAGGGCGAGATCCGGCGCCGCGCCGAGGCGCGCAGGATCTACGAACAGGCCCGAACAAGCGGCCGCAAGGCCAGCCTGATCGAACAGCAGCGGCCCAATCTGTTCACCAACCGCGTCGCCAACATCGGCCCCGGCGAGTCGGTGACCGTGGAGATCGCCTATCAGCAGAGCGTCAGCTATCGGGACGAGCGCTTTTCCATCCGCTTTCCGCTGACGCTGGCCGTGCGCTACATCCCCGGCACGCCGAAGATCGGTGGCTTCGACGGTGGCGGCTGGGCGCTGAACACCGACCAGGTGCCGGACGCCAGCCAGATCACTCCGCCGATGACGGCGGCGGGGGAGGGGCATCCTAATCCGGTCCGCATCACCGTGAACCTCGACGCCGGCATGGCGCTGAACCGGATCACCAGCAGCTACCACCCGGTCAAGTGGGTGGAGACCCGGCCGCATCATTACCGGGTCACCCTCGCCAAGGGGCCCGTGCCGGCCGACCGGGACTTCGAGCTGGTCTGGACGCCCGAACCCGGCAAGGCGCCGCGCGCCGCCCTGTTCGTGCAGGCGCGGCAGGACGCCGACTACGCGCTGCTGATGCTGATGCCGCCCGAGATCGCCTGGGCCCGGCAGGCGGCCCTGTCGCGGGAGATGATCTTCGTGATCGACACCTCCGGCTCCATGGCCGGCACCTCCATCCGGCAGGCCAGGGAGGCCCTGAAGCTCGGCCTGGACCGGCTGAGACCGGGAGACCGCTTCAACATCATCGAGTTCAATTCCGTCACCCGCCTCTTTGCGCCGAGCGCGGTCGAGGCCGCCCCGCAGAACCTGTCCCGGGCCCGGCGGTTCGTGGACGGGCTGGTCGCCAATGGCGGGACCGAGATGGCCGGCGCCCTGCAGGCGGCCTTGAAGGATCAAGAGGACGACGGCCGGGTGCGCCAGGTGGTGTTCCTGACCGATGGCAGCGTGGGCAACGAGGCGGCGTTGTTCCGCATCATCGACGACCGGCTGGGGCGCTCGCGCCTGTTTACCGTCGGCATCGGCTCGGCGCCCAATGCCTATTTCATGCGCGAGGCCGCCACCCTGGGCAAGGGGACCTTCACCTACATCGGTGACATCGGGGAGGTCAGGGAGAAGATGGACCGGCTGTTCGAGAAGCTGGAGTTCCCGGTGCTGTCCGACATCCGGCTCCGCTGGGGCAGCGGCGCCGAGGCCGACTACTGGCCCCGGCCGGTCCCGGACCTGTATCTCCATGAGCCGCTGATCGTCAGCTTCCGGCTGGACCACTCCGAGCATGAGCTGCACCTGAGCGGCCGGATGAACGGCCAGGCCTGGCAGACCACGCTGCCCGTGGACAGGGGCGAGCAGGCCAGGGGGCTGGATGTGCTCTGGGCCAGAAACAAGATCCACAGCCTGGAGCAGCAGAAGAGCCGCGGCGCGTCGCCCGAGAAGATCAGACAGGCGATCACCGAGCTGGGCCTGAGGCACCATATCGTGACCGCGCACACCAGCCTGGTCGCCGTGGACAAGACTCCGAGCCGGCCCGCCGACACGCCCAGCCGGGACGCGGCGGTGCCGAACAAGATGCCGCATGGCTGGGCCATGCGCGCGCCCGGGGGGCGTCTGCCGCAGACCGCGACCGCGGCGCCGCTGCACCTGCTGCTGGGGCTGCTGTTGCTGGGTCTCGCATTCGGCATGGTCCTGCTGCAGGGCGGGATGGCAGGCGGCAAGGGGGCGGAGCGATGATCGGGTGGATCAGGTCATTGCGCCCGCGTCACTGGATCCTGCTGGCGATCGGCCTGGTCGCGGACCCGGGCGGGCGCCGTCCACCAGCGGCCCTGGCGCTGGGCGGACACCTGGCCGGTGGCCCGGCTCCGCTCGGCGGCGCATGACCGCGATCTCATCGTGCTGGAGGGGGCCTCCGGCAGGAACCTGGCCTTCGGCCCGGCGCACATCAGCGCCAGCGCGGCCCCGGGCGAGACGGGCAACAGCGTGATCGTGGGTCACCGGGACACCCACTTCGCCTGGCTGGAGCAGGTGAAGACGGGCGAGGAGATCGTCGTCGAGACCCCGCGCCGGACCCTGTCCTACCGCGTGCGGGGGATCCGGATCGTCTCGGAGAAGGATCTGAGCGTGATGGCGGATCGCGGCGTGCCCACCCTGACGCTCGTGACCTGCTATCCCTTCCACGCCGTGGCGCCGGGCACGCACTGGAGGTATGTGGTCACCGCCGTGCTGACCCCCTGAAAGGGCGGCGGGCGATCACGCGGCCATCGGCATCCGCCTGAAAGGGCGTGGGCCCCAACGACAAAAGGCCTCCCGCGGGAGGCCTTTTGCATCGAACGGTCGGGTGACCGTGGGATATGGTGCCTGGGAGAGGACTTGAACCTCCACGGGGTTGCCCCCACTAGCACCTGAAGCTAGCGTGTCTACCAATTTCACCACCCAGGCATGAGCAGCTGAGGGCGCGTAATCTACAGCGACATTCTTCGTCTGTCAACGGTACAATGGCGCCCTGATTTTCAAAAAGGCAACAGTGAGTGAGCAGACGTAGCAAGTCGCGCAAAGGGCGCGGCACCGATCCCCATTTCGAGCGCGAGGCGCAGAAGTACGAGAACCCGATTCCCAGCCGGGAATTCATCATGGCACTGATCGACGAGCAGGGCTGCCCGGTTTCCTTCAAGGAGCTGGCGAAGGCCCTGGGTGTCGGCGAGGACCAGATCGAACCGCTGTCGCGGCGCGTCAAGGCCATGACCCGGGACGGCCAGCTGGTGCGCAACCGGCGCGGCGGCTATTGCGTGGTCAACAAGGAGGACATGATCCCCGGCCGGGTGATCGGTCATCCGGATGGTTTCGGTTTCCTCAAGCCGGACGAGGGCGGAGAGGATCTGTTCCTCCTGCCGCGCGAGATGCGCAAGGTCTGGCACGGCGACCGGGTGGTGACCCAGGTCTCGGGCATGGACCGGCGCGGCCGCCGCGAGGGCGCGGTGATCGAGATCCTCGAACGCGCCTACAGCAGCGTGGTCGGGCGACTGCACATCGAGAAGGGCGTGGCCTTCGTGGTGCCCGACAACAAGCGCATCACCCACCAGATCCTGGTGCCGCCGGACGGCATGAACGGCGCCGCCGACGGGCAGATGGTGGTGGTGGCGATCGAGGAACATCCCAGTGAATGGCGCCAGCCCATCGGCCGGGTGACCGAGATCCTGGGCGACCACATGGCCCCGGGCATGGAGACCGATGTGGCCATCCGCGCCCACGACATCCCGGTGGAGTGGCCGCAGGCGGTGCTGGACCAGATCGCCTCGCTGAGCGAGGAGGTGCCGGAATCCGCCAAGGCCGGGCGGGTCGATCTGCGCGACACCCCGCTGGTGACCATCGACGGCGAGGACGCGCGCGACTTCGACGACGCGGTGTACTGCCAGCCGACCGCCAAGGGCTGGCGTCTGCTGGTGGCCATCGCCGATGTCTCCGCCTATGTCGAGCCCGGCACCCCGCTGGACGAGGAGGCCTACAAGCGCGGCACCTCGGTCTATTTCCCCGACCGGGTGGTGCCCATGCTGCCCGAGGTCCTGTCCAACGGCCTCTGTTCGCTCAACCCGCGCGTCGACCGCCTGTGCATGGTGGCGGAGCTGTATTTCGACGCCGAGGGCAAGCTCTACCGCTCGCGTTTCTTCGAGGCGGTGATGAACTCGCACGCCCGCCTGACCTACGACAAGGTCTGGGCCATGCTGCAGGGCGACGCGGCGCTGCGCGAGCAGTACGCCGCGCTTTTGCCGCACCTGGAGAACCTGCACGCCCTGTACAAGGTGCTGCACGCGGCGCGCGAGGCGCGCGGCGCCATCGACTTCGACAGCGTCGAGACCAAGTTCCGCTTCGACGACAACGGCAAGGTCGCCGAGGTGATTCCGCTGGTGCGCCACGACGCCCACCGCATGATCGAGGAGTGCATGCTGGCGGCCAACGTGGCGGCGGCGCGCCATCTGCTGCGCAAGAAGATGCCGGCCCTGTTCCGCAATCACGAGCGCCCCAGCGACGAAAAGCTGGAAGACCTGCAGGCCTTTCTCCATGAACTGGGTCTGTCGCTGGACAACATGCCCAGGCCGAGCGCCAAGGACTACGCCAATCTGCTGGAGCGGGCCGCCGGCCGGCCCGACTACCACCTGATCCAAACCGTACTGCTGCGCTCCATGATGCAGGCGGTGTACGCGGCCGAGAACCTGGGGCACTTCGGCCTGGCGCTGCCGGCCTACACCCACTTCACCTCGCCCATCCGGCGCTATCCCGACCTCATGGTGCACCGCGCCATCCGCCATCTGCTCAAGGGCGGCACGCCGGACAACTTCCCCTACACCCAGTCGCGCCTGGTGGCCATGGGCGAGCACTGCTCGGCGGTCGAGCGGCGCGCCGACGAGGCCTCGCGCGACTCGGCCGACGCGCTCAAATGCGAATTCATGCTCGACAAGGTGGGCATGGACTTCAACGGCACCATCGTCAGCGTCAACAGCTTCGGCCTGTTCGTTGAGCTGGACGAGATCTACATCACCGGACTGGTGCATATCACCGCGCTGGATCGCGACTACTTCCACTTCGACCCGATCGGGCACCGCCTGACCGGCGAGCGCAGCGGCAAGGTCTATCGGCTCGGCGACAAGATCGCGGTGCGCGTGGCCGCGGTCAACATGGATGAGCGCAAGATCGACTTCCTGCTCGCCGGCGGCGAGGGCGAGACCTCCGGGCGCGCCCCGCGTGGCGGACGCCGCAAACCCGGCAAGACCGAACAGACGGCGCGCAAGCCGCCGAAGCGGCCCAGGGGTGGCTGGAGCGCCGAGAGCGAGCCCGATGAGCAGGGCCGGACCACGCGTTGGCAGCTGGTGGACGACAGCGCCCCCGCGCCGGCCGGCAGAAAATCCGGCAAGGGCAAGGGCGGCCGCAAGCGCGGAGGCCGCTCGCGCTCGCGGGGCAAGTCGCGCTCGTGAAGCCGGGGCACTGGATCGCGGGCATCCATGCCGTGCGCGGCGCCCTGGGCCACGGGGCGGGGCAGGTGGACGAGATCCTGGTGGACAGGCGGCGGCGCGACCGCAGGCTGGGGGCGCTGCTGGAGCAGGCCCGCCGGCACGGGGTGCCGGTGCGCCAGGTCGAACGGGCCGAGCTGGAGCGGCATGTGCCCGGCCTCAATCACCAGGGCGTGGCGGCGCGCACCCGGGCCCCAAGCCCTGGCGCCGAGGGCGATCTGGACGCCCTGCTGGGCGCGCTGGACGAGCCGCCCTTTCTGCTCATCCTCGACGGCGTGACCGACCCACACAATCTGGGCGCCTGCCTGCGCACCGCGGACGCGGCCGGGGTGCACGCGGTGATCGCGCCGCGCGACCGTTCGGTGGGCCTGACCCCCACGGTGTGCAAGGTCGCCAGCGGGGCGGCGGCCACGCTGCCCTTCATCCAGGTGACCAATCTGGCGCGCAGCCTGCGCCATCTGCAGGACAGCTATCGCATCTTTCTGGTGGGTACGGCCGGAGAGGCCGGGCAGAACCTCTACCAGGCCGATCTGGGCGGCCCGCTGGGCCTGGTCATGGGCGCCGAGGGCGCGGGCCTGCGGCGCCTGACCCGCGAGCAGTGCGATCTGCTGGTGTCGCTGCCCATGCGCGGCTGTGTCGAGAGCCTCAATGTCTCGGTGGCCAGCGGCATCTGCCTGTACGAGGCGCTGCGCCAGCGGGGCGGCTAGAAAGTCTGTTCCCCCAACGGCGGAGTACACCGTGGGGGAACCATTTACGGATCGGAGGGTTATTACTCTATCGGTTCGTATAGGATTTGATATTGGATTTGGCCGCTGGGCCCTTTTCTGCCGGGGCCTGCGGAAAACTGCCTGTACTTGTCGCCTTCGCGGGTATAGAGATGAAGTAGGGATGCGTCGTAGGGACGCGCGCGGTAGGCCAAGCCAAGCACCTGCAAGCTGGCCTCGGCAATATCGTCTCCACCACCGTGAAGCAGATCGTCTCGGTCCACGATGCGCATTCGTGCATTTGGGATCACCCCTCGCAGTGACCGGTAGGTTTTGTCCACCGTGAGTAGGAAAATGGGTCGTCCGGTCTGCCCGTCTTGGACCGTCACGCGGGTACAACGTCGGGTGTTGTCTAAATTCAGGCAGACGTGCCACGTAGTGGGTGAGCGGCGGTCGCCATCATCCCAGACCTTCACCACACCTGCTTGCACGATGACTCGCCAGGCACGGGGATCTCCTTTGCAGGCTTCAGTGGCTGGCCGGGTGTTCTCGGAAGGCGTGCCCCGAACGCTGTTGCGGGCTCCTTCACCACCAATCCATACCCGTGCACATTCTGTCCAGGTGATTGGGGCGCGCAGGGCGATGCGTTGTCTCTCTCCAGGACGTAGGATTCTCCAACCTAGATCGTATACCTTGGTCGGCGCCAACCTTCGGGCTGGATTCTTTCCTGTTCTTCCCCAACCATAGACATGCACTGCGGCGGAACGATGATGGTCCGTGTTCTCCAGTATCGCCACCGGCAGCCATTCCTTCCAGTGGTCGGGGGCTACGCGTGGCTGCTCTAAACGCAATTCTCGCACCACCACACTGCCGCGTGCGCCTTCGCGTCGTACTCGACGCAGGTTATCCAAGCTCTGTTGGAGAATTTGACCTCTTTGTCTCAGCCCGCTTGGCGATATGCCTCGTGTTGCATTGGGAAGAATGACGTTCGGTGAAATACCCGCCAGCTTATTTCTATATTGCCGTTGTGCGCAGACTGCTACCTCTGGAGCGCTGGCTGTGGGAGAAAAATCCCCAGTATTATAGCGCAGAACAAGGCGAACGCGAGGTGGTGGGGCATCGGATGGCAGTTTCAGCGTCAGTTCGTCACCGCCGTTGCGTGATTGCACAACCCGAAGCGGGCGCCGATAGTTGCTCCGGCTTCCGGTGCCGAATGCGTAGATCCGCGAATATCTGCTGAGTAGTCGGCCGATAATCGTGAATTGTCGACCTGGTTTGACACAAGGTCCAGGGGTATTGACTCGAACAATACGGGGGCCATCCGCTGTAAAGGGAACGCCTCCACTTCGCCCGGCCGTGGCCAAGACGGTGAAGAGCGTGTAAACAAGAAAAGCAGACAGCATCAGCGACGATATGTGCCGTTGGAAGCCCGGCACTTCGATACCAGAAAGGATCTGTTTTTTCATGCCATTGTCTCCTCAATATATTGCCATTGGTTTTTTCATGTCCCTCGTAGGGGATTCAGGCATATGTCGGAGTAGTTTCCGTGGTGGTTCATCGTGCCTCACGGTGTGTGGAGAAACACCGTTTCAACATTTTTGGCGGCACCGTGATATACACCATAACTAAGTATGGTTTGTGCGCTGTGAAAAAGTAAGGTTTTGATGTGTGCCAGATCGACCTGCGTGGCCCGCTGGGTCTGACCCGCGAGCAGTGCGATCTGCTGGTGTCGCTGCCCATGCGCGGCAGTGTCGAGAGTCTCAATGTCTCGGTGGCCAGCGGCATCTGCCTGTACGAGGCGCTGCGCCAGCGGGGCGGCTAAAAGAAGATCTCGTCCTCCGCCTGCGGCGCCGCCCGGGCGGTCGCGGCCCGCTCGGCGATCTTCTGTTCCGCCCGGGCCTTGAGGTCGGCCTCCATGCCCATCTGGCGGAACAGGGTGAGCATATTGTCCGACAGACTGGACAGCTGGTTGCTGGCCTCGCTGTTGGACTGGGTCAGGGCCAGGGTATTGGCCGCCATCTCGGCGATCCGGCCGATCTCGGACTCGGCGTCGGCCACGGATCCGATCTGTTCCTGCGAGGCCTGGGCGATGAGCGCGTTCATGGTGTTCATCTTCACCACCGCGGAGGTCAGCCCGTTGATGGATTCCAGGGCCTCGCCCGACTGCCCGGTGGCGTTGCTCGCCACCTCGCGCCCGTGGTGCATGACCTTGACCGCGCTGTGGATGCCCTGATGCAGCTGCTCGATCACCGAGTTGATCTCGTTGGTCGCGTCCGCGGTGCGGCTGGCCAGGGTGCGCACCTCGTCCGCCACCACGGCGAAGCCGCGGCCCTGTTCGCCGGCGCGCGCGGCCTCGATGGCGGCGTTCAGCGCCAGCAGATTGGTCTGTTCGGCAATGGCGCGGATGACCTCCAGGATGTTGGAGATGTCCTGGCTCTTGGCGTCCAGCTCGGTGATCACCGAGGCCGAGTCCTCGACCTCGCCGACCAGGGCGCTGATGGTCTTTTGCAATTCACTGAGCTTGATCTTGCCCTCGATGGCGGACTGGTTGGCCTCGTTCGCCGAACTGGCCGCGCTGGCGGTGTTCTCGGCGATGGCCTTGGCCGCCTGGCACAAGCGGGCCATGGTCTGGCTGGCCTGTTCGGTGCTCTGCTTCTGCTGCAGCATCAGCTCGAAGGACTGGGTGCTGCCGGCCGAGACCTGGTGCGAGTTGACCGCCAGATCGGTGGCGGTCTCGGCCAGCTGCCCGACCATGGTGCGCAGCCGCGCCTGCATGATGCGGGCGCCGACGAACAGGCGTCCGATCTCGTCGTCATAGGGGTATTGAAGCGGATTGTCCAGCTGTCCCGAGGCGATCCGGTCGGTGGCCTCGGCCAGCCGCATCAGCGGGCTGATCATGCCCCGCTGGATGTAGATGCCGAGCGCCAGCAGCAGGGCCGGGGCGGCCAGGGCCAGCGCCACCATGGTCGTATCGCCCACCAGCCCCAGGCTCCACAGAGAATCGCCGAGAAAGGGCAGGGCTCCGATCAGCGCCAGGCTGACGCCCAGGCGCAGCATGATCGGCAGATTGCTCAGGCGCCGCCGGCGCGGCAGCGGCCGGTCGGGCTTGCGGTTGAGCGCCGCATACAGGGCCTCGGCCTCCTCGATCTGCTGCTCGCTGGGCCGCGAGCGCACCGACTGGTAGCCGACCACCTCGCCGTCGCGCATCACCGGGGTGACGAAGGCCTCCACCCAGTAGTGATCGCCGTTCTTGCAGCGGTTCTTGACGATGCCGCTCCAGGGCCGACCGGCCTGGATGGTCTGCCACAGATCCTCGAAGGCCGCGGGCGGCATATCGGGGTGACGCACGATATTGTGGCTCTTGCCGATCAGCTCGTCCCGGCTGAAACCGCTGACATCGACGAAGTCCTGGTTGACATAGGTGATCCGCCCCTTGAGGTCGGTCATGGAGATGATCTGACAACCGGGTTCGAGGGTGACTTCCCGGTTGGTGACGGGGAGATTCTTTTTCATGAGGCGGGTCCGCGTGATTCTTTCCTGACCAGGGTGTCGGCCGGGACGGGGGATTCTTTAGGCCGGGCAGCGGCCGTTGCCCGGCGCCAGTGGGGCTTGAATGTCTTGCCCTGAATCAGACATACTGTTGCCAGTTATTTATAAATAGATATATTTTGTCTGATCATGAAAGAACAGCCTGAAGCGATCTTTCGCAGGCATGGCGGCCAGCTCAGGATGAGCGAGGCCCTCAGGCTAGGCATCACACGCTATATGCTCTATTCACTCAGGGACAAGGGCATCATCGAGCGGGTGAGCAGAGGGATCTATCGGCTGGTGGAGCTGCCTCCTATCAGCCACCCCGATCTGGTCACGGTGAGTCTGCGCTTCCCAAATGCCGTGGTCTGTCTGGTCTCCGCACTGGCCTGGCATGACATCACGACTCAGGTGCCGCATGCGGTCTCAGTGGCGGTGCCGAGGAATGCGCGGATGCCTTCGCTCGATTATCCTCCCGTCAAGGCACACAGGTTTTCGAATGAGGCGTACGAATCCGGGATCGAAGCGCATCTGATCGACGGAGTCTCCGTCAAGATCTACAACCCTGAGAAGACCCTGGCCGATTGCTTCAAGTTTCGCAACAGGATCGGAATGGACGTGGTGCTGGAAGCACTGAAGCTCTACAGGACGCGAAAGAAATTTGATATCGCCAAACTGCTCAGGTACGCCAGGATCTGCCGGGTCGAAAGGGTGATGAAGCCGTATCTGGAGGCCGTGCTGTGAGGTCTCCGGAAAACGTCATTGCATCTGTCCGGCAGCGTCTTTTGAACCGCGCCAGGCGCGATCAACGGCCGTTCAACGAGTTGCTTCAATACTACGCCATGGAGAGGTTCCTCTACCGGCTGTCCCGGTCCGCTCACGCCGACCGTTTCATTCTCAAGGGGGCCATGATGCTCAGAGTCTGGCAGGCGCCGGAACTTCGTCCGACCATGGATATCGACATGTTGGGCATTACGAGCAACGAGGAAACCGATCTCATTGCGCGAATCCGAGACATCCTGACCATGGATGTGGAGGCGGATGGGCTCGCTTTCGATCCGGATTCCATTCGGATCGAGCGAATCACTGAAGATGCCAATTATGCGGGGCTCAGGATCCGGTTTCCGGGCACATTGGGGTCTGCGAGAATCCATATGCAGATCGACATCGGTTTTGGTGATGTCATCTACCCGGAGCCCGAAGAGTTGGAAGTTCCCGGCATGCTGAATCTCCCCGAGCCACGGCTGCTCTGTTACAGCCGGGAGAGCACCATCGCGGAAAAGTTCGAAGCCATGGTCAAACTAGGCATGCTGAACAGCCGGATGAAGGATTTCCACGATATCTGGTTGTTGTCCAGACAGTTCGATTTCGATGGCGCCGAGCTGGCAGAGGCTATCAACCTGACCTTTGAGCAGCGGGGTACTGCGATGCCAACGGAAATCGAGGCCTTTACCGACCTGTTCATCTCGGCCAAGCAGGCCCAGTGGGCGGCGTTTCGAAAACGGCTTGGGTACGATGGCACGCCGGACTCGTTCAAGGACATCGTGGCTCAGGTGGGGAGATTTCTGTCGCCCATCGTTGCGGCTCACACCAAGGGTAAAGCAAGGCCCGCAAAATGGGCTGCTCCCGGACCGTGGACATCGATCAATACCGGGGATTGATCCTCGGTGATATCCGGAGCGGATGCTGTCTCCGATTCCTGGTGTTGCGGTCGTTTCATTGATTCATTCTCGTTGACATTTTCTCCGTCCGCCGTAGAATCCTGCCCTCACGACGACAGGCGCGTAGCTCAGTTGGTTAGAGCACCACCTTGACATGGTGGGGGTCGTTGGTTCGAATCCAATCGCGCCTACCAATCGGCTGGCCCCGTGCCGTGTTGGCGGCCCGGGGCCTTTTTGTGCCGGACACGGTGGTTCCAACGGGTTCAGAGGTCATCCAGCATGCACGACCGCGAACGTATCGACGCCTGTGTGGAGCGGCTCTGCCAGAAGGGTTGCGCCCGGGTGTGGGGTGATATCGAGATCCTGGAGCAGGGCGGGCGCCCGGCCGGGGCCGAGGATCTGAGTCCGCACGAATGCCGCCTGGTGCTGCGCGAGTTGCGGAGCGTGATGGCGGTGTACGGCAACCGCTGCCGCATCGGCGACTGAGGCCGGGACGCGGGTATACTCTTGGCGGCGCGGCGGGAGAGGATCTCTTGAAGACGGGAAAGCGGACCAGCAACAGCCACCTGCGGGACTGGGTCTATGCCGGCGAGTCCGGCATCCACGGCACCGGCCTGTTCGCGCGCCGGCCGATCCGGGCGGACGAGTATATCGGCACCTACTGGGGGCCTCGGGCGCGGCGCAACGGCACCTATGTCCTTTGGGTGTACGATGAGGGTGACGAGGAGAACGCCATCGGCCGCAGCGGCCGCAATCTGCTGCGCTACCTCAATCACGCTCGTCCCGGTAACACGGCCTTCGACGGCTTCGATCTGTATGCCCTGAGGGACATCGAGCCGCATGAGGAGCTGACTTTCGACTATCTCGAGTCCGAATTTGACTGAATCGCGCGATCGCCTGTTCGACCGCCCCGGCCCGGTCGGGGACTTCGTATTCGATGCCGCCGTGGCGCGGGTCTTTCCCGATATGATCTCGCGCTCGGTGCCGGGCTATGCCGCGATCATCAACATGATCGAGCTGCTGACGCGGATGCATGCCCGCCCCGGCACCCGGCTGTACGATCTGGGCTGCTCCCTGGGCGCGGCCAGCCTGGCCATGGCGCGCGGCCTGACCCATGCCGACTGCCGCATCGTGGCGGTGGACAACGCCCCGGCCATGCTGGCGCGGGCGCGCGAGCATACCGCCGGGGCCGGGAACATCGATTTCGTGCTCGCCGACATCCGTGACGTGGCCATCGCCGGGGCCTCGGTGGTGGTGCTCAATTTCACCCTGCAGTTCCTGCCGCGCGAGGCGCGCGCCGGGCTGCTGCGCACGGTGCGCGCGGGCCTGGTGCCCGGCGGCATCCTGATCCTTTCCGAGAAGATCGCCGGACGCACCCCCGAGGAGGATGCCGCGCTGGTGGCCATGCACCATGCCTTCAAGCGCCAGCAGGGCTACAGCGCGCTGGAGATCAGCCAGAAGCGCGCGGCCCTGGAGCGGGTGCTGCTGCCCGAGACCCTGGACACCCATCTGCGGCGCCTGGGCGAGGCGGGGTTCGCGCAGGCGCATCCCTGGTTCCAGTGCTTCAACTTCGTCTCCATCGTGGCCGGGGCATGATCGACATCGAACTGGCCGTGGAACGGCTGACGGTGGCGGACATGGCGGACTGGGCCCGGCGGCTGCCGGGACAGTTGCACGAGGTGCTGGAGCGGCGGCCGCATGGCGATCTGGCCCGCTGGCGGGGCGCCATCGAACAGATGCCGGTGCCGGATTCTCACACCCTGCACCTGGATCGCGGGTTGTTGCAGGTCGGCACGCGGGAGGGCCCCGACGCGGCGCGGCGCCAGGCCCTGGAGGCGGCCCTGCAGTCCCTGCACCCCTGGCGCAAGGGGCCTTATCTGCTGCATGGCGTGTTCGTCGATACCGAATGGCGCTCGGACTGGAAATGGGAGCGCCTGGCGCCGCATATCGCCCCGCTCCAGGGGCGCCGCGTGCTGGACGTGGGCTGCGGCAACGGTTATCACGGCTGGCGCATGCTGGGCGCGGGGGCGGAGCTGGTGGTGGGCATCGACCCCACGGCGCTGTTCATGGCCCAGTTCGCCGCGGTCTCGCGCCTGTTCGGCGCCGCCGACACCCGGGGCCGGGTGGCGCGCTTCGTGTTTCTGCCGCTGGGCATCGAGCGGCTGCCGCCGCGCCTGGCGGCCTTCGACACCACCTTTTCCATGGGGGTGCTCTATCACCGGCGCTCGCCCATCGATCACCTGCTGGAGCTGAAGGAGACCCTGCGGCCCGGTGGCGAGCTGGTCCTGGAGACCCTGGTGGTGGAGGGCGGCGCCGACACCGTGCTGGTGCCGGCGGGGCGTTACGCCAAGATGCGCAACGTCTGGTTCATCCCCAGCGTGCAGGCCCTGCTGCTGTGGCTGGGGCGCGCCGGCTACCGCGACGCGCGGGTGGTGGACGTAACGCCAACCACGTCACAGGAACAGCGCAGAACCCCCTGGATGCGTTTCGAATCGCTTTCAGATTTTCTCGATCCTGCCGATAGTTCGATCACAGTCGAGGGATACCCTGCGCCGTGCAGGGCCATCGTCCTCGCCAACCGACCGGGGTGATTGAGTTATGACTTCACGAGCCAAGTTTTATATCGGACAGATCGTGCATCATCGGCGTTTCGGTTACCGTGGCGTGGTGGCCGATGTCGATCCCGAATTCAGCGGCAACGACAGCTGGTACGACTCGGTGGCGCGTACCCGCCCGCCGCGCAACCAGCCCTGGTACCGGGTGCTGGTGGACGGCGCCGAGCAGGAGACCTATGTGGCCGAGCGGCATCTGGAGCCGGATTGCGAGTCACAGCCGATCAGCAATCCTTCGGTGCTGCGCTATTTCCATACCTACGAGAACGGGCGCTACCGCCTCACCACCCACTGAGCCCCGGCGTATGCGGCGGGCTCAGTGGTAGCTGCGCATCTGGCCGACCAGCACGCCCTGGATCTGCACCTCCGAGGGGTGGTAGTGCTGGGCCTGCATGCTGCTGTTGGCCGGGTGCAGCACGATCTCGTCGGGCTTCTTCTCCAGGCGCTTGAGGGTGGCCTCCTCGCCGCGCACCAGGGCGACCACGATCTCGCCGTTGCGCGCGGTGTCGCGCTGTTCGATCACCACCCAGTCGCCGTCGAGGATGCCTTCCTCGATCATGGAGTCGCCCTTCACCTGCAGCACATAGCAGGGGTTGGGGGTGCGTAGCGGCGGCGGCACCGCGATGGTGTCGGGGTTGGCGATGGCCTCGATCGGCTGGCCGGCGGCGATATAGCCGTACAGCGGCAGCTCATCGGCCTCGCCGCCCTCGGGGGCCTCGTTGGCCGCCTCGGTCAGGCGGATGCCGCGGCGCAGGTTGTTCATGGGTTCGACCAGGCCGGCCTCGATCAGGGCCTGGATCTGCTTGTGCAGCGAGCCGCGCGACTTCAGCCCCAGGGCCTGGCACAGCTCGTCGAGCGTGGGGGGGTGCGGCATGCGCGGCAGTTGTTCGCGCAGGTAGTCGTAGATCTCCTGCTGGCGGCGGGTCAGGCTGGGTGGCATGGCGGGCTCCCTTGTTCTGTCTAGGTTCTACATCATTATAGAACAAGCGGAGAACCTGTCCAGCATCCGGCGATTATCGGGCAAACAGATAGCCGGCGCCGTCACTGGCCGGCAGGCAGCTGGACAGGCGCCCGGCGCGGCGGGCCTCCAGCAGGCGCCGGCCGATGGGCTGGAACAGGGTCTCGCGCCCGTCGCCGCGGGCGGGGTCGAAGCGCAGCAGATAGCGGCGGCCCGGCACGGCCTGTTCGATCAGGGCCTCGACCCGGGCCAGGGCCGCATCCGCGTCCAGGCCGCACAGATCGACGGTCTCGTCCGCGTCGCGGGTGTTGAAGGCCAGTTTTTCCAGGGGGTTGGTCTCGAATTCGGGCATCTTGGGTGTTCTCCAGCCGCGGCTTCCCGGTGCCTGCTCGAATACCTGTTATTCTTGAAGCTTTCAGGCGCTTTGCGGGAACAGGTGATTGATGAGCACAGTGTATGACGTCATCGTAATCGGCTCCGGCCCCGGTGGCGAGGGCGCGAGCATGAAGCTGGCCAAGCGCGGCAAGCGGGTGGCCATGATCGAGCGCCAGGAGCAGGTGGGCGGCAGCTGCACCCACAGGGGCACCATTCCCAGCAAGGCCCTGCGGCACGCCATCCAGCTGCTGGCCGATTACCGCCACCATCCGCTGTTCGAGCACACCCTGGGCATCGTGGACATCGGCTGGCCCGATCTGTTGCGCACCTCGCAGCAGGTCATTCACCAGCAGGTGAGCATGCGCCATCGTTTCTACACCCGCAACCGGATCGACCTGTATCACGGCGAGGCCCGCTTCGCCGGCCCGCACGAGGTCGAGGTCACCCGGGCCGGCGGCGATGTGCTGCGCCTGCGGGCGGAACACTTCGTGATCGCCACCGGCTCGCGCCCCTACCGGCCGCCGGAGGTCGCGTTCGACGGCACCCATGTGGTGGACAGTGACACGGTGTTGGATCTGCGCCAGACCCCGCGCCGGGTGACCATCTACGGCGCCGGGGTGATCGGCTGCGAGTATGCGTCGATCTTTGCCAATCTCGATGTCAAGGTGAACCTGGTCAACACCCGCGACCGCCTGCTGTCCTTCCTCGACGACGAGATCACCGACGCCCTGAGCTATCACCTGCGCGATCAGGGCGTGGTGGTGATCAACAACGAGCAGGCCGAGCGCGTGGAGAGCGGCGACGGCAAGGTGATCCTGCACTGCCGCTCGGGGCGCCAGATCCACAGCGACCTGCTGTTCTGGGCCAACGGCCGCACCGGCAACACCGACGGCCTGGGTCTGGAGGCCATCGATATCGAGGCCAACTCGCGCGGGCAGATCCCGGTCGATGAGCGTTTCCAGACCGTTCAGCCGCACATCTACGCGGTCGGCGACGTGGTCGGGCCGCCGGCGCTGGCCAGCGCCAGCTACGACCAGGGACGCTTCGTGGGCCAGCTGATCGCGGTGGGCGAGGTGGACTACAGCCTGGTCAAGGAGGTGCCGACCGGGATCTTCACCAGCCCCGAGATCAGCTCCATCGGGCGCACCGAGCGCGAGCTGACCGAACAGAATGTCCCCTTCGAGGTGGGGCGGGCCGAGTTCAAGAACCTGGCCCGCGCCCAGATCGACGGCCGCAGCGTGGGCATGCTCAAGCTGCTGTTCCACCGCGAGACCCTGCAGCTGCTGGGCATCCACTGTTTTGGCGAGCAGGCCTCGGAGATCGTGCACATCGGCCAGGCCATCATGGCCCAGCCCGGCGAGGCCAACTCGATCAAGTATTTCACCAACACCACCTTCAACTACCCGACCATGGCGGAGGCCTATCGCGTGGCCGCCCTGTACGGTCTCAACCGCATCCGCTGAACTCCAACCACAACGACCGGAAGCCGATCATGAACCCCTACATCCTTGGCCTGAACGAAGTCAGCATGAACGATGTCGCCGAGGTCGGCGGCAAGAACGCCTCGCTGGGCGAGATGCTGCGCAACCTGACCGCCGACGGCGAGGTCCGGGTACCCGGCGGTTTCGCCACCACGGCGCACGCCTACCGCGAGTTTCTCGCCCACGAGGGGCTCGCCGACAGGATCAATGCGCGCCTGGACGGCCTGGACGTGGACGATGTGCGCCGCCTGGCCGAGGTCGGCGCCGAGATCCGTGGCTGGATCATGCAGACCCCCTTCCCGCCGGCCTTCGAGCAGGCCCTGGAGGCGGCCTACCGCGAGCTGGAGGCGGAATACGGCAGCCGGGTGAGCTGGGCGGTGCGCTCCTCGGCCACCGCCGAGGATCTGCCGGACGCCTCCTTCGCCGGGCAGCAGGAGACCCTGCTCAACGTGCAGGGCCTGGACGCGATCAAGTCCGCGGTGCGCGAGGTCTTCGCCTCGCTGTTCAACGACCGCGCCATCGCCTACCGGGTGCACCAGGGCTTCGACCACGCCCAGGTGGCGCTCTCGGCCGGGGTGCAGAAGATGGTGCGCTCGGACATCGGCGCCAGCGGCGTGATGTTCACCCTGGACACCGAGTCCGGCTTTCGCGACGTGGTGTTCATCACCGCCGCCTACGGCCTGGGCGAGATGGTGGTGCAGGGCGCGGTCAACCCGGACGAGTTCTATGTGCACAAGCCGACCCTGGCCGCGGGGCGGCCGGCGGTGCTGCGCCGCGCCGTGGGCGCGAAGGCGATCAAGATGATCTACGCCGACGGCGGCGAGCGCCCGGTGCAGGTGGTGGACGTGCCGGAAGCGGAGCGGGCGCGCTTCTGCATCGACGACAGTCAGGTGGAGGCGCTGGCGCGTCAGGCCATGGCCATCGAGCGCCACTACCAGCGTCCCATGGATATTGAATGGGCCCTGGACGGCGAGGACGGTCAGCTCTATATCGTGCAGGCGCGGCCCGAGACGGTGCAGTCGCACAGCGGCCGGGTGCTGGAGCGCTACGAGCTGCAACAGCGGGGCCGGGTGCTGGCCGAGGGGCGTTCCATCGGCGCGCGCATCGGCGCGGGCACCGCCAAGGTCATCACCAGCCTGGACCAGATGGACCACATCCAGGCCGGCGATGTGCTGGTCACCGACATGACCGACCCGGACTGGGAGCCGATCATGAAGCGCGCCGCGGCGATCGTCACCAACCGCGGCGGGCGCACCTGTCACGCCGCCATCATCGCGCGCGAGCTGGGGGTGCCGGCGGTGGTGGGCTGCGGCGACGCCACCGAATCCATCCCCGACGACAGCCCGGTCACGGTGTCCTGCGCCGAGGGCGATACCGGCTTCATCTACGAGGGCGCGCTGCCCTTCGAGGTCAGGCGCGTGGAGCTGGACCGCATGCCCGATGTGCCGCTCAAGATCATGATGAACGTGGGCAATCCCGAGCGCGCCTTCAGCTTCGCCCAGATCCCCAATCACGGGGTGGGGCTGGCGCGCCTGGAGTTCGTGATCAACAACATGGTCGGCATCCACCCGCGGGCGCTGCTGGATTTCGAGCGCCTGGAACCCGGCCTCAAACGGCAGGTGGCCGAGCGCATCGTGGCCTATGGCGCGCCGCGCGACTATTTCGTGAAGCGGGTGGCCGAGGGCGTCTCGACCATCGCCGCGGCCTTCGCGCCGCAGCCGGTCATCCTGCGCATGTCGGACTTCAAGTCCAATGAATACGCCAATCTGCTCGGCGGCGAGCAGTACGAGCCGCACGAGGAAAACCCCATGATCGGTTTCCGTGGCGCCTCGCGCTACATCTCGGACAGCTTCCGCCCCTGCTTCGAGATGGAATGCGAGGCCATCCGTTATGTGCGCGAGACCATGGGCCTGCGCAATCTGCAGGTGATGATCCCCTTCGTGCGCACCCTGGACGAGGCGCGGCGGGTCACCGAACTGCTGGCCGGGAACGGCCTGCGGCGCGGCGAGGACGGGCTCCGGGTCATCATGATGTGCGAGCTGCCCTCCAACGCGGTGCTGGCGGACGAGTTCCTGGAATACTTCGACGGCTTCTCCATCGGTTCCAACGACATGACCCAGCTGACCCTGGGCCTGGACCGCGACTCGGGCCTGGTGGCCGAGGCCTTCGACGAGCGCAACCCGGCGGTCAAGAAGATGCTGGCGATGGCCATCCAGGCCGCGCGCAAGGCCGGCAAGTATGTCGGCATCTGCGGCCAGGGGCCTTCCGATCACCCCGACCTGGCGGAGTGGCTGCTGGAGCAGGGCATCGAGTCGATCTCGCTCAACCCCGACACCGTGGTGGACACCTGGCTGTATCTGGCGCAGCAGCGGAAAAAGGACTGAATTCAGTTGCGCCGCGGGCGCAGGTGCAGGTAGTAGTTGATCAGGCCGTTGGTCGAGGCGTCGTGGCTGTCCACCGGCTCGCCGCGGTTGACCTCGTCCAGGATGTTGCGCGCCAGCACCTTGCCCAGCTCCACGCCCCACTGGTCGAATGAGTTGATGTGCCAGATCACGCCCTGCACGAAGACCTTGTGCTCGTACAGGGCCACCAGGGTGCCCAGGGTCTTGGGATCCAGGGTGTAGAACAGGAAGGTGTTGGTCGGACGGTTGCCGGGGAACACCTTGTAGGGCAGCAGGAACTCGATCTCCTCCTCCGGCAGGCCGGCGGCCTCCAGTTCGGCGCGCACCTCGGCCTCGGTCTTGCCCATCATCAGGGCCTCGGCCTGGGCGAAGATATTGGACATCAGGGCGCGGTGGTGGCGCGCGATGCAGCGGTAGTTGGAGACCGGCGCCAGCATGTCCGCTGGCACCAGCTTGGTGCCCTGGTGCAGCAGCTGGTAGAAGGCGTGCTGGCTGGCGATGCCGATCTCGCCGAACAGCACCGGGCCGGTCTGGTAGCCGACCGGGTGTCCGTCGCGGTCCACCCCCTTGCCGTTGCTCTCCATGTCCGCCTGTTGCAGATAGGCGGGCAGGCGGTGCAGGTTCTGGTCATAGGGCAGGATGGCGGTGGCCTGGGCGCCGAAGAAGTTGTTGTACCAGATGCCCAGCAGGGCCATCACCACGGGGATGTTCTGTTCCAGCGGGGCCTCGCGGAAGTGGCAATCCGCCTCCCAGGCGCCGCGCAGCATGCTCTCGAAGTGGTCGGGGCCGATCGCGATCGCGGTGGCCAGGCCGATCGCCGACCACATGGAATAGCGACCGCCGACCCAGTCCCACATACGGAACACGTTCTCCTCGGCCACGCCGAAGTCGATGGCGGCCCGGGTGTTGGCGGTGACCGCGACCATGTGCCGCGACAACAGGGTCTCGTCGTCCAGCTTGTTGAGCAGCCAGGCGCGCGCGGTGTCGGCGTTCACCATGGTGTCCTGGGTGGTGAAGCTCTTGGAGGCGATGATGAACAGGGTGGTGTCCGGCGAGAGCCGCTCCAGGGTGTTGTTGATGTGGTTCTCGTCGATGTTGTTGACGAAATGGATGGCCAGGTCGTGGATGGCGTAGGGACGCAGCGCCTCCACCGCCATCTGGGGCCCCAGGTGGGAGCCGCCGATGCCGATATTGACCACGTCGGTGATCGGCTGGCCGCTGGCGCCGCGCCAGCGCCGGCAGCGCACCGCGTCCGCCAGCTGGCGCACCCGGGCCAGCTCGCTGCGCACCTCGGGCATCACGTCACGCCCGTCCACCCGTACCGGCTCGTCTCCCATGTGACGCAGCGCGGTGTGCAGCACCGGGCGGTGCTCGGTGTGGTTGATCGGCTCGCCGCGGAACATGCGCTCGCGCCACGTCTCCACCCCGGCCTCGCGCGCCAGTTCGATCAGGGCCTCGAACACCCCGCCGTCGATGCGGTTCTTGGAGAAGTCGAACAGGATGTCGTTGAGCCGGAGCGAAAAGCGGTGGAAGCGCCCCGGGTCGGCCGCGAACATGTCACGCATGTGCTGCCCGCGGATGCGTTCATACTCGCCCTGCAGGCGTTGCCAACTCTTTGATGTGGTTGGGTTCTTCATTGGGACTCACGGCTCCTTGCGGGAATGGGGCAGATCCCAATATAGACCAGTTGCCGCGGCCATGCGCCGGCGTTCTGCGCATCTGAAAGCGTATGCCCCGCGGGCGGGGGAAGGGGCGTCATGAGGCATTGCCCATTCATTTTCCCCGGACCTTGGCGCGGCGACGCCGGGCCCGGGCATGCAGCGCTTGATGTCCGTCATTCCGGCGCCCGGCAAACTGGCCTATATTGATTTCACCGCAGCGGCGGTTTCTGGCGCACAATAGCCATAACCACGGGGAGCAGCCATGCCATCGGATATCGGGGTCGTCGGACTGGGCGTGATGGGGCGCAATATCGCGCTCAATATCGCCGATCATGCCTTCCGGGTCGCGGTGTACAACCACACCGCCGCCCGCACCCGGGCCTTCATGCGGGATGTCGAGCCACAGCACAGCTTCTGCGATTGTTACAGCTATGCCGATCTGTGCGCCGAGCTGGCGCATCCGCGCATCGTGCTGATGATGGTCACCGCCGGGCCGGTGGTGGACGAGGTCATCGGCGCGCTGCTGCCGCATCTGGAGCCGGGCGATGTGCTGATCGACGGCGGCAATTCCTTCTACCAGGACACCGAGCGGCGCTACGCCGAGCTGAAGGAGAAGGGCATCCGCTTCCTCGGCATGGGGGTGTCGGGCGGCGAGGAGGGGGCGCGCCACGGGCCGTCGCTGATGCCGGGCGGCGATCCCGAGGCCTGGCCGCTGGTGCGGCGCATCTTCCAGTCCATCGCCGCGCGCGCCGAGGACGGCGAGCCCTGCTGCCGCTGGGTGGGCGAGGGCGGCGCCGGGCACTATGTGAAGATGGTGCACAACGGCATCGAGTACGGTGACATGCAGCTGATCGCCGAGGCCTGGCAGCTGCTGGACCAGGGCCTGGGCCTGCCGGAGGCGCGCGTGGCCGATACCTTCGATGAGTGGAACCGGGGGGTGCTGTCCTCCTATCTGATCGAGATCACCGCGCGAATCCTGCGCGTGCGCGACCCGGACGGCGCCCTGCGGGTGCGGCATATCCTCGACGCCGCCGGTCAGAAGGGGACCGGGCGCTGGACGGCCATTGACGCCCTGCAGCTGGGCGTGCCCCTGACCCTGATCGCCGAGGCCGTTTATGCCCGCGCCCTGTCCGCGCGCCACGCGGAGCGTCAGCGGGCCGCGGCGCGCCTGGCAGGGCCGGAGGGCGGGGCGCCGCCGGGCGATCCGGAGCCGTGGATCGGCGATATCCACGACGCCCTTTACGCGGCCAAGATCATCTCCTATGCCCAGGGCTTCATGCAGATGCGGGAGGCGGCGCGCGAATACGGCTGGAACCTCGCCTTCGGCGACATCGCCCTGCTGTGGCGCGCCGGCTGCATCATCCGCAGCCGCTTCCTGGAGGACATCAAGGCCGCCTACGCACGCGCCCCGGAACTGGAGAATCTGCTGCTCGATCCCTTCTTCGGCGACGCCGTGGCGCAGGCCCAGGGCGGCTGGCGGCGCAGCGTCGGCCTGGCCACCGGGCTGGGCGTGCCGGTGCCGGCGTTGTCCTCGGCCCTGGCCTTCTACGACGGCTATCGCAGCGCGGTGCTGCCGGCCAGTCTGCTGCAGGCCCAGCGGGACTACTTCGGCGCCCATACCTACCGGCGCACCGACCGCCCGGAGGGCGTGTTCCATACCCACTGGACCGGGGACGCGCGCGAGGAGGCCCAATGACCGACGCCGTGACCCTGATCATCTTCGGCGCCACCGGCAACCTGGCCCGGGTCAAGCTGCTGCCGGCCCTGTATCACCTGGAGCTGGCCGGCCTGCTGGACGGGCACCTGCGCATCCTGTGCAACGGACGCACCGCCTTCGAGCAGGCCGACTGGCGTCAGTACGTGGCCGGGGTGGTACGCGAGCATGCGCGCGACGGTCTGCAGGCCGAGGCCTTTGCCCGCTTCGAGCAGCGTCTGCATTACTTCCGCGGCGATCTCTCGGACGTGGATGCCATCGACGGGCTCAAGCGCGAGCTGGAGAACGGCGACTACCCGCGCAACCACATCTTCTACGTGGCCCTGCCGCCGGCGACCTACGGCACCGTGGTCGACGCCCTGGGCGAGGCCGACATGCTGGACGAGTACGACGGCCACTGGCGCCGGGTGGTGATCGAAAAGCCCTTCGGTTCCGATCTGGAGAGCGCGCGCAATCTGCAGCGGCGCATCGCGCGCCATCTGGGCGAGCACCAGATCTACCGCATCGATCACTACATGGGCAAGGCCATGGTGCAGAACGTGCTGGTGTCGCGTTTCGCCAATCTGCTGCTGGAGCCGCTGTGGAACCGCAACTACATCGACCATGTCCAGATCACGCGCAATGAGACGGTCGGCGTGGGCAGCCGCGCCGGCTTCTACGAGAACACCGGGGCCCTGCGCGACATGCTGCAGAGCCACCTGATGCAGCTGATGTCGCTGGTCGCCATGGAGCCGCCGGTCTCCATGGACAGCGATGATCTGCGTGACGAGAAGGTCAAGGTGCTCAAGTCCATCCGCCCCATCCATCCCTCGGCGGTGCCGTCCAACGCCTTCCGCGCCCAGTACGGCGCGGGCCGGGTCGACGGCCAGGACGTGCCGGCCTATCTGGAGGAGCCGGGCGTGGACCCGGGTAGCGTGACCGAGACCTACGCCGCGCTCAAGCTGTATGTGGACAACTGGCGCTGGCGCGGCGTGCCCTTCTATCTGCGCACCGGCAAGCGCATGGCCGAGCCGCGCACCATGGTCGCGATCAGCTTCAAGCAGCCGCCCAAGCATTTCTTCCGCAGCGCGCACATCGAGCGTCCGCCGCCGAACTGGCTGCTGATGAGCATGTCGCCCGAGGAGTCGCTGCGCCTGGAGATCACGGTCAAGGAACCGGGCATGACCATGCGCACCCGCCAGATCAGCCTGGAGGCCCCCTTCCGCTGCGAGCACCATGTCCAGACCGACGCCTACGAGGGCCTGCTGCTGGACGTGATCGAGGGCGACAACTCACTGTTCCTGCGCTACGACGAGGTGGAATGGGCCTGGCGGGTGGTCGATCCCGTACTCGCGGTCTGGGCCACCGAGCGCGATTTCATCCATACCTATCCCGCCGGGGGCTGGGAGCCGGCCGAGGTCAACAAGATCTTCGACAAGCCCTACCAGCACTGGCGCAACGCCCTGGAGCCGGAAAAGTGGCCGACTGGCAGTTGCTGAAGGACGCCGGGGCCGTGGCCCTGGCCGCGAGCGAGCGCATCGGCCGCGCGGCGCGGCGGGCGATCGCGGCGCGCGGGCGGTTTTCGCTGGTACTGGCCGGCGGCACCACCCCGCGCCAGACCTACGAGCTGCTGGCCGGCGGCGGCCTGGCGCGCGAGGCCTGGCAGCTCTATTACGGTGACGAACGCTGCCTGCCGCCACAGGATCCGGCGCGCAACAGCCGCATGGTGGCCGATACCGGCCTGTCCAGCGGCGTGGCCGCGCACTATCCCATCCCAGCCGAGCTGGGCCCGGAGCGCGGCGCGCTGGCCTATGCGCCGCTGGTCGAGGCCGCGCTGCCCTTCGACATGGTGCTGCTGGGCATGGGCGAGGACGGCCATACCGCCAGCCTGTTCCCCGGTTGCGACTGGCCGGACGAGCTGGTGATTCCGGTGCGCGGCGCGCCCAAGCCGCCGCCGCAGCGGGTCAGCCTGGGCCTGCCCGCGCTGCACCGCTGCCGCGAGATGCTGGTCCTGGTCACCGGCCAGGCCAAGGCCGGGGCCATCCAGGCCTGGCGCGAGGGCAGCGATCTGCCGGTGGCGCGCGCCGCGGACATCCCGCAGGCCAGCGTGCTGGTCGAGCAGGGCCTGCTGGAGGCGGTGGCATGAGGGCCCTGGCCGCCGATATCGGCGCCACCCACAGCCGCCTGGCCTGGCTGGACGGAAAGGATCTGCGCCTGGGCCATTACCGCAATGCGGAATTTTCCGATCTCTACCAGGTGATCGAGCGGTTTCTGCGCGAGCAGGGGCTGACCGGGGTCGGCATGGAGCGCATGGTGCTGGCCCTGCCGGGGCCCGCCGACCCGGAACGCGTGCGCCTGACCAATATCGACTGGCAGGTTGAGCGCGCGGCGCTGCAGGCGCGTTTCGACGTGGCGCGGGTGCGCCTGCTGAACGATTTTCAGGCGGCCGCCGTGGGGGCCTTGCACGCGGCCCGGCCCAGGATCCTGCAGCGCGGCCGCGCGCAGGACGCCAACCGCTGCGCGGTGGTCACCGGGGTGGGCACCGGCCTGGGCCTGGCCTGGTGCGCCGATGCCGGGGCCCGCGCCCTGCCGCAGGCCACCGAGGGCGGGCATGCCGATTTCGCCCCGGCCGGCCGGGACGAGTACGCCCTGCACGCGGCCCTGGCGGAGCGGCATGGTCATGTCTCCTGGGAACGGGTTCTGTCGGGTCCGGGCCTGGGCGCCCTGTACGCCCATTTTCATGGCGAGGACCCGGGGCCGGCGGAGGTGCAGCGGCGGGCCGAGGCCGGCGAGGCGGCGGCGCGCGGGGTGCTGCGGCGTTTCGTGCATCTGCTGGGGCGGTTCGCCGGCAACCTGGCCCTGCAGTTCAATCCCGGCGCCGGACTCTATCTGTGCGGCGGGGTGGTGGCCCACCTGGCGGACTGGATCGCCCAGGGCTTCGCCGGTGGTTTCGCCGACAAGGGCAGGATGCGGGCGCTGCTGGAGGCGGTGCCGGTGTACCTGGTGGAGGATCCCGATATCGGGTTGCAGGGCGCGATCCGGATTGCGCGAGAGGTGACAGATGAGCCAGCCTGAAGAACAGCGCAAGCTGTACAAGTATTATGTCGATCCGCAGATGGTCAGCGATCTGACCCGGCGCACCCTGGTGCTGGTGCTGGCCGGCGGCGCGGGCTCGCGGCTGAAGAACCTGACCAAGTGGCGGGCCAAGCCGGCGGTGCCCTTCGGCGGCAAGTACCGCATCATCGACTTCGCCCTGTCCAACTGCGTCAACTCCGGGCTGCGCCGCATCGGGGTGCTGACCCAGTACAAATCCCATTCCCTGATCCGCCACCTGCAGCGGGCCTGGAGCTTCATGCGCCCGGAGATCGGCGAGTTCGTCGAGATCATCCCCGCCCAGCAGCGCCTGCGCCAGGAGTGGTACCAGGGCACGGCGGACGCCATCTACCAGAACCTGGACATCATCTTCCGGCACGAGCCCGAGTATGTGCTCATCCTGGGCGGCGACCATATCTACATGATGGACTACAGCAAGATGATCCAGGCCCATGCCGAGGCCGGCGCGGACATCACCGTGGGCTGTGTCGAGGTGCCGCTGGACGAGGCGCGCGCCTATGGCGTGATGTCGGTGGACGAGGACTACCGCATCACCCGCTTCACCGAGAAGCCGGACGCCCCCGAGCCCATGCCCGGTCATCCCGACATGGCCCTGGCCTCCATGGGGATCTACGTCTTTTCCATGGCCTATCTCACCCGGGTGCTGGTGGAGGACGCCGAGAACCCCGACTCGGACCACGATTTCGGCAAGAACATCATCCCGCGCGCCATCCGCGAGGCCAAGGCCCTGGCCTATCCCTTCCTCGACGAGTTCGGCAAGCCCGCCTACTGGCGCGACGTGGGAACACTGCATTCCTACTGGAAGGCCAACATCGAGCTGTGCGACATCGAGCCGGAGCTGAACCTGTACCGCCGCGACTGGCCGATCTGGACCTACCAGTCGCAGAGCCCGCCGGCCAAGTTCGCGTTCGACGACGACGGCCGCCGCGGCATGGCGGTGGACACCCTGGTGGCGGGCGGGGTCATCATCTCCGGCGCCCTGGTGCGGCATTCGGTGATCTTCTTCAACAGCACCGTGGAGACCGGCAGCGTGATCGAGGACAGCGTGGTCCTGCCCAAGGTCACCATCGGCCGCGACTGCGTGCTCAAGCGCGTGATCATCGACAAGGGCGCCTACATCCCGGACGGCATGCAGATCGGGGTGGACCTGGAGAAGGACCGCGAGCGCTTCCTGGTCACCGAGGAGGGCATCGTGCTGGTCACCCCGGGCATGCTCAACCAGCGCCTGTACTTCGAGCGGGAGGACTGATGGCGCAGGCGCCGCTCAAGCTGGTGTTGTGCTGGCACATGCACCAGCCCTGGTACCGCGAGGAACTGGACGGCGACTACCGCCTGCCCTGGGTGTATCTGCACGCGCTCAAGGACTACAGCGACATGGCCGCGCACCTGGAGGCCCATCCCGGCATGCGCGCGGTGGTCAATTTCACCCCGGTGCTGCTGGAGCAGCTCGAGGACTACAGCCACCAGCTCAACCGCTGGCTGGCGCACGGCCAGCCCATGAGCGACCCGATGCTCAACTATCTGTCGGGGGCCACGCCGCTGCCGGCCGGGGAGGCCGCGCGCCGGCGCCTGTTCCGCAACTGCCTGCGCGCGCACGCGCCGACCATGATCGAGGCCCATGCGGCCTTCACGCGGCTGCTCTCGCCGCTGTGGCGCAGCGGCATGCCCGAGCCCGATTTCGGTCTGATGCCCTATCTCAACGACCAGTACCTGCTGGACGTGCTGACCTGGTACCACCTGGCCTGGCTGGGCCATTCGCTGCGCCGCCACCCGGTGGTGGAGCGCCTGATGGCGCAGGGCCGTCTGTTCGACGCCACGGCGCGGCGCGAGCTGATCGCCCTGATGGCCGAGGTGCTGGGCGGCCTGACCGGGCGCTACCGGGCCCTGGCCGAGCGCGGCCAGGTGGAGCTATCGGTGACCCCCTACAGCCATCCCATCGTGCCCCTGCTGCTGGACTTCGACGCCATGCGCTGCGCCCAGCCCGAGGCCCCGGGACCGGAACATCCGGGCTATCCGGGCGGCGGCGAGCGCGCCCACTGGCAGTTGCGCAAGGCGATCGAGGTGTTCGAGCGGTTCTTCGGCTTCCGGCCGCTCGGCATGTGGCTGTCGGAGGGCTCGGTCAGCGAGGAGGCCCTGGCCCTGCTGCCGGAGCACGGCATCCGCTGGACCGCCTCGGGCGAGGGCGTGTGGCATGGCAGCAGCGTGCTCTCCGGCCTGGAACACAATACCCCGGAATCGCGCCGCTGCCTGTTCGCCCCGCACAGCCTGCCGGGATGCGAGACCCGCCTGCTGTTCCGCGATGACGGCCTGTCCGATCTGATCGGTTTCGAATACCAGGGCTGGAAGGCCGAGGATGCGGCCAACGACTTCGTCAGCCATCTGCACAACATCCGCAACTATCTGGGCGACGATGTTGGCCGGCACCTGGTCAGCGTGATCCTGGATGGCGAGAACGCCTGGGAATACTATCCGGACAACGGCTTTCACTTCATCGGCGCCCTGTATGAGCGTCTCGCCGGCGATCCCCTGATCGAGACCACCACCTTCGCCGAAGGGGTGGCCCAATGCCCGGCCCTGGCCCTGCCGAAGCTGTGCCCCGGGAGCTGGGTTTACGGCTCCTTCTCCACCTGGATCGGCGAGCCCGACAAGAACCGCGCCTGGGACCGCCTGGTGGAGGCCAAGCAGGCCTTCGACCGGGTCATGGCCTCGGGCAGGCTGGATGAACGCACCCGCCGGCTGGCCGAGCTGCAGCTCGCGGTGTGCGAGGGCTCGGACTGGTTCTGGTGGTTCGGCGACTACAATCCCTCCGACAGCGTGCGCGACTTCGACGAGCTGTACCGCCAGCAGCTGCGCCGCCTGTATCTGCTGCTGGGCGAGACGCCGCCGGACAATCTCCAGGAACCGCTCTCGCGCGGCGGCGGCAGCGCCGAGAACGCGGGCACCATGCGGCGCGGCCATGACTGAGTCCGGCAATCCCCTCATGCGCTGCCGGCGCGCCGGCGTCCTGCTGCACCCGACCTCGCTGCCCTCGGGACGCCTGGACGACGGGGTGGAGCGTTTTCTGGATTTCATGCAGGCCCAGCGCCTGCGGGTCTGGCAGATGCTGCCGCTGTCCATCCCCGATCCGGTCGGCTCGCCCTACCAGAGCCGCTCCGCCTTCGCCGCCGACCCGGCCCTGCTGGACCTGTGGCGGGCGCTGCCGGCCGAGCCGGTGGACCCGGCGGCGCTGCGCGACTACCGCGCCCGCCAGGCGGGCTGGATCGAGGACTATGCCCGTTTCGAGGTTCTGCACCATCTGCACGAGGGCCGCCCCTGGCAGCAGTGGCCGGAGGCCCTGCGCCATCGCGATCCCGCGGCCCTGGCCGCCTTCGACCGCGAGTACCGGGCGCTGCTGGAGCGGGAGGTGCTGCGCCAGTTCCTGCTCGACCGGCGCTGGCGGACGATCCGCCGCGAGGCCACCGCGCGCGACATCCTGCTGCTGGGCGACATCCCCATCTTCGTGGCCCTGGACAGCGCCGATGTCTGGGCCCATCAGGACCAGTTCCTGCTCGACGGGGACGGCCAGCCCGAGTGGGTGGCCGGGGTGCCGCCCGATTATTTCTCCGAGACCGGACAGCGCTGGGGCAATCCGCATTACGACTGGGCGCGCATGCAGGCCGACGGCTTCGGCTGGTGGAAGGCGCGTCTGCGCCACAAGCTGGAATGGTTCGACTGCCTGCGCCTGGATCACTTCCGCGGCCTGCAGGCGAGCTGGATGATCCCGGCCTCGGCCGAGACCGCCGTCGAGGGTCACTGGCAGGCGGTGCCCGGCGAGGCCCTGCTGGCCGCGCTGCGCGAGGCGCTCGGCGGACTGCCCATCCTGGCCGAGGACCTGGGCGTCATCACGCCGGAGGTCGAGGCCCTGCGCCAAGGCTTCGGCCTGCCGGGCATGGCGGTGCTGCAGTTCGCCTTCGACGCCTTCGAGGACAATCCGCACAAGCCCTGGAATATCGGTCCCGACCGGGTGGTCTATACCGGCACCCACGACAACGACACCACCCTGGGCTGGTACCAGGGTCTGGACCCGGAGGCCCGGCGCCACGTCAGCGGGGTGCTGGGCAGCGCGGAGGACGCCATGAGCGTGTTGCAGACGATGATCGATACCGCCCTGGACACCCGCGCCGGCCTGGCCATGTTCCCCATGCAGGATCTGCTCGGCCTGGGCTCCGAGGCGCGCATGAACGTGCCCGGCGAGGCCGAGGGCAACTGGAACTGGCGTTTCGACTGGGCGCAGATCGAGGCGGCCGGCGCTCGCCTGGCGCGCCTGCGCGAACGGATCGAACAGACGGGACGAGCCGATGCGTGCTGAGGAATCACTGCCGCCCGGCCTGCGCGCCGTGTTGCGCGGCGAATCGCACGACCCCTTCGAATGGCTGGGCCCGCACGCGGTGCCCGAGGGGGAATGCGTGCGCGCGCTGCTGCCGCAGGCCGAGCGCGCCTGGCTGGAAGGGCAGGGCGAGATGCAGCGGGTCGAGGGCACCGATCTGTTCGAGTATCTGCTGCCGCCGACCCGGGCGGCCGCGCTGCCGGCCCACCCGGCGCTGCTCTGGGAGGAGAAGGGCGACGGCAGCCGCCACCGCCAGCTCAGTCCCTACAGCTTCGACCCGCTGCTCGGCGACGAGGATCTGTACTACTTCGGCGAGGGCCGGCATCACCATGCCTACCGCATGCTCGGGGCCCAGCCCTGCGAGGTGGACGGGATCGCCGGGGTGCGCTTCGCGGTCTGGGCGCCGGGCGCGCGCCGGGTCAGCGTGGTGGGGGACTTCAACGCCTGGCACGGCCTGCGCCACATGATGCGGGTGCGGGGCAACAGCGGCGTCTGGGAGCTGTTCGTGCCCGGCCTGGGCGAGGGCGATCTGTACAAGTTCGAGATCCTGGGGCCGGCCGGTCAGCTGGTGCTCAAGACCGACCCCTATGCCAGGCGCATGATGCTGCGTCCGGACACCGCCTGCCGCGTGGCCGCCCTGGAGGGCTATGACTGGGGCGACGATGTGTGGATGGCGCGCCGCAGCCAGTGGGACTGGCAGCACGCGCCCATGAGCATCTACGAGCTGCATCTGGGCTCCTGGCAGCGCGCCCCGGACGGCGGTTTTCTCGGCTACCGCGCCATCGCCGAGCGCCTGGTGCCCTATGTGCGGGAACTGGGCTACACCCATGTCGAGCTGATGCCGGTGATGGAGCATCCGCTGGACGAATCCTGGGGCTACCAGGTCACCGGCTACTATGCGCCCACCGCCCGCTTCGGCGGGCCGGACGACCTGCGTCATCTGATCGACGCCCTGCACCAGGCCGGGATCGGCGTCATCCTGGACTGGGTGCCGGGACATTTTCCGCGCGACGAGTTCGCCCTGGCGCGCTTCCTCGGCGAGCCGCTGTACGAACACCCGGACCCGCGCCGCGGCGAGCACCGCGACTGGGGCACACTGATCTTCGATTACGGGCGCAACGAGGTGCGCAATTTTCTGCTGTCCAACGCGGTGTACTGGCTGGAGGAGTTTCACGCCGACGGGCTGCGGGTGGACGCGGTCGCCTCCATGCTCTACCTCGACTATTCGCGCAACGACGGGGAATGGCTGCCCAATGTCCACGGCGGGCGCGAGAACCTGGAGGCCATCGCCTTTCTGCAGGAGATGAATCAGGTGGTGCACGCGCGCTTCCCCGGGGCCCTGACCATCGCCGAGGAGTCCACCGCCTGGCCGCAGGTCTCGCGCCCCGTGGAGATGGGCGGCCTGGGCTTCAGCATGAAATGGAACATGGGCTGGATGAACGACACCCTGAGCTACTTCCAGCACGATCCGGTGCACCGCCGCTACCATCACCACAAGCTGACCTTCGGCCAGCTCTACGCCTACAGCGAGAACTTCGTGCTACCGCTCTCGCACGACGAGGTGGTGCACATGAAGCGCAGCCTGCTGGACAAGATGCCCGGCGACTGGTGGCAGAAGTTCGCCAACCTGCGTCTGCTGCTGTGCTGGCAGATCACACATCCGGGCAAGAAGCTGCTGTTCATGGGCGGCGAGTTCGGCCAGTGGGTGGAATGGAGCGAGGCGGGGCAGCTGGACTGGTCGCTGCTGCAGTACGATACCCATCGCGGCCTGCAGCGCATGGTGGGCGATCTCAACCGCCTGTACCGCGAGCACCCGGCCCTGCACGCCCATGACTTCGAACAGCAGGGATTCGCCTGGCTGGACTGCGAGGACGAGGCGCAGTCGGTGCTGGCCTTTGTGCGCCAGGCCGCGGAACAGCGCCTGGTGTGCGTGATGAACTTCACCCCGGTGCCGCGCCCCGGCTACCGCCTGCCCATGCCGCGGGCCGGGCGCTACCGGGTGATTTTCAATTCCGACTCGGTGCACTATGGTGGGAGTGACCAGGGCGGGGTCGCGGTCGAGGCGGAGCCCGGCGAGAGGTCGGGCTGGCCGGCCTCGGCCGCGCTGCTGCTGCCGCCGCTGGCGATGCTGATACTCGAGGCTGAACAATGAGCAGGGATCATGGCCGCAAAGAAATCCAGTAACAGGAAGCGCCGCGCGCTGCGCGTGCTGTTCGTCAGCAGCGAGGCCTACCCGCTGATCAAGACCGGCGGGCTGGCGGATGTTTCGCACGCCCTGCCCAACGCCCTGGCCGAGCGCCGCACCGATGTACGCCTGCTGCTGCCCGCCTACCGGCAGGTGCTGGAGCGGGTCGAGGACCTGCAGATCCTCGGCTGGCTGGACCTGGGGCCGCTGGGTCAGGCGCGGGTGCTGCAGGCCTATCACCCCGGCTTCCGGATGCCGCTGTGGTTGATCGACCGCGCCGATCTGTTCGACCGCGAGGGCAACCCCTATACCGATCCCAACGGCGCCGACTGGCCGGACAACCCGCTGCGCTTCACCGTGTTCAGCCGGGCCGCGGCCCTGCTGGGCATCGACGCCCTGGGGCTGGGCTGGCGTCCGGACGTGGTGCACAGCAACGACTGGCAGGGCGGCCTGACGCATGCCTTTCTGGAGGCCGAGAACCACCGCCCGCGGCGCGTTCACACCATCCACAACCTGGCCTATGACTGCCAGTTCGACTATGCCCGGTTCCAGGCGCTCAAGCTGCCGCCGCACTGGTGGTCCATGGAGCACGCCGAGTTCTACGGCCGTTTCTCGCTGATGAAGGCCGGCCTGGTGTTCAGCGATGTCATCAACACCGTCAGCCCGACCTATGCGCGCGAGATCTGCACGCCCGAGTACGGCTACGGCTATGCCGGCATCCTGCAGCACTATTGCGACAAGCTGCACGGCATCCTCAACGGCATCGACACCCGCGTCTGGGATCCGCTGCACGACCGCCACCTGGTGGCCCACTACGGCCCGGACGACGATCTGCCCAAGGCCCGGCGGCGCAATCGCGGCGCCCTGTTACAGGCCATGGGCTATGCGCTGAAGCGCGAAGTCCTGGACAGGCCGATGATCGGTTTCGTGGGGCGTCTGGTCTATCAGAAGGGGGTGGATCTGCTGCTGGAGGCCATCCCGCCGCTGCTGGAGCGGACCGAGGCCAGCTTCGCCCTGGTGGGCACCGGCGAGGCGGCGCTGGAGGCGCGTCTGCGCGAGCTGGAATCGGCGCACCCCGGGCGGGTGTTCATCCACCTGGGCTATTCCGAGCCCCTGGGCCATCTGCTGGAGGCGGGGGCGGACATCTTCGCCATGCCCTCGCGTTACGAGCCCTGCGGCCTCAACCAGATGTACAGCCTGCACTATGGCACGCCGCCGGTGGTGCGCCGCACCGGGGGACTGGGCGATACCGTGGTGGACACCACGCCGCAGACGATCGAGGACGGCAGCGCCAACGGCTTCGTGTTCGGCCCGGCCGAGGCCGCGGCCCTGGGCGAGGCCCTGGAGCGTGCCATCGAGGCCCATGCCGACAGCGCGCTGTGGCGCCGGCTGCAGCGCACCGGCATGGCCCAGGACTTTGGCTGGAAGCGCAGCGCCAGGGCCTATCTGGCGCTCTATCGAGACGCCGGATAGCGCCATGCACCGCCCTTGCCAATCACATCCCGGGAGGCGCCTGCGATGAACGAACGACGCACCGAAAAACTCTGCCTGCTGCAGCCCATCGAGCATCTGCCGTCCGGGCCCGAGGACATCGCCCGCGACTACCGGCGTTATCTGGACTATCACCTGGGCCGCTTTCTGGGATGCGACCCCGTGTATCTCTACCAGGCCCTGGCCTATGTGGTGCGCGACCGCCTGATGCCCGACTGGCGCAACACCTGGCTGCACTACAAGTCGGAGGAGGGGCTGCGGCGCGCGCATTACCTGTCCATGGAATACCTGATCGGGCGCTCGCTCAACAACCATCTGCTCAACAGCGACCTGGAAGGGCCGGTGCGCGAGGCCCTGGAACAGTTCGCGGTGACCCTGGAGGAGATCGAGTCCGAGGAGCCGGACGCGGGCCTGGGCAACGGCGGCCTGGGACGCCTGGCGGCCTGTTTTCTGGACAGCTGCGCCACCCTGAGCCTGCCGGTGATCGGCTACGGGCTGCGCTATGAATACGGCATGTTCCACCAGCATATCAGCGACGGTCAGCAGGTCGAGGATCCCGACCACTGGCTGCGCGACGGCCATCCCTGGGAAGTGGAGCGCCCGGAGTTCGCCCAGCTGGTCAAGTTCGGCGGGCGTACCGAGCACTTCAAGCTGCCGGGCGACGGCTGGCACGCGCGCTGGGTGGATACCGAGGATGTGGTGGCGGTGCCCTATGACGTGCCGGTGTCCGGCTACCGCAACGGCATCGTCAACACCCTGCGCCTGTGGGCCGCGACCTCCACCGACGAGTTCAATCTCAAGGAATTCAACGCCGGCGACTACGCCGAGGCGGTGGCGATGAAGAACCAGGCCGAGAACATCAGCATGGTCCTGTATCCCAACGACGCCACCGAGAACGGCAAGGAGCTGCGCCTGCGCCAGCAGTATTTCCTGACCTCGGCCAGCCTGCAGGACGTGTTCCGCCAGTGGGGCGATCAGCCGCTGGAGCGCTTCGCCGAGTTCAACGTCTTTCAGCTCAACGACACCCACCCGAGCATCGCGGTGGCCGAGCTGATGCGCATCCTGCTCGACGAGAAGCGCCTGGAATGGGATCCGGCCTGGCGGATCACCACCGCCTGCATGGCCTATACCAACCACACCCTGCTGCCCGAGGCGCTGGAGCGCTGGCCGGTGCGCCTGTTCGAGCGCCTGCTGCCGCGCCTGCTGGAGATCATCTACGAGATCAACGCGCGCTTCCTGGCCGAGGTGCGCGCGCGCTGGCCGGGCGACACCGCGCGGGTGCGGCGCATGTCGCTGATCGAGGAGGGTCCGGAAAAGCAGGTGCGCATGGCCTGGCTGGCGATCGTGGGCAGCTTCTCGGTGAACGGCGTGGCCGAGCTGCATTCCAGCCTGCTGCGCGAGGGGTTGTTCCACGACTTCTACGAGATGTGGCCGCACAAGTTCAACAACAAGACCAACGGCGTGACCCCGCGGCGCTGGCTGGCCTCGGCCAACCCGGGCCTGGCGGGCCTGCTCGACGAGACCCTGGGGCAGGGCTGGCAGGCCGATCTGGCGCGCCTGTCCGGTCTGCGCCGGCATCTGGACGATCCCGGCTTCGTCGCGCGCTGGCGCGGGATCCGGCAGGCCAACAAGCGCCGTCTGGCCGACCTGGTGGCCCGTTACACCGGGGTGCGCTTCGACACCTCGGCCCTGTTCGATGTGCAGGTCAAGCGCATCCACGAGTACAAGCGGCAGCTGCTCAACGTGCTGCACGTGATCCATCTCTACAACCGCATCCACGCCGGCGACACCGCCGACTGGGTGCCGCGCTGCGTGCTGATCGGCGGCAAGGCCGCGCCGGGCTATGTGCGCGCCAAGGAGATCATCAAGCTGATCAACAACGTGGCCGCGGTGGTCAACAACGACCCGGTGGTGGGCGACCTGCTGAAGGTGGCCTTTATCCCCAATTACAACGTCTCCAAGATGGAGGTGATCTGCGCCGGCGCCGATCTGTCCGAGCAGATCTCCACCGCCGGCAAGGAGGCCTCGGGCACCGGCAACATGAAGTTCATGATGAACGGGGCGGTCACCATCGGCACCTATGACGGGGCCAATATCGAGATCCTGGAGGCGGTGGGCGAGGACAACTTCTTCCTGTTCGGCCTGCGCGCGCACGAGGTCCAGGCCCTGCGCGAGCACTACCGGCCCGCCGCGCTGGTGGAGGCAGACGTGGATCTGGCGGCGGTGATGCGCCTGCTGGAATGCGGCCATTTCAACGCCGAGGAGCCGGGCATCTTCGACGGCATCATCCAGTCGCTGCGGAGCCCCTACGATCCCTGGATGACCCTGGCCGATTTCCGCGCCTATGTGGACGCCCAGCAGCGGGTCGCCGAGGCCTGGCGGGACGCCGACGGCTGGACCCGCAAGAGCATCCTCAACACCGCGGCCAGCGGCATCTTCTCCACCGACCGCACCATCAGCGAGTACAACGCCGATATCTGGCATCTGACGCCGATGGCATAATATGCCCGGTAGCACAACACAGGTGACTCATGTTGGATAAGGCAGTTCCGGTGGCCAGGGACCTGGTGCTGGTCGGCGGCGGTCATGCGCACGCGGGCGTGCTCTTGCGCCTGGGCATGAAGCCGGTGCCCGGCCTGCGGGTGACCCTGATCGCGCGTGATATCCACACTCCCTATTCGGGCATGCTGCCGGGCTATATCGCCGGCTTCTACGATTACGACCAGGTGCACATCGACCTGGAGCGCCTGTGCCGCTTCGCCGGGGTGCGTCTCTACCACGCCGAGGTCGATGGCCTGGACCCGGAGGCGCGTCTGGTGATGGCCGGCGACCGGCCCCCGGTGCCCTACGACATCCTCTCCATCAACACCGGCTCGCGGCCCTCGCGCAGCGGGGTGGAGGGCGCGGATGAACACGCCATCGCGGTCAAGCCCATCGACATCTTCCTGCGCCATTGGGAGGCCCTGCTGGCGCGCATCATCGATTCCAGCGGGCCCTTCCATGTGGTCGCCGCGGGCGGCGGCGCCGGCGGCGTGGAGCTGCTGCTGGCGGTGCGCCAGCGCATCGGCGACGAGCTGAGGGCGCGCGGCGACGATCCGGGGCGGGTCCGCTACCGGCTGTTCACCGCCGAGCCCGAGCTGCTGGCCAATCACGCGCCCGGGGTGCGGCGGCGCTTCGAGCGCGTGCTGCGCGAACAGGGGGTCACGGTGCATTGCCGGGCGCCGGTGACCCGGGTCACCGCTGGACGGGTGTTCACCGGCGATGGCGGCGAATATCCGGCCGATGCCACCCTCTGGGTGACCAGCGCCAGCACCCCGGACTGGGCCGCGCGCGCCGGCCTGGCGGTGG
>JALVTT010000074.1 GCA_027024025.1 Sedimenticola sp.
GCACGGTCTCCTCCCTCACGCGGGGGGAGGGAGAGATTGTATAGGCGGATATATCTGCCACCGATCAGCCCTCCCCCCGCGTGAGGGAGGAGACCGTGCCGACCGCGTTGGTGCCGGCGGCATTGGCCCCGCTCCCCCTGCGTGTGGGGGAGACCGGCGCGGCGCATCTGCTGCATCACGCCGGTCAGCCTCCTCCCCCCGCCTGCGGGGGGAGGCCGGGAGGGGGGCGGACAGAAATATGATGGAGGTGATGAATGGGCTGGAACCAGTGGCTGCTGCAGCATGAGATCGCGGTGCGCCTGAGCTGTTTTCTGGGGGTGTTCGGGCTGGTCGCCCTGTGGGAGCTGGCGCGTCCGCGCCGGGTGCTGCAGGTCTCCAAGGGCCTGCGCTGGCTGAACAACATCGCCCTGGTGGCGCTGAACAGCCTGCTGTTGCGCCTGCTGTTCCCGGCCGCGGCGGTGGGCGTGGCCGCGGCGGCCCAGGCGCACGGCTGGGGGCTGATGCAGATCTACGCGGTGCCGCCCCTGGCCGCGGTGGTCCTGTCGGTGGTGACGCTGGATCTGGTGATCTATCTGCAGCACGTCATGGTGCACGCGGTCCCGGCCCTGTGGCGCCTGCACCGGGTGCATCACGCCGATCTGGACTACGATGTCACCACCGGCGCGCGTTTTCATCCCCTGGAGATCATCCTCTCGATGCTGATCAAGTTCGCCACCATCCTGGTGCTGGGCCCGCCGGTGGCCGCGGTGGTGATCTTCGAGGTCCTGCTCAACGCCACCGCCATGTTCAACCACGGCAACATCCGCCTGCCGGTCGGACTGGACCGGATACTGCGCCTGGTGGTGGTGACCCCGGACATGCACCGGGTGCATCACTCGGTGGAGGATGACGAAGCGAACAGCAACTTCGGTTTCAACCTGCCCTGGTGGGACCGCCTGTTCGGCACCTATCGCGCCCAGCCGCGCGCCGGTCACGAGGGCATGCGGATCGGCATCCATCAGTACCGCGATCCCGCCCTGGTGGCGCGCCTGCCCGGGATGCTGCGGCTGCCCTTCATGGGCCGGATCACGGCCTACGCCATCAACCGCCGTCAGTGGCAACCCGATGAGGACTAGGCTGCCGCGCATGCTCACCGCCCTGGCCCTGGCCGGAGCGGTGGTGGCCGCCATCGCCTGGCGTGACCAGTTCGACATCGAAGGCCTGCGGCTGTGGATAGCGCAGGCCGGGCCGCTGGCGCCGCTGCTGTTCATCCTGCTGTATGTGATCGCGACCCTGCTGTTCCTGCCCGGCTCGGTGCTCACCCTGGCCGGCGGGCTGCTGTTCGGCCCCGTCTGGGGCACCCTCTACAGCCTGAGCGGGGCCACCATCGGCGCGACCCTGGCCTTTCTGCTGGCGCGTTACCTGGCCGGCGACTGGGTCGCGCGCCGCGCCGGGGGACGGCTGGCGCGGCTGGTGGACGGCGTCTCGGCCGAGGGCTGGCGCTTCGTGGCCTTCACGCGCCTGGTGCCGCTGTTCCCTTTCAATCTGCTCAACTACGCCCTGGGCCTGACGCGCATCCCGCTCGGGCACTATGTGCTGGCCAGCCTGGTGTGCATGCTGCCCGGCGCCTTTGCCTACACCTGGCTGGGCTACGCGGGCGGCGAGGCGGCCGCCGGCGGCCAGGGCATCATTCAGAAGGTGCTGATCGGGGTCGCCCTGCTCGCGGCGCTGGGCTTTCTGCCGCGGCTGCTCACGCGCCTGCGCGGCGGGCCGCCGGCCTGAACCGGGTCAGCCGCCGAACAGGTCGTCCGGGATGCGGAAGGGCCCCTCGGGCTGGGTCCGGGTCAACGGCAGGATCAGCGGAATGTGGCGCGCGCCCGGGCCCAGGGGGATGATCTTGAGCGTGGCGTCCATGAAGCCGTCGCCGTTCACATCGGCATAGTCCACGCTGAGGATGCGGAAGCCCTTGCCCCGGCGCGCGGGATAGCAGCTCAGCCCGTCCTTGCCGAAACGCACGCTGCCCCGGAAGCGCCCGTTCACCACCCGGCAGGCGCCCGGCCGGCCCGCGTCCGCGCCGGCCGCGGTGGTATCGCGCACCAGCATGCGCCCCAGGTCGGCCACCCCGGCGGGCACCGGCAGGCACTTGCCGGTGGCCTTCTGCTGGCTGCAGGCATTGCCCAATGGCAGGTCGGCCAGATCGGCGTTGAGAAAGTCGTAACCGCTCACATAGTCGTGCGCGGGAGGCCGGGGAAAGCGGCTGAGAAAGGCGGCGTAATCGCAGTCCATCATCACCTTGACCCACATGCGCCGCTCCACCCGGTTGCACCACTGTTGCGCGCCGTGGGTGAAGGCATGCCGCGCCTGCGGACACTGGGCGGGGATGCTGAACGACTGCCGCCGCGCCTGCCCCACCGGCAGCGAGACCTGGTATTCGAGCACCCGTTCGCCGCTGTAGGGGGCGCTGAAATAGGGCCCGTCATCGGGCACCCTGCCCGCCTGCGCCATGCCGGCCGTCGCCAGCAGCAGGGCCGGCGCGAGGCGCCGCCCGAGAGAAGATTGCATGCCAGACATCAGCTACCTCCCTGCATCGCGGTCCTCGACCTCGGTGCAATTCGAGCCCGAGCCGGTGGTATCCGAGGGACGGATCTTGCCCACGAAGCGGATCCAGCGCCGGCTGACATCGGTGGCCAGGTTGTAGAAGATCCGGCTGCCGACGATCGGGTGATACTTCGCCACATTGTAGAGAGTGTCCCGTCCCAGCACCAACAGGGTGCTCGGCCCCAGGGCGCGGGCCCGGGTCTTGCGTTTTTCGCGCGCCAGCACCGCCACATCGCCGAACAGCTCGCCCGGCCCGAAGCGGCTGACCACGATGCCCTGACCGGGCCGGTCCCCGGACGGCACACAGACCTCGACCCGCCCCTTCATCACCAGGTACATGGCGTCCCCGTCGTCACCCGGATCGAACACCGTCTCTCCGGCCCGGTAGTCGATCAGGGTGCTGGACAGGATGAAGCGCCGGATCTGCCAGGGACGCATGTCGCGGAACAGCACGCTCTGCGGGATCACCTTCTGGCGCCATTGCGCCGAGAGCAGATCCCACAGGTTGACCAGGCGCAGCGAGGAGATGGCCAGCGGCGTGATCACGAAATCCGCCAGCAGGGCCGAGGCGATCACCAGCGCGCTGAGCATGCCGAACATGCGGATCGGCTGGAAATCCGACAGGATGAACACCAGAAAGCCCGCGATCAGGGCGACCGAGGTCGCGGCCACCGGCAGGCCCTCGGTGGACAGGGTGGACTGCATGGCCGTCACCTGATGGCGGGATGACTTCAGCTCCTGGTTGTAACGCAGCATGAAATGCAGGGTGTCGTCCACCGCGATGCCGATGGCGATCGCCGCCGCCATGGTGGTGCCGATATTGAGCGGGATGCCGGCATAGCCCATGAAGCCGAACAGCACCACCACCGGAAAGGCGTTGGGCAGCGCCGCCAGCAGGCCCACGCGCACATCGGTGAACAGCACCGAGATGATCAGCACGAAGAACAGCAGCAGCAACAGGATGGACTGCAACTGGCCGTCGATCATGGAACGGGTGGCCGACAGGGTCAGCACCGAGGAGCCGGTGATGTGCGCGCGCAGGCCCGGATCGAGATGACTGTCCAGATAGGCCTGCACCCTGTCGACGAAGGCCTGCAACTCCGCGGTGGAGTCCACCGGATGACGCACCAGGATGCGCACCTTGCTGTAGTCGTCCGAGGCATAGGCCTTCACATGGCGGTGATCGAGAAAGATCATCAGCTCGTCCACCACATCGTCCGAGGCCGGCAGCACCGGCTGCTCCAGCTCCTGGAAGGCCATGTTCAGCAGCGCCAGATAGTCGGCGAAGGAAGTGGTCGAACGCGCCAGGCCCTGCTGCTCCACGAACTGCTGGATGGCCTGTATCTGTTCGAGATAGCGCACCTTGAGGAAGGTGTCCTCTATGCCGGACTCGAGCACGATGGAGAAGTCCTCCAGCCCCGCCAGATCATGGTTGACCGCCTCGACCTCGCGCCGCACCTCGGAGTCGCGCGCCAGGCTGTCGATGGTGCTGTGGTTGACCTGGATGCGGGGCACCCCCAGCGCCGCGCCCAGGGTCGCCAGCGACAGCCCCGCCAGGATGGCCCAGCGATAGCGGCGCAGGCGCGCCCAGTAACCGGTCGCCAGCCGCCCCGCGCCGACCCGCACGAAACGCGAACGGCCGTCTATCTGCCAGCGTCCGGTCAGCGACAGCAGCGCCGGGATCAGCACCACCGTGGCGATGAAGTTGAACAGCAGACCGGTGGAGGAGATCACCCCGAACTGCCACAACACCTCGATCCGGCTCAGGCCCACCGAGAAAAAGCCGGCGAAGGTGGTGATGAAGGTCAGCAGCACTGTGCGCCCCATGCGGTCGGCCATGCGCTGCAGGGCAGCCCTGTGATCCAGCCCCTCGCGCTGGGCGTGGCGGAACTCCGACAGCAGGTGGATATCCTCGGTGGAACCCACGATGATCAGCAGAATGGGCACGATGGAGGTCACCACATTGAGCGGGATGCCGCTCAGGCCCATCAGACCCAGGGTCCAGACGATGCTGATCGCCGCGGTCAGGATCGGCGTCAGGATGTCGATGAACTGGCGCAGCAGGATGAACAGCGCGATCAGCAGGGCGCCGATGGCATAGGGGAACAGGCGCGTCTGCTCGCGCTGGATCTGCTGCGTGATCGCGGTACGCACATAGGGGTAGCCGATGGCGAAATACTCCGCGTACCGGCCCGCCAGGGGCGCGATGGCCGCGTCGATCCCGCGCGTCACCGCGACATCGTCCAGCCCGCCGGGCCGCTCCTTGAGCACGATGGCCGCACCCATGACCCGCCCGTCACCCGACACCAGCACATGCCGCACGAACGGGTTCTTCTGCGCCGCCTGCAGGATGCGCCGCCCGGCCGCCGCATCCTTCGGCAGCTTCACGAGATAAGGGTCCTTGTTGAGATAGCCGTCCACGCTCTTGATGTGCGGCACCGAGAACAGGCTCTCGACCCGGTCCACGAACGGCAGCCTGGCGATATCGTCCAGCACCCCGCGCAGCACCTTCAGCTTGTCCGGATCCATCAGCGCCGGATCACGCAGGTACAGCAGCACCAGCTTCTCGTCACCGAACTGTTTTTCGATCTGCTGGTAGTAATCGCGCTGCGGATCGTCGATCACCAGCAGCTCATCGGTGGAGATCTGCACCCGCACCCGCTGCAGCTGCGTGGCGGCCAGCAGCGACAGGCCCAGCAACAGCAGCAGGGCCCACCACGGGCGATTGGCACACAGCATCATCAGACGGCGCATGGCGGATTCCGGAACAGAGGGACAGAGACGCTCAAAGGGTGGAGCTTAGCAAGTCCCCGGGCGGGGACAAGCAGGTTGTCATGCTGGCTTATTTATCATGAGCATCCCGCGCGTTCAGACATCGTTGGCCAGGGAAAGACCCACTCCCAACCTACTCGCCCTGCCTGCGCAGGAGCCAGATATAACCCGGCACCAGCCAGTAGGCCGCTCGGGCGACCCACTTCGCGACCGCCTGCTTGCGGCTGCCAGGCGGGATCATGTAGTCCACGCCGAACCGCTCCGGCTGCTCGATCATCCGGCGCGTGTAATCCACCACTTCGAACCGCCGCACCAGCCTGCGCAGACCCCAATAGGAGAAATGCAGCTCGTGATAATGCGAGGCCTTGCCGGCCAGGCGCACATAGCGGTGCGCCAGCGGCCTGGGGACCACCGACAGCAACGGCAGGTTGTAATGGGGCTCGTTCCACATCAGCCGGTTGCCGGCGGCGAAATAGCAGACACCGCCCGGCCGCAAGACCCGGTGGATCTCGTCCATCATGGCCCGGGCATCCGGCACATGCTCATAGACCTGGGCGCAGATGACGACATCGACCGAGGCCTCGGGCAGCTCTATGGCCAGGGCGTCCCCTTCGCGAAACTCGAGGTTGTCCCTCTGAAACGCTTTGTTGGCGGATGCGATGGCGCCGCTGTCGATGTCGATGCCGATGACCGAATGGAAATGACCGGCCAGATGGTGGTCGATGATGCCCGTGGAGGCCCCGACGTCCAGCACCCGCAGCGACTGCAGCGGGACATCAAAGTAATCCTCCAGCACGGCCACCATGGTCGCCGCCTTGCGCAACCTGCCGTCGCTGTCGTGCATCGCCGCGCTCGAGGCCGCAAATCCGTACTGATAGCCACGTTGTTCCGTCATTCGAGCCTGCTCATCCCTCGACCGCCGTCTGAATCCGGCCTTGTTCGGTTATTGGCAACCTTGGGTCGAGTGTAACGGATACGCCCGTGACGGCGCATGTCCGGGGCCGCCTTCCGGGCAGGCCTTTACATCGACAAATCTCGATATATAATGCATTTAGTTTCGTAGATATAGAGATGTATCGATATGCAGACCGAGCTGTTCAAGGCCCTCTCCGACCCCACCCGCCTGCGCTGCGTGGTGCTGTTGGCGCAACACCCGGAGCTGTGCGTATGCGATCTGACCACGGCGCTGGACCTGCCGCAGCCCAAGATCTCGCACCATCTGGGCCATCTGCGCAAGGCCGGCCTGGTCAGCGACCGGCGCCAGGGCCTGTGGCATTTCTACCGCCTCACGCCCGGGTTGCCCGACTGGGTCAGGGCGGTGATCGAACAGACCCGCCAGGGACTGGGCGGCGACGAGCCCTTTGCCGCCGATAGGGCACGACTGGCGCAGACCGCGGGCAATGCCTGCTGCGCCTGAGCCCGATTCCACCAAAACCGAGGTATCGACAATGAAGAAATCCGCCATTCGCAGCCTGTTGCTGCTCCTGTTCCTGTGGCCCCTGGTCTCACAGGCCGCTCCCCAATTCTTCGTGGACAGCGACTGGCTGGCCGAACACATGCAGGATCCGAACCTGGTGATCCTGGAGGTGCGCTACTACCCCCACCGCTATTTCACCGTCGGTCACATCCCCGGCGCGGTGCAGGTCCAGCGCTTCAAGGACCTGGGCGACAACAACGCCAACCCGCTGATGCGCTTCCCCTCGCGCGAGGCCTTTCAGAAGACCCTGCGCCGCTGGGGCGTGAACGACGACTCGATCCTCGTGCTGTATGACGACTCCAACACCGCCCTGCTCTCGCGCCTCTACTATCTGCTCGAGCTGTACGGCTTCGACATGAAGCAGGTCAAGGTACTCGATGGCGGCGCGGTCGAGTGGTCCGCCTTCTATGACATGAGCAAGAAGCCGGTGAGCCCCAAACCGGGCAAGGTCACCCTCAAGCCGGCCAACGAGAAGCTGTATGTCGAATGGACCGATGTCTATGACGACGTGGTCTCGCGCCGCGACCCCGACATCGTGCTGCTGGACGCCCGCCCGCACGATATGTACACCGGCAAGGTCATCAAGCACGCCATCATGGGCGGCCACATCCCCGGCGCCATCAACGTGGTGAGCCTCGACGGCACCAGCGCCCAGCACTGGAAGTCGGACGCCGAGCTGCGCGAACTCTACGCGCCGGTCGATCTGAACAAGACCATCTATGTCTATTGCCACGACGGCTTTCGCATGAGCCTGGCCTATATGCACCTGAAATACCTGGGCGCCAAGGACGTTCGTCTGTACAACGGCGGCTGGTCGCACTGGGGCAACCGTCTGACCCTGCCCACGGTGGAAGGCGAAAAACCCTATGCGGGCGACTATGAACTCTGAGATACCCGGCGATATTCCGAATCACGAACATACGATGAGCCATATGAACAAGCCAAGTGACCCGTTTCTGCAACGCCTGGATGGGAAGTTCGTCGGCATCCTTCAGTGGGATCAGCTCGACGCCCTGTGGGAGACGATCAACGACTCCGGCCAGGCCTGGTACCTGTACCAGGTGGGTTTGGCGCTGCCCGAACTGCCGCTCAAGGGCGATGGCCTGAGAAACGCCCTGGGCATGCTGAACGAGCTCTTACATCAGGATCACGAGCACGATTACTGCGGCATCGTGTATGCCGACGATCCGGCCGAGCCGACCCTGGTCAAGGTCTATGACCCGAACAACCTCGGTTATTCCTGCGGCAGCAGCGGGCTCAAGATCCCGCCGCGCTGGATCCTGAGCCTGGAAAAGCCGAGCCGGATAGAGGATGACGCGCCCACGCCGAACAACCGCAAGCGCTGGTGGGCCAGGCTGTTTGGCTGAGCCCCCTCCCTGGCCCTCCCCCGCAAGCGGGGGAGGGGATGGTTGTTACCGGCAACGGCCTTCCGCCCCACCTGTGGAGAGGGCTGGAAT
>JALVTT010000075.1 GCA_027024025.1 Sedimenticola sp.
GCCTGGCCCCTGGCCATGACCGCCTTCGGCATCTTCGCCGAACTGCGCGACTGGGAGAACGCCGCCGACACCTGCGACGTGGCCTACCAGTGCGACCAGCCCGACTCACTGATCGCCCTCGGCCACGGCATCTGGATCGGCGTGACCTTCCCCATCGATCCCGAGATCAGCGTGCACCTGCTCAGCCACATCGTGGACGACACCCCGGACGACTCCGACGGCGCCGCCGTGGCCGCGGCCACCGCCTGCTTCCTGGCCGATGTGCGCGCCGAGGAAGGGCCGGAGAAAGAGCGTCTCAGCTTCTTCTCCCAGCAACTGCTGGGCCGGGTGGCGCGCCGCCACAGCGAGATCGAGACCCAGGCACAGTTCGAACACTGGATCGAAAAGCTCGAACTCAACGATCCCGACAAATTCCTGGTGCGCCTGCGCAACGTGGTCGACGTGCTGGTCCAGGACCAGTGGTGGATCGACCGGGACGCCATCCAGGCCGAACTGCCCGGATAGACCCGGCCCATACCCGGAACCCACCAGGAGACAGCGCCATGTTTTGGGAAGAAGACGACCAGCCGAAAGAATTCCAGCTCACCGACGAGGTGCTCGATCTGGCCTTCAGCATCCAGTGCCGCGAGCTGGCGGTGGACCACGCCTGGGCCCTGGGCCAGGCCCTGGTCGCGGCCGCGCCCATGCTGGAGCAGGATCCGCGCTGCGCGGTGCACAGCATCCACCTGGCCGGCTCGCAGAACGGCTGGGAGCGCCCCGACCCCGAACTGGGACAGAAGCTCATCCTCTCGCGCCGCACCAGGCTGGTGATCCGCACCCCGCGCGAACTGGCCGAACCGCTGCAGCAGGCGCTCGACGGCGCCACCCTGGAGATCGGGGAGGACCGGCTCACCATCGGCAAGGCCCGGCGCAAGCTGCTGTCGCGCCAGGGCACCATCTTTGCCCGCCATGTGGTGCTCGAGGCCGGCGAGGCGCAGGACGAAAACCAGTTCATGCTGCGCATCGCGGGCATCCTGGAGCAGCGCGGCATCCGCATCAAAAAGGCCCTGTGCGGCGTGATCCAGGAGATCCAGACCCCCGAGGCGCCGCTGCTCACGCGCAGCATCATGCTGGCCGACCTGAGCACCGAAGACTCGGTACGCCTGCAGCAGCAGGGCATCGGCGAACACCAGCTGATCGGCTGCGGCATCTTCATCCCGCACAAGGGCATCGACGCGGTCAAAAGCGTCGAAGATGAATAATTCGTAATACTCGAATATAATTTTTCGCCTTGCGGCCGGTCGCAGGCGGTCGCATCCCCATCTCAACGCGGGATTCGAGCCCGATGGCCCGAATACAGGCATGGCTGAATCCTGAACAGGCACACCTTGTTAAGAGGAGTTCAAAATGTCATCTATCGAAGTCAACGGCAAGACCATCGAGCTCGACGAGAACGGCAACATGGTCAATCCCAACGAGTGGGACGAGGACGTGGCGCGCGCCCTGGCGGCAATGGACGACAAATTCATCGGCGAGCTGACCCAGGAGCACTTCGACGTGCTGAACTGGCTGCGCGAACAGTACTTCGAGCACAATGAACAGCCCATGGAGCGCATGATCAACAAGGGGATCGGCAAGCTCTGGGGCAAGAAACTCAGTTCCAAGGATCTGTACAAGCTGTTCCCCGGCGCCCCCTCCAAACAGGGCAACCGCATCGCCGGCCTGCCCTATGTGGCGCGCAAGGGCGGCTACTGATCCCCGGCGCACCACCGCCGACAGCCCAGGCCCCGCACCGTTCCCGGTCCGGGGCCTTTTGTTTGTCATGAAACCGTAACATTGGCACCCTTTCATATCCGGGTATCACAGATGCAGGGGCAGACGCCGATGAAAAAGATCCTGGTGGTCGAGGACGAG
>JALVTT010000076.1 GCA_027024025.1 Sedimenticola sp.
CGCTCGGCCAGGCCGGGCAGCAGGCGCTCCGCAGTGGGCCCAAGGTGCTCAGGGGCACCCATTTCGATCTGGCCTACAGCCCGCTGAAGGTCAATTTCACCGGCAAGGAACGCCATGCCACGGCGGTCAATGGCAGCGTGCCCGCGCCGACCCTGCGCTGGCGCGAAGGTGATACCGTCAGCCTCAAGGTCACCAATCACCTGGCCGAGGACGCCTCCATCCACTGGCACGGCATCATCCTGCCGAGCGAGATGGACGGGGTGCCGCACGTCAGCAACGGCTTCAAGGGCATCAGGCCCGGCGAGACCTTCCACTACGAGTTCCCCGTCAAACAGAGCGGTACCTACTGGTATCACAGCCATTCCGGCTTCCAGGAGCAGACCGGCGCCTACGGGGCCATCGTCATCGATCCCCTGGAGCCGGAGCCGTTCGAATACGACCGCGACTATGTGGTCATGCTGTCCGACTGGAGTGATGAGGATCCGAACACCATCTACGCCAAGCTCAAGAAGCTGTCGGACTACTACAACCGCCGCGAACGCACGGTCTTCGATGCGCTGAAAGAGGTCGAGGCACTCGGCTGGGACGGTTTCTGGGCGCGCCGGGGCATGTGGAACCGGATGCGCATGTCCGACCGCGACATCTCGGATGTGACCGGCTACACCTACACCTTCCTGATGAACGGCAACGCCCCGGCCGATGGCTGGCTGGGGCTGTTCAAGCGCGGCGAGAAGGTCCGGCTGCGCATCATCAACGCCTCGGCCATGACCTTCTTCGACCTGCGCATCCCCGGTCTGAAGATGACCGTGGTGGCCGCCGACGGCCAGTATGTCGAGCCGGTGACCGTGGACGAGATCCGCCTGGGCGTGGCCGAGACCTATGATGTGATCGTCGAGCCCAGCGCCGAGCAGGCCTACACCGTCTTCGCCCAGGCCATCGACCGCAGCGGTTATGCCCGCGGCACCCTGACGCCTGACCCCTCCATGAAGGCCGCTGTGCCGGAGATGGACCCGGCGCCCATCCTGACCCATGGCGATATGGGCATGGATATGTCGATGATGATGGGCGGCATGGACCATTCCATGATGGGGATGAATCACGGCGGCATGCAGGGCATGGACCATTCCAGCATGAAGGGGATGGGCCATGGCGGTATGAAAGGCATGGACCACTCGGCCATGAAGGGCATGGATCACTCCGGCATGAATGGGATGCATCACGGCGGCATGCAGGGCATGGACCATTCGGCCATGAAAGGCATGATGCACGGAGGCATGAAAGGCATGGACCATGCCGGCATGATGGGCATGTCGCATGGCGGGGGCGGGGCGCGCAGGCGCTATGACCCGGCGCACTACGGGACCGGCAGGGCGGGCCTCGGCAGCGCCGAAAAGGTGGTGCATGCGCCGACCGAGACCGGCCCGCAGGTGGACATGATCGCCGATGGCGCCAAATACCAGCTCGACGATCCCGGCGTGGGCCTGCGTGACAACGGACGCCGGGTGCTGACCTATGCGGATCTCTACAACCTCAGGCGCACCCCGGATCCGCGCGAGCCGGAACGCGAGATCAATCTGCATCTGACCGGCAACATGAGCCGCTACATGTGGTCGATGAACGGCATCAGGTTTGCCGACGCCGATCTGCTGCATCTCAGGTATGGCGAGCGGGTGCGCATCAATCTGCTCAACGACACCATGATGAACCACCCCATCCATCTGCACGGGATGTGGAGCGACCTGGAGACGGGCGATCCCGATTATATCCCGCGCAAACACACGGTCATCGTGCAACCGGGGGCACGCATCAGTTATCTGGTGACCGCCGACGCCAAGGGGGGCTGGGCCTATCACTGCCATCTGCTCTATCACATGCTGGGCATGTTCCGCCATGTCGTGGTCAGCTGAGGGAGGAAGTACGGAATGAAAAAACAACTCATGACGATGGGCCTGCTGGCCCTGGCACCGTTGGCGGCGCAGGCCGGCATGCCGGACGATCCGACCCTGGTGAAGGTGATGATCGACCAGCTCGAGGTCCGCAGCACCAGCGGCAAGAACCCGCTGGTGGTCCAGGCCGACGCCTGGATCGGCAAGGATCTGAACAAGGCCTGGTTCAAGTTCGATGGCGAGCGGGTGGGCTCGAGCTGGGAGGTCGCCCAGTTTCAGGCCCTCTATAGCCGCGCGGTCGATGTCTACTGGGATCTGCAGCTTGGGGTGAGGCATGACTTCAGCCCCGCCAAGGAAACCCGGGACTGGGCGGTGGTCGGCTTCCGCGGCCTGGCGCCGTATTTCTTCGATGTCGATACCGCGCTCTATATCGGCGGCAACGGCAATGCCAGCATCGGCTTCCAGGCCGAGTACGAGGCCCTGCTCACGCAAAGGCTGATCCTCACCCCGGAGATCCAGGTCAACCTGTTCGCCAGGTCGGACAAGGCCATCGATCAGGGCGCGGGGCTTTCGGACTCGGAGCTGGGCCTGCGCCTGCGCTACGAGATCCGGCGTGAGTTCGCCCCCTATATCGGCATCAACTGGGAAAAGCGTTACGGCCAGACCGCCGATCTGGTGAAGGCCGCCGGTGGCAAGACCGACGATTTGCAATTCGTGATCGGGCTCAGGGCCTGGTTCTGACAGAGGATCAATCGAGATGAAAACGAGCAAGACTTTATTGGCCGCCGTCGTCCTGGCGGCATCGGCCACGGCACTGGCCAGTGGCGATCACGCGGCCGGGCAGGGGCACATGCCCGGCATGGGGCAGGGCATGATGGGCGGCGGCATGCCCGGCATGCACCGACACATGATGGGCGGCGGCATGTCCGGCATGAACCCTTCCATGATGGGCGGAGACCATGCCGAAGCGCCCGGCGGAGCGGCGGGTCATACGCATCAACATGACAAATGGGTCGCGCCGCCCAGGCCGTATGCGGGCAAGACCTGGTCGCACTGGGACGACAAGGCAATCGCCGCCCGGGGCGAAAGGCTGTTCATGCAGAACTGCGTGGTCTGTCATGGCAGCTCCGGGCGCGGCGACGGCCCCATGGCCGCGCGCCTGGGCCACCGTCCCGCGGATCTGACCCACCACTTCCATACCGCGCCGGGCAAGGGCGATGACTATCTGTTCTGGCGGATCAGCGAAGGGGGCGCGGTGCCGCCCTTCAACGCCATGCAGTCGGCCATGCCCTCGTTCAAGCATCTCGGTGAGGACGACCGCTGGGCCATCCTGACCTTCGTCCACCAGCGTTTCCATGGCGGATTCAAGGGAGAGGACCGCGACGCGGACGGACATGAGCACGAGGACGGGGCGTCCGGGCACGCCCACTGAGCAGCGGCCGGCCCTGGTGACACCGGGGCCGGCTGTCGTCCGGGCGACGTGGGCGCAGTAATCCATGTCCCCGCATGGTCAAACTGGAGAGGAGAGATACAATGACGCGAAACACCAGAACCTGGATCGGCACCGGCATCATCGTCGGTGCCGGCCTGCTGGCCGCGACCGGGGCCTGGCTGGCGGGCAGCCGGCCGGCCCAGGCGGGCGTGCCCATCGTGGTGTACAAGAACCCGTCCTGCGGCTGCTGCAGCAAATGGGCGGATGGACTGAAGGCCCAGGGCTTCGACCCCGATGTGAGGCCGGTCAACGATCTCAACCAGATCAAGCGGCAGGCGGGCGTGCCCGGCGGCATGTCGGCATGTCATACTGCCCGGCTTGGAAACTACTTCATCGAAGGCCACGTGCCTGCCGCCGATATCAAACGCCTGCTCGAGGAGCGACCCGATATCGCCGGTCTGGTGGTGCCGGGCATGCCCATGGGCTCGCCCGGCATGGAGGTCCCGGGCCGCAAACCCATGGCCTACAAGGTCTATGCCATCGACCGGCAGGGGCAGGCGCATGTCTTCGCATCACACTGACGAGGAATGAATGATGAAAAAGATCCTGTTCGGCCTGCTGGCCCTGGGCATCGCCGGCGCACCGGCATGGGGCGCCGGGCCCGCGGGCAAGGCCACCGACCAGCAGGCTTCGCAAGACGCGGGCGACCCCCTGCGCTATCTGCGGCGCCTGGCCGGAGGCCGCCCGATCGGACAGCCCAGGCCCAGCCCGGTGGCGGGTATCAGCCAGGTCGAGCTGGACGCGGACACCCTGTATATCAGCAATGACGGGCGCTACGCCTTCATCGGCAGCCTGATCGATCTGGAAAAGGGGCGCAACCTGACCGCCCAGGCCAAGGCGCGCAGCGCGCGCAAGCTGCTGGACGCCTTCGGTGACGAGAACAAGGTGATCTTCCATGCCAAGGGCAGGGAAAAGGCGGTGATCGATGTCTTCACCGATACCAGCTGCCCCTATTGCCGCAAGCTGCACGCCGAGGTGCCGCGTCTGCAGGCCGCCGGCGTGACCGTGCGTTATCTGCCCTATCCGCGGGGTGGCAAGCGCGGGCCCGGTTACAAGGGGCTGCGCCAGGTATGGTGCGCCAAGGATCCGGTCAAGGCCATGGATCTGGCCAAACACGGCAAGGACGTGGCCGACAAGGGCGACTGTCCGCGCGCGGCCCTGGTGGATCAGGGTTACCAGCTCGGCGAGCGCCTGGGCGTGCAGGGAACGCCCACCATCTACCTGCCGGACGGGACACCCATCGGCGGCTATGTCCCCGCGCGCGAACTGTTGATGCGCCTGGGGAAATGAATGACGGCCCTCGTGAGGGGGGAGCATGAGACAATGAGCGGAAAGACAAGCGATGGCGAGACCCGGGTGAGCCGGACATTCGCGCTGGACCCGGCCGGCCGGGTGGATGCGGAGACCCTGCAGTCGCTGCTGGGGCTGCCGGGCGTGCTGGAGGCCGACTTCCAGGCGTCGCGTCATCGCCTGAAGCTGGTCTATGATGCGCGCCGCGTCGACGCCCGCGCGATCACCGGGCATCTCCGGCGGCTGGGCCTGAGGCCCGACGCCGGTCTGTGGTCGCGTTTCCGGCGCGCCCTGTGGGCCATGCAGGACGAGAACATCCGGGCCAACACCGGCCATCGGGCGGCCTGCTGTTCGCGTCCCCCGCCCGGGGCGGGGAGACATTAGCAGGGTAGGGTAATGGTGCGGTTCCTTCGTCACCGCACCCTACGAGTTGCGGTAGGGTGTGGTGAGGCACGAACCGCACCGGCATGCCCCGCGGGCGGATATCGATCATCGAGGCAATGGCCGTCGAGGCCGCATGAACAGGAGAAAAACATGAAACAGGTATTCAATGTCCAGAACATGAAGTGCATGGGTTGCGTCAGCGCGGTCAAGGCCGCGGTCGAGCCCCTGGACGGCGTGCAATCGGTCGAGGTCGATCTGGAGGGCGCGACCGCCACGGTGGAAGGCGAGTTCGACGCCGCGGCGGTGGCGGCCGCCATCACCGCCGCCGGCTATCCGGCCGAGCCCGCGGGCTGATGGACGAGATCCGCCTGTCGATCGCCGGCATGAGCTGTGCCGGCTGCGTCAAGGCCGTGGAGGACGCCCTGGCCGCCGTCCCGGGCGTGACTTCCGCCATGGTCAATCTCGGCGAGCGGACCGCGCTGGTGCAGGGCGAGGGCATCGAGGCCCAGACCCTGATCGAGGCGGTGCGCAAGGGCGGTTACGACGCCGCCGAGCTGCGGGGTCTGGACGACGAGAGCGAGAAGGAACAGCGTGAGCTGGCCGAATACCGTCAGCTGTGGTGGCGCGCCATCGTGGCCGGCGGGGTGGGGCTGGTGCTGTTCCTCGGCGCCCTGCTGGACCTGTTCCCGCCGTTGGATCAGGCCCGCCTGCTGTGGCTGGGCATCAGCGGCGTCACGCTCGCGGTGCTGGTGTTCGTGGGCGGACATTTCTTTCGCGGCGCCTGGGCCAGCCTCAAGGCCGGGCGCGGCAATATGGACACCCTGGTGGCGCTGGGCACGGGAACCGCCTGGCTGTATTCCACCATCGTCCTGCTGTGGCCCGAGCTGGTGCCCGCCCAGGCCCGGCATGCCTATTTCGACGCGGCGGTGATCATCATCGCCCTGGTCTCGCTGGGCTCGGCCCTCGAGAGCAAGGCCCGGGGCAAGACCTCGCTGGCGATCAAGCGCCTGATCGGCCTGCAGCCGAGCACCGCCCTGATCATCCGCAATGGCAAGGAGATGGAGGTGCCGGTGGCCGAGATCGGCCTGGACGAGACCATCAAGGTGCGTCCCGGTGACCGCATCCCGGTCGATGGCGAGGTGTTCGACGGCGAGTCCCATGTCGATGAATCCATGCTCACCGGCGAACCCATGCCGGTGCTCAAGCGCAAGGGCGACACCGTTTTCGGCGGCACCCTCAACGCCGAGGGCAGCTTTCTGATGCGCGCCACGCGCATCGGCCGCGACACCGCCCTGGCGCATATCATCGAATCGGTGCGTCAGGCCCAGGCCAGCAAGCCCGCGATCGGCCGCCTGGTGGACAAGGTCGCGGCGGTGTTCGTGCCGGTCGTGGTCAGCATCGCGATCATCGCCTTCGTCGTCTGGTATCGGTTCGGCCCGCCGCCGCAGATCAGCTACGCGGTGGTGGTGGCCATGACGGTGCTGGTGATCGCCTGTCCCTGCGCCCTGGGGCTGGCCACGCCGATCTCCATCATGGTCGGCGTGGGCCGCGCGGCGGAGATGGGCATCCTGATCCGCAACGGCGAGGCCCTGCAGCGCACCGGCCAGCTCGACACCATCGTGCTGGACAAGACCGGCACCCTCACCGAGGGCCGGCCGGCGGTCACCGCGCAGGTGCCGGTCGAAGGCGTTCAGGAGGACGAGTTGCTGGCGCTGGCCGCGGCCCTGGAGAGCGGTTCCGAACATCCCCTGGCGCGCGCGGTGCGCGGCGCGGCCGCGGCGCGCAAGCTGGAACTGCCCGCTGTAGAGGGCTTCGAGGCGGTCGCCGGCTTCGGCGTGCGCGGCACCCTGGACGGCGCCCGGCTGCTGCTGGGCAAGGCCGCCTTTCTTGCCGATCACGGCATCGACACCGCCGAACTGGAGGCGCGTGGCCAGGCCCTGGCGGCGCAGGGCCAGACCGCCATCTATCTGGCGCGTGACGCGCGTCCCCTGGGCCTGCTGGGCGTCGCCGATCCGGTGCGCGGCGACTCGGCCGAGGCCGTGGCCAGGTTCAAGGCCCTGGGCCTGAAGGTCATCATGCTCACCGGCGACAATCAGCGCACGGCCGAGGCGGTCGGGGCCGAGGTGGGGGTGGACGAGGTCATCGCCGAGGTCCTGCCGCAGGACAAGCAGGACAAGATCGCCGCGCTGCAGGCCGGGGGGCGGGTGGTGGCCATGGTCGGGGACGGGATCAACGACGCCCCCGCGCTGGCCCGCGCCGATGTGGGCATCGCCATGGGCAGCGGCACCGATGTGGCCATCGAGTCGGCCGACATCGCCCTGATGCGTCATTCCCTGATGGGCGTGGCCGATGCCATCGCGCTCTCGCGCGCGACCCTGCGCAACATCTGGCAGAACCTGTTCGGCGCCTTCGTCTACAACAGCCTCGGCATACCCGTCGCCGCCGGGGTGCTGTATCCGGCGTTCGGCCTGCTGCTGAACCCGGTGATCGCGGCCGCGGCCATGAGCATGAGTTCGGTGACCGTGGTCAGCAACGCGCTGCGCCTGCGGCACGCGAGGCTGGACGCATGAACGGTGGGCACGGCTTCTGGGGAGGCGGTTTCATGGGACTGATCGAACTGGGCCTGATCCTGCTGCTGGTATTCATCGTGGTGATGGCGATCCGGGGTGGCGCGCCCCGGCCGCCGGCCGACGAAGACAAGACCCCGCTGCAGATCCTGCGCGAGCGCTATGCCCGCGGCGAGATCGACGAGGAGACCTTCGAGCGCATGAAAAAGGCGTTGCGCGAGGACTGAACGCCCCGCCAGAATAGGCCGCCATCCCTGCAAGGAGACCTTCCCACATGATGACGCAACTGGCGCGACTGAGCCGCCTGCGCTGGCCCTGGCTGCTGCTGGCCGCCACCGCCCTGGGCCTGGAGCTGACCGCCCTGTATTTCCAGTACTTCATGCAGCTGGATCCCTGCGTGCTGTGCGTGTACGAGCGCACCGCGGTGGCCGGGATCTTTCTCGCCGGCCTGATCGGCGCGGCGGCCCCGCGCCGATCAGGCCGGCGAGAAA
>JALVTT010000077.1 GCA_027024025.1 Sedimenticola sp.
GCGCAGCGCGACATGGCCACCGGATCGTGATGATCGCGCAGGCTGTCGAGTACCTGGTCCGCGCCCCCGGGATCGTTGCATACCAGCACCATGTCGCAACCGGCCCCGATCGCCGCGCGCGCGCGCGCCGCGTAATCGCCGCTGTCCGCGGTGGCCTTCATGCTCAGATCATCGCTGAAGATCACGCCGTTGAAATGCAGCTCGCCGCGCAGCACCTGTTGCAGCCAGAAGCGCGAGAACCCGGCCAGCCCGGGATCGGCCTGGCTGTAGATCACATGCGCCGGCATGATGCCCTCCAGGCCGGCGGCGATCAGGCGGCGGAAGGGCCGCACATCCTGCTGCAGGATCTCCGGCAGCGGACGCGCGTCCACCGGCAGTTCCAGGTGCGAATCGGCGCGCACCGCCCCATGCCCGGGGAAATGCTTGCCGACGCTGATCATGCCGCCCTCGCGCGCGCCCAGCATCCAGGCCTGACCCAGGGTCGCCACCTGCTCGGGGGTGTTGCCGAAGGCGCGATCGCCGATCACCTCGCTGACCCCGCAATCCAGATCCAGCACCGGGGCAAAGCTGAAGTCCACCCCGGCCGCGCGCAGCTCCGCGGCCATCAGCCAGCCCAGCTCGTGCGCGGCGCGGCGGGCGCGCGCCAGATCGCCGTCGAAGTGCGGCAGGATGGCGGCCGGCGGCGGCAGGCGGGTGAACTCCTCGCGGAAACGCTGCACCCTGCCCCCCTCCTGGTCCACCGCCACCAGCAGGGGCGGCGAGCGCAGCTCATGTATTTGCGAAATCAGCCGATACAGCTGATCGCGGGAGGCGTAGTTGCGGCTGAACAGGATGACCCCGCCGGTCGCCGGGTGCTGGAGACGGCGGATATCGTCCTCCTCCAGCCCGGTGCCGGGGAGGTCGATCATCACCGGGCCGTGCATCGAACGCCCCTCCGCGGCAAGGAAACCCGATAACCCCCAAGGCAGTCCATGCAGGTAAATGAAATGGAAAACACTTTAAGAAAACTCGTTATCCTATTGATTGTGATATTTATCTCTGCCCAGTCTTTCGCCGGTGACGAGAAAGACGGTGAAAAAGAGGCGGTCAAGATCAGCTATGTCGACATGGGCCGTTCCATCGTCACCAATCTGACCGACGGCCCCAAGTATATCCGTTGCGACATCCAGCTGATGACCAAATACGCCAGCAACGTCGATATCATCAAGCTGCACATGCCGGCCCTGCGCCATACCATCCTGATGCTGATCGCCGGGGCCGACGGCAAGAAACTGCTCACCCCCGACGGCAAGGAGGCGCTGCGCAAACAGGCCCTGGAGGCGGTGCGCAAAAAGCTCGAGGAGCTGACCGACCAGCCGCGGGTGAAGGATCTCTACTTCACCGCCTACTACGTCAAGTAGCCTTGTCCAGCCGGTCACGCAGGCCGTCGCCCAGGCGGTTGGCGGCCAGCACCACCAGCGACAGGGCCAGGCCCGGCACCAGCACCAGGTGCGGCGCCACCAGCAGGTAGCGCACGCCCTCGCGGATCATGCTGCCCCAGGAGGCCTGGGGCGGCTGCACGCCCAGGCCCAGAAACGACAACCCGGCCTCGGCGATCACCGCCGAGGCCACCCCGTAACTGGCCTCCACCAGCACCGGGGCGATCAGCAGCGGCAGCAGATGCAGACGGATCACCGCCCGCGTGCGCTGCCCCAGCGCCACCGCGGCCAGCACATGCTCGCGCTGACGCAGCGACAAGACCTGATTGCGCGCCAGGCGCGCATAGCCCACCCAGCCCATGACCGAGAGCGCGATCACCACATTGTCGATGCCCGGACCCAGAAAGGCCGCCAGGGCGATGGCCAGCAACAGGCCGGGAAAGGCCAGAAACACCTCCACCAGGCGCGACACCACCCGGTCGGTCCAGCCGCCCAGATAGCCGGCCAGGGCGCCGATCAGGGTGCCGAGCGTGGCCGACAGGCCCACGCTGACCAGGGCCACCAGCAGCGAGATGCCGGCCCCGGCGAGCAGGCGCTGCCCCAGCGACCGGCCCAGGGCGTCGCTGCCCAGCAGATAGCCGCCGTGCAGGGGCGGCATGAACATCCCGTCCAGGGCGATCCGGTCGGGCGCGATCGGCAGCGCCAGCCCGGCCAGGGCCAGCAGCGCCCACAGCGCCAGGAGGGCCAGGCTCGACCTCATGCCGCCCTGCCCTCGCGTGTCCGCGGATCCAGCCATTGGGCGAGCAGGTCGGTGGCCAGGTTGATGACGATATAGATCAGCGCGATCACCAGCACCACGCCCTGGATGACCGGGTAGTCGCGCTGGCTGATGGCGTCGATCAGCAGCGAGCCGATGCCGGGCCAGGCGAACACCACCTCGGTGATCACCGCGCCGCTGAGCAGCCCGCCGAGCTGCAGGCCCAGCAGGGTGATCACCGGCAGCAGCGCGTTCGGCAGGGCGTGGCGCAACAGGACCCGCGCCGGTCCCAGGCCCTTGGCGCGCGCGGTGCGCAGATAGGCCTCGCCCGCCACCTCCAGCAGACTGGCGCGCAGCATGCGCATGCTGATCGCGGCCATGGAGGTGCCCAGAGTGAGCGCGGGCAGCACCAGGCTGCCCGGCGCGCGATTGCCGCTCACTGGCAGCCAGCCGAGCTGGATGGAGAACAGCAGCACCAGCATGGGGCCGAGCCAGAAATTGGGGATGGACTGGCCGGCCAGGGCGAACAGCGCCGCCAGCCGGTCGGGCAGGCGCCCCGGATACTGCGCCGCCAGCAGGCCCAGCGGGAAGGCGATCAGCAGCACCACGCCGAAGGCCGCGACGGCCATCTCCAGGGTCGCGGGCAGGCGCTCGGCGATCAGGGCCCGTACCGGCCGCTTGTGCACCAGCGAGCGGCCCATGTCGCCCCGCGCCAGGGCCTGCAGATAACCGGCCCAGCGCGCCGCCAGCGGCCGGTCCAGGCCCAGGCTGTGGCGCAGGGCCTCGCGGTCGGCGCTGGAGGCGTGCTCGCCCAGCATCACGTCCACCGGGTCGCCCGGGATCACCGCGCTGAGAAAGAACACCAGGCTGACCACGCCGAACAGCACCAGCAGGGTGTCGCCCAGGCGGCTCAGCATCCCTCGCCCTCCAGGATATGCACCGGGTCGCCCACCGCCACCCGGTCGAACAGGTCGATGATGTCGGGGTTGCGCATGCGGATGCAGCCATGTGAGCGCGGCTGCCCGACGGGCTGGTCGTCCGGCGTGCCGTGGATATAGATGAAGCGCCGCAGGCTGTCGCACGCGCCGCCCCGGTTGTGGCCGGGCTCGCGCCCGCTGAGCCACAGGATGCGGCTCAGGATCCAGTCGCGCTCCGGGCAGCGGCGGGCCAGCGCCGGGGTCCAGATCTCGCCGCTGGGACGGCGCGCCACGAACACCGTGCCCGGCGGGCAGCCGGCGCCGATCTTGAGCCGGATATGGTGCAGCCCGGTCGGGGTGCACTCCGAGCCCATGCGCTGTCCGGGGCCGTTGCGCGCGCTGGAGATGGCGTACACGCGCGCCACCCGCCCGTCCTGCCACAGGGTCAGGGTCTGCTCAGAGAGGCTGATCTCGATACGCCGTTCACTCATGCGCCAAGGATACCTGTTCGAGAAAGCCGTAGCCGCCGTCCGGGCGCGGCCGGGCCCGGGCGACACCGCGCGTCAGCAGCAGATTGTCCTCGTGCCACAGCGGCACATACACCAGATCGTGATGCACGATGGCCTGGACCCGCCGGTACAGCGGCGCCGCCCGCGCGCGCGGCAGGCGCTCGGCCCTGTCTATCAGGCGGTCCACCTCCGGCGAGCGGTAGCGGCCGCGATTGGCGCCGCCGGGCGGCAGCGAGGCGCTGTGGAAGACGTGGCGGAAGATGTCCGGGCTGCGGATGCCCACCCAGCTGAGGCTGTACATCTGGAAGCGCCCGGCCTTGATGTCGCCGAAGAAGGTCCCCCACTCGTGGCTGCGGATGCGCAGATCGATGCCGACCCGCGCCAGCTGCGCCTGCAGCACGGCCGCCACGCGCAGGCGGAAGGGGTCGGTCGAGGTCTTGTACTCGATGCGCAGCGGATGCCCGGGGCCATGGCCCAGCCCGGCCAGCAGGGCGCGCGCCCGCGCCGGATCGTAGGCGTAGTCCGGCAGGCCGGGATGCGCGGCCCAGTGCCCCGGCGCCAGCAGGGTGTTGGTCGGATGCGCATGGCCGTTGAACAGGTGGTCCACGATGGCCTGGCGGTCGATGGCGTGGGCGATGGCCTCGCGCACCGCGCGCTGTCCGGTGACCGGATCATCCAGGTTGAAACCGAGATAGCTGAAGGTGGTCCCCGGAACGGCCTGCAAGCGGATGGCCCGATCGCGCGCCAGCACCGGGTACATCTCATAGGGCAGATCGTTCTGCACCAGATGGGCCTCGCCGTGCAGCAGCTTGAGCGCGCGCATGGTCGGGTCCGGCACCACCGCGAAGCGCAGCCGCAGGCCGTCGCGCCGGCGCTGCAGCAGCACCCCGCCGTCGTCCTGCCAGGCCAGCAGGCGGAAGGCGCCGCTGCCCAGCGGATGGCGCGCCAGGTCGCCGCGCGCCAGGGCGTCGGCCGGAGCCACCCCGAGGTGCAGGCGCGCGGGCAGGCGAGGATCGGGCCGCGACAGGCTCAGCAGCAGATGATCCCCGTCGCGCCGGATACGCTGGATGTGCCGCAGCGCGCCGGCATGCGGCGAGGCGGGGTCGTCGCGCGCGCGGCGCAGGGTGGCCGCCACATCGGCCAGACGCACCGGCCGGCCGTCGCTGAACGGCGCCAGGCCGGGCCTCAGCCACAGCCGGTAATGGCTGGCGTCGATGGCCTGCCAGCGCACCACCCCGGGTTGCGGCGCCTGGTGCGCGTCGAAGCGCACCAGTGGTCGGTAGATCAGGGCGTTGATGCGCTCGGAGACCGCGTCGGTGGCCAGCAGCGGATGCAGCGAGGCCGGGGCGTGCGCCACGGCGAACACCAGCGCGCGCGGTGTGTCCGCCGGGCCGCGCGCGCAGGCCGACAGCAAAAGCAGCAGCAGGGGCAGGACCAGGCGGACGGTTCCCCTCACCACCGGCTATAGGGCCTCAGCGCCAGCTGGCTGTTGAAATAGCGGCTGTCGCGCGAGACCTCCTCGCCCAGCCAGTCGGGCCGGGTGAAGGGCTCGTCGGCGTGCGACAGCTCGATCTCGGCCACCACCAGCGGGGCGTTCTCGCCGAGGAACTCGTCGATCTCCCAGAGGTGTCCGTCCAGGGTCAGCTCGTGGCGGATCTTGTGGATCACCGGCCCCCGCACCATATCGCGGAACAGGGCCTCGGCGTCCGCCAGCGGGATCTCGTATTCGAACTCGTGGCGGTGGACACCGTCGATATTGGCCTTGATGTTCAGATGCGCGCGCTCGCCGGAGATCCGCACCCGGATGGCGCTTTGCACATCCTGCGCCAGATAGCCCTGGCGGATCTCGGTGCTGCGTTCGACCTGTTGGCGCCAGGCCTCGCTGCGCGGCAGGAACTTGCGTTCGATCTCCAGGGCCATGTCGCGCTACCTCTGAAACAGGGCGATGGATTCGACATGCGCGGTGTGCGGAAACATATCCATGACCCCGGCGCTGAGCAGGCGGTAGCCGTGCTCGCGCACCAGCTCGCCCGCGTCGCGCGCCAGGGTGCCGGGATAGCAGGAGATGTACAGCACCGTGTCCACCCCCAGGCGCGGCAGCAGCGCAAGTACCTGCTGGGCCCCGCTGCGCGGCGGGTCGAGCAGGGCCTTGTCGAAACGCTGCTCCAGCCAGGCCGCCGGCGCCAGTTCCTCGTACAGATTGGCGGTGAAGAAGGCGACGTTCTCCAGGCCGTTGCGCCGGGCGTTGGCGCGCGCCCGCTCCACCAGGCCGGCGTCCCCCTCCACCCCACTCACCTGCCCCGCCTGGCGCGCCAGCGGCAGGGTGAAGTTGCCGACCCCGCAGAACAGGTCCAGCACCCGGTCCTCGGGGCCGGGCCGCAACAAGTCCAGGGCGCGGGTGACCATCTTGCGATTGATCCCGGTGTTCACCTGGGTGAAGTCGCCGGGCAGAAAGCCCAGCTCCAGTCCCTGTTCGGGCAGCGCGTAGCGCAGATCGGCCGGCGGCGGATCCAGCGGCGCCACCGTGTCCGGTCCGCCCGGCTGCAGGTAGGGGATGATGTCATGCGCCCGGCCGAAGGCCCGCAGCGCCTCGCGGTCGGCCTCTGACAGCGGTTCCAGGATGCGGAAGATCAGCACGCAGCGCGCATCGTCCATGGCCATCTCGATCTGCGGCACGCGGTCGCGGATGCCGAGGCCGCCGATCAGCGCGCTCAGCTCCGGCAGGATGCGCCCGACCCGGGGATGCAGCACATGACACTCGCCGATATCGGCCACCTTGCTGCTGCCCCGCTCGCGGAAGCCCACCAGTACGCGGCCCTTCTTCGGCACCCATTTGACGCCCAGGCGCGCCTTGCGCCGGTAGCCCCAGGGGTCTTCGTTGAGCAGGGGCGGCAGCACCGACTCGGGGCTCACGCCGCCGATCTGGCGCAGATTGTCCAGCAGCACCGCCTGCTTGGCCTCGATCTGGGCCTGGGGGTCCATGTGCTGCAGGCTGCAGCCGCCGCACAGGGCGTAGTGCGGACAGCGCGGCTCGACCCGGCTGGGCGCGGCCTCGATCACCGAGGTGACCACGCCCTCGTCGTGCCGGCGGCGGCGCTGCAGATAGCGGAACATGACCCGCTCACCGGTCAGCGCGCCCTGGATGAAGGTGGCCTTGTCGTCCACCCGGGCCACGCCGCGGCCGTCGTGGGCCATGTCGTCGATGCGGGCCTCGAACTCGCCCTCCGGCAGACGCGGCCGGCGCCGCCTGCGGCTCATGTATCGCCACCCCAGCGCGCCAGCAGCGGGCGGTAGCGCGCCGCCGGCTCGGCCTGGTCCAGCATGGCGCGCAGGGCGCCGCGGCGCTGCTCCACGCCGCCCAGGGTGCAGCGGCCCTCGAGGTGGAAGATCTCCAGCGCCAGCAGGGCGGTGTTGATGGCCTGGTGATCGGCATAGGCCGACAGGGACTCGGCATCGTCCAGCAGCCAGCGGTCCCAGAGCACCTCCGGGCGGTGCTCGCCCATGCCCGGCAGAAACAGGCGTTGCGCCATCTCGTGCAGCGGGGGCGCCTCCACCCCGGTGTCGCCCAGCAGGCTGTGGCGCAGGTCGATGTGTGGCAGCGCTTGCGGAGTCTCCTCGCCCAGTTGTTCATAGCCGCGCCGGCGGTGCTTCAGGCAGCGGAAACGCAGCAGCGGCAGCAGCGTGCGGGTGCCGTCCCAGCTGACCAGCGGCGGGGTGCTGTCCAGACTCTGGAAGATGGCGTCGATCAGCATCAGCTCCGGCAGGTCGCGCCGATTGAGGCTTTCGATGTGCGCGCTGTCCGGACCCACCCGGACCAGCGACACCGCGCCGATGCACTGCTGGTCCCAGCCCAGGTCCTCTGTTCCGGACTGCTGCTTGCGGCGGTGGAACAGCACCTTGCCCACGTCCTCGTCGCTGAGGTCGTGCAGCCCGAAGTTGCGGCGCGCGGTCTCGATGTCCGGCAGTGGCGCCAGGCCGATGGCGGTGAAATGACTCATGCGTCTCCCCGTGCGAACAGGTCGGTGGATAGATAGCGGTCGCCCCGGTCGCAGATGATGGACACGATCACGGCGTCTTCCAGTTCGGCCGACAGGCGCAGCGCGGCGGCCACCGCGCCGCCGGAGGAGACACCGCAGAAGATGCCCTCCTCGGTGGCCAGGCGGCGCGTGGTGTCCTCGGCCTCGGCCTGGGTGACATCCATCTCGCGGTCCACCCGGCGGGCGTCGAAGATCTCCGGCAGATACTCGGGCGGCCAGCGGCGGATGCCCGGGATGTGCGCCCCCTCGGCCGGCTGCACGCCGACGATCTGCACCGCCGGGGACTGCTCCTTGAGATAGCGCGCCGTGCCCATGATGGTGCCGGTGGTGCCCATGGCGCTGACGAAGTGCGTGATCCGCCCCCCGGTGTCGCGCCAGATCTCCGGCCCGGTGCCTTCGTAATGCGCCAGCGGATTGTCGGGATTGGCGAACTGGTTGAGCACCCGGCCCTCGCCGCGCGCCTCCATCTCCAGCGCCAGGTCGCGCGCGCCTTCCATGCCCGCCTCCTGCGAGACCAGGATCAGCTCGGCGCCATAGGCCCACATCGCGGCGCGGCGCTCCACGCTGAGGTTGTCGGGCATGATCAGGATCATGCGATAGCCCTTGATCGCCGCCACCATGGCCAGGGCGATGCCGGTGTTGCCGCTGGTGGCCTCGATCAGGGTGTCGCCGGGGCGGATGTCGCCGCGCGCCTCGGCGTGCTGGATCATCGACAGCGCCGGCCTGTCCTTGACCGAGCCGGCCGGGTTGTTGCCCTCCAGCTTGACCAGCAGGGTGTTCGAGGTCTCGCCCGGCAGGCGCTGCAGCCGGACCAGCGGGGTGTTGCCGATGAAGTCGGCGATGGTCGGATAGTTCATGCCCCGCATTCTACCCCATCCGGCGGCCCGGGCAGGCCGTGGCGCGCCCACAGACCGATCCGAAAGATGAGCGCATAGAGAGAAAAATAAGGAAGGCGCGCGGGCCAGCGACCGCATCAAGAATGGCCCGCCGCTCAGCGGCGATAAACGGCAGCGAAAGGCATGAGAGCCCTCGGCATGCCGGCGGGGAGCGTCCCATTTTCCTCGGACCAGGGTGTCACAAGCAGGCAGGTCAGGCGGGGGGGCCGATGAGCCGTTTCATATCCGCCACCGCCCGCGCCAGGCCGCTGAACAGGGCCCGGGCGATGATGGCATGGCCGATGTTGAACTCTTCCAGGAGCTCGATCGCGGCCACGGCCTGGACGTTGTGATAGTCCAGCCCGTGCCCGGCGTTCACGCGCAGTCCGAGGCTGGCGGCGTATTCCGCGGCGTGCGCGATGCGCGCCAGCTCGCGGGCCCGGGCCTCGCGGCCCACCGCGTCGGCGTAGTGTCCGGTATGGATCTCGATCACCGGCGCGCCGATCTCCACGGCGGCCTCGATCTGGCGCTCGTCGGCGTCGATGAACAGCGACACGCGCACCCCGGCCTCGGCCAGGGCCGCGCAGTAGTCCTTGAGATAATCGACCTGGGCGGCCACGTCCAGGCCGCCCTCGGTGGTCAGTTCCTCGCGCCGCTCGGGCACCAGGCAGCAGTCGGCCGGGCGGACCTGGCAGGCGATCTCGCGCATCTCGGCGGTGGCGGCCATCTCCAGGTTCATGCGGCTTTGCAGGATCTCGGCGAGCATGCGCACATCGCGCTCCTGGATGTGCCGGCGGTCCTCGCGCAGGTGCAGGGTGATGCCATCGGCGCCCGCCTGTTCGGCCACCAGGGCGGCCTGTACCGGCTCGGGGTAGCGGGTGCCGCGGGCCTGGCGGATGGTGGCGACGTGGTCGATGTTGACGCCCAGCAGACGTTTTCCGGTCATGTGATGCTTCCGTTGTGTGGTCAGACAAACAGCTCCCGGCTGCGCAGGGGACGGCCCTCCAGGCGCTGGTCGAGCACCTGGCGCATCAGGCGGCGGGCCTCGCTGCGGACCTGGTCGCTGTCCAGGCGGTGTCGCGCCAGCGCCAGCAGGGTGGCGCCGCTGAACCCGCCCGCGTGCTGCGGCGAGACGGGCTCGGGCCCGGCATCCACGCGGTAATGATAACGCCTGCGCGGGTTCACCGGCGCGCCGTTGATGTCGTGTTCGAGCTGCATGCCCATGCCCAGCTCGTCCAGCAGGGCCAGCTCGAAGCGCCGCAGCACCGGCTCCAGGGCGGCGTTGTCCTGGCCGGCCTCGGCCAGATCGTGGATACAGGCGGTGTAGGCGGGAAACAGCGCGCTGTGCGGATCGCCGCGTTGCGACAGGCGCAGCACCAGCTCGTTGACATACAGGCCGCAGTACAGGGCGCGTCCGTCCAGCCCGGCCGCGCCGCCGGCGGCCTCGCAGCGGGTCATCAGCGGCAGCTCCCCCCTGCCCCGCCAGGCCAGCAGCAGGGGCACGAAGGGCCGGGGCGGCTGGGCGCGCCGTCCCCCGAGCGCGCCGCGCGCCAGCAGGGCCTGGCGGCCATGCGCCTGGGTCAGCACCTCCACCACCAGGCTGGTCTCGCGGAAGCGGCGGGTATGCAGCACATAGGCGGGCTGCAGCGGATCGCCCGGCATGGCGGCTACTCGGAATACCCCAGCTGGGCCAGGCTGGCCTCGTCGCTGGACCAGCTCTTCTTGACCTTGATCCACACGTCCAGATGCACCCGGGTATCGAAGAATTCCATCATGTTCTGGCGCGCGGCGCTGGCGGCCTCCTTCATGGCCTGGCCCTGGCGGCCGAGCAGGATGCCCCGCTGGCTCTCGCGCTCCACCCAGATCACGGCGCCGATCACATAGCGCCCGGCTTCCTCCCTGAACTGTTCGATCTCGACGGTGACCGCATACGGCAGTTCCTTGTGATAGCGCCGGATGATCTGCTCGCGCAGGATCTCGGCGGCGAAGAAACGCTCGGGTCGGTCGGTGATCTGATCCTCGGGAAAGATCAGATCCCCTTCCGGCAGGTGCTTGAGCACCAGCGCGTCTAGGGCCTCGACCTGGGTGCCGTCGCGCGCCGAGACCGGGATGATCTCCAGAAAGTCGTGCCGCGCCCCCAGTTCGGCGAGAAAGGGCAGCAGTTTTTCGCGCGGCTGCACGGTGTCGATCTTGTTGACCACGCCGATCGCCGGCACGCCGGCCCGGGCGATGGCCTTGAGCACCTGGGTGTCCTCGTCGTGCCAGGCCAGCGCCTGACACACGAACACCGCCAGATCCACGTCCAGCAGGGTGCTGTGCGCGGTGCGGTTGAGGTAGCGGTTCATCGCCTGGTTGCCGCGCTGGTGGATGCCGGGGGTGTCGATATAGACCACCTGCCCCTGTTCGTCCGTGCGTACCCCGAGGATGCGGTGGCGCGTGGTCTGGGGCTTGTGCGAGGTGATCGCCATCTTTTGCCCCAGCAGGCGGTTGAGCAGGGTCGATTTGCCCACGTTCGGGCGCCCCACCAGGGCCGCGTAACCCGCGTGGAAGGGGGTGTCTCCGGTGTCAGGCATCGGCGGACTCCGCATCGGCCAGGGCCTCCAGGAAGCGCTCGGCCGCCTGCTGCTCGGCCTTGCGCCGGCTGCTGCCCCGCCCCTCGGCCTGCATGCCCAGGCGTTCCACCGAACAGCGCACGGTGAACTGCTGGCGGTGCGGGTCGCCGTCGATGCGCTCGACCTGGTACCGGGGCAGCGGCAGGCGGCGGGCCTGCAGGTGCTCCTGCAGCCGGGTCTTGGCGTCCTTCTGCTGCAGCCCCTTGTCGGGATGGCTCAGACGCCGCCCCAGCAGGTGGCGCACCAGCTCGCGGGCCGGTTCCATGCCGCCGTCCAGATAGACCGCGGCGATGATGGCTTCGACGGCGTCGGCGAGGATGGAATCACGGTTCTGGCCGCCGCTGCGCAGCTCGCCGGGCCCCAGGTGCAGGATCTCGCCGAGTTGCAGCTCACGCGCCACCTCGGCCAGGGTCTCGCGCTTGACCAGCTTGGAGCGCATGCGGCTGAGCTGGCCCTCGTCGGCGGCTTCGGCATGCCGGAACAGATAGTCGGCGGTCTCGAAACCGAGGATGGCGTCGCCCAGGAATTCCAGGCGCTCGTTGTGCACCGGGCCCGCGCTGCGGTGGGTCAGCGCGCGCTCCAGCAGGCCGGCGTCCTTGAAACGATAGGCCAGACGCCGCTGCAGGCGCTCCATCATTGGCGGACTTCGGCCTGGTCGTCGAAGGCCATGACCACCGAGACATTGCCAATAACGGGCTTGCGCACCTCGTATTTGATCTCGATACGCATGCCTCGTTTGTCTTTGGTGATCTTGATCTTGTCGCGCGGAAAGTTATACACGCCATTGATGCTAAGACGCTTGAGTATGTTGTCTTTAAGGCGTCGGTGCGACAGGGTGCGAGAGGCGCGATCCTGCGCGACCGAGGCCAACACCTCCTTGATGGAATAGTTCTCAAGATAGGTCGGAATCATCTTGACCCCGATCAAAACGAAGAAAATCGCGATGGCCAGTACGACCACCCAAGAGATCAAAGTCATGCCATCCTGGCGGTGCGGAATGCGGTTGTAAATCGACATACTATCCTCTGTGAGCAATATCAGTTGTGCCGCTGGACGTGGTAAGGTCGCGACCGGTCGCGGATGGTATCATCGCGGATTCATTTGGGTAGCGCAACGGCAGTCGGCTGCCGGTTCGGGATGGCAGAGGACCTTGCCACAAGCATGAACATCACCACCTATCACAGTGCCGCCGAGATCCCCGGCGAGGCATGGGAGGCCGTTGTCGGGTCGGCCTCGATCACCCACGGCAAGACCTACTGGCAGGTCATCGAGGCGGCCGGGATGGCCGAGTTCCACGACACCCATTATCTGCTGGTGCGCGACGCGCGGGGACAGCCGCTGGCCATCGCCACCTGCTACACGGTCAGCACCGACATGGCCATCTTCGCCAGCGGCCCGCTGCGCGCCCTGCTGCAGACGGTGCGGCGGGCCTTTCCCCGCTTTCTCAAACTGCGGATGCTGGAGTGCGGCAGCGCGATCAATATCAACCCGCCGTTGCTCACCCGGCCCGGCGCGGATGTGGACGCCGTCGTGGACAGGGTGTCGGATGAACTGTTCGAGATCGCCCGGCGGCAAGGCGCCCTGCTGCTCGTGGTGCGTGATTTCACGCTCGCCGATCAGGGACTGCTAGCCGGTTTCGAGCGCAACGGCTTTGTCGCCGTGCCCGGGCTGCCCAACGCCTGGATGGATGTGGCCTGGAGTTCGGTCGACGAATACCTGGCCGCGATGAAGAGCTATTACCGCAGCAAGCTGAAGAAACACCTGAAGCGCAACGAGCAGGCCGGGATCAGCGCCCGCCTGCTGGATGAGTTTTCCGATATCGCGGATACGCTGGCCGCGCAATGGATGAAGGTTCACGAGCAGGCGGACGAGTACCAGCGCGAGGTGCTGACACCGGTGTTCTACCGGGCCTTCTCCCGGCGCCTGGGCGAAGCCTCCCGGGTGATCGGCTTCTACCGGGATGGCCGGATGATCGGCCACGCCCTCCTGCTCATGGATCGCGACACCCTGCGCTGGATGTATTTCGGGCGGGAGCAGGCACAGAACGACAGCCTGTATATCTTTGTCGCCTTCAAGGTCATCGAGACCGCCATCACACTGGGCGCAGCGCACATCGAACTGGGGTTGACCACTTACTCCATCAAGCGCGACCTGGGGGCGCGCCTGATCCCCATCCGCTATGGCCTGAGCTTCCGCTTCCGATGGATGAACCCGGTGCTTGGATGGGGTTACCGGCTGCTCAACAAGACGCCGGAGATCCGCGACAAGAATATCTTCAAGCAACCCTCAGGCAACACCTGAATCCGGCGAGCGGCACGGCACGCAGGGCAGGCCGACCTGGCCGTTCACGATACGCTCGGCGGTCTCCCGCGCCGCTGCTTCCAGGCCCGGATCGCTGTAATAGCCGCCCCGGACATGGACGCTCCAGGCCAGGGCCCGCAGCCAGTCCCCGACCAGGGTCGTGTCCGGGATGGCCGGATCCCGCCAGAAACCGTCCAGCGCCCCCTGGTGGGCCAGGCCCTCGATGTCGTAGATGGCCTGCCCCAGCGGCTTGACCGGGCGGCCCAGTTGCAGGGCGCGGATGCCCGTGGTGCTGTTGACCGTGACCACACCACGGGCATGGCGGATCATGCCATCGAGATCGCCTCCATCGACGAAGCGGACCCGCGCCTCCACGCCGTGCCGACGGGCCATCCCGCCGATGATGCGGCGCCAGTTGCGGGTGCCGGTGTCCAGAGGGTGCAGCTTGACCAGCAGCATCGTATCCGGCGGGGCATGCCGGGCAAAGGAGGCGATGATCTGCTCCGAGGGGGTCTCCAGGCCGTCGAAAGATGAATACGAGACGATCGAGAAGTCATGCTCCAACTGCATGGCATACAGATAGTAGCCCCCCTGCCCGCGCGCCAGTTCAGCGCTCACACGCCGGGCCTCCCGCTCCAGAAGCGGCTTTTTCAACAGCCGCAGTCCGATGGCGGGATAGTGCAGAAAGGGATTGTCGCGCCGGTATGAGCGCCGGTAATGCGGATACAGCCAGCCGGTGAACACCAGCCCGAAATGATAGGCCATGTCCATGACGGCCAGTTTCCAGAAGGCATCGCGATAGCGTGGCGAGAAATCGGGCATCGGCAGCCTGCGGGCCAGGGCCCGTATCGCATCGGGATCGCGGGGGAAATGCGACTCGCCATTGGTGCCGTCGCGCTCCAGGATCAGCCAGTCGGGCCGCAGATAGCCGTTGTCCGTAACATGCACCCGGATGCCGGCGGCCCGGGCACGTTCGATCGCCACCCTGTGATAGGTGCGCTGCTCACCCACCAGGAGGATGTCGGTGATCCGGTGTGCGCTCACATGGGCGTCGAAGAAATCGCCCCATTGATCGAACGGCCCCTTGTAGGGCCTGCCGTTGGGACCATGCCAGAACAGGCGGTCGGGGAAACAGAAAAAGATCGCACCGACATCACAGCCCCGCTGCATCAGACAGTCGGCGACCCGGTCGAAGAAGGGCGAGGCCAGGCCCTGGAGAAACAACACCCTGGGTTTGTCCATCAGTGGCGCTCCAGAAACCAGGCGCATGATCGCTCGACGGCGGCGGGATAGTCCACCGCATCGGGCAAGGCGCACAGACGATGCAGGCGGCCGGCGTCATGCCCGCAGCTGCGGCCGAAGATCCGTACCAGCAGCGGATGCAGGAGCGGCTCGCGTCCCGGGCACAAGCCGCCACAGACCGTCGTGATCAGGCGCGCCGCCCCATCCGCCAGCCAGAACGGCAGGCTGATCACCAGCCCCCTGCCCCGTATGCCGGCCTTGAGGTCGCGCAAAAAGGTGTTCCAGTCCACGTCGTAGGGGTCGCGTACATTGAACACCTCGCCCACAGCCTCATCGGCGTCCACAAGGCACATGGCGTAGCGCGCGAGATTGTCCACGTAGATCAGGCCTGCGTTGGCGCGGCCGCCATCCACCTTCAGCATCAGCCCGGCACGCAGCTCCGCGCCGATCCGCTCGATGAACTGACTGCCCGGCCCGATCACATTGCACGGCCGGAGGATGGTCACCGGCAGGCCATGCTCACGGGCAAAGCGCCGGACCAGGGCCTCACCCTGGCGCTTGCTCTCGCTGTAACCGAAGGGGCTTTTCGGCAAGGGACAATCCTCGTCGCAGGGCGATTCGGGGAAGCCATAGACATCGACGGTGGAAAAATGCACAAAACGCTCCAGCGCCGGATTCTCCGCCAGCACCGCCTCCAGCAGATTTTTCAGGCCGGTGATATTGGCCGCGGCATAGGATTCCCAGTTGTCCCAGGTGGCGACATTGGCCGCGCAATGATAGATCACCGACACATCCCGAACCGCGCGGCGCAATACATCGGCGTCCGCCAGATCCCCACGCACCACTTCGCAGGGGTCCAGCGTATGCGCCAGCCGCTCGGGCCGCCGCACCAGCACCCGGACCCGGTGCCCCGCCTGCAGCAGCATCTCCGCCAGGCGCCGGCCGATGAAGCCGGTCGCGCCGGTTACCAACACCTGCTTTCCTTTCACGATGCGTCCAGTAAGCGTTCCAGTTCACCCGGTTGAGCGACCTGGCCCTGCAGCCAGGTCAGATGCCGTTTGAAGCGGGTTGTCCGTTCATCGGGATTCCGTAGCAGGCGAACCACCGGCTCTACCCAGTCCAGGGGATCATCCCCCAGCAACAGCGCGTCCGCGCCCTGCAAGGCTGACAGATACGGCTCCCGCCCGGAAAAGAGCCCCACCGCGCCGGTGCGCATGATATCAAAGGCCTTGGTATGCGAACGCGCCGCATTGAAGCGCCCGGGCAACAGGGGCGCCACACCCACCGCCAGCGGATGTGAACGGGCATACTCCAGATACTCCGGCCACGACCGGGGCGGCAGCACCTCGACCCGGGGAATGCCTGCAAACAGGCGCCTGACCCGCCTTCCGCCGAAGATCTCGAACACCGCCTCCGGCACCTGCCGCTGCACCTCGGCGACCAGGGGCACCAGCCAGGCCGGTTCCTTGTGGTGAATGGGGGAGCCGTGGTAGCCCCAGCGCATACATTCACGCGGCGCCTGGACAGGCATGGGGCCAAACCAGCGTGGCGGTACGAGCCTGGCCTGGGGATAACGGCGTTGCAATTCGGGGGTGGAGACCCAGAGTCGCAGGTCATCACCACCCAGCAAGGCCCGCAGCGCGTAATAACGCCACGAGGTACGCAAGCCATATAGACGAGGCACATCGGGCGCGCGCCAGGCCAGTGGCAAATCGTCGTCCATCAGCAGCACCCAGCCTTCATTGCCCTGCCGTAAACGGCGTACCCAACGCAAGGGGGCGTGGCGTACTACTATGCGTACTGTTTCGTTCAGCAGAATGGCGGGTAATGAATTTGCATCATCAACTAACGAGACACAACCTGGGATATTGGCATCCCGCTCTCTACGGGACACGATATAGTAATCGGTAGTAGGAATATCAGAAAATGAATACGTTAAAAAAGAGCACAAAGCACCACCCATTCAAGGCCGAATAAACGCGCATTAGGAGTATAGTGCTAGACCCTTTCTTGCGGCACACCAAGAGATTCTAATTCGTCAATATTTCTACTGTCATTTGCATATAACTCGTAAAACTCTATATTTCTATTTGTGGAAACCGGCCTAAAGATTGACGCCTTAGGATCCACATAAGCCCCCTCCACACCCACATAAGATATAATCTTGTTAACCCAAAACTCCACGTCAGCAACAAGATCTTCGTAGTAAAAAAATAATGGATCAATACCCTTTTCTTTAAAATAACGTGACCACAATATTTCTTGATTTACAATATGCTTTAGCCAATAATTAATCTTCTTTCTGTTATACGGCAAAGATTCTATCATCTTTATCCTGTTACGCTCGTGCTCTACGTTTGTATGGAACACCTTGGTTTCTGTTGCTATATATAATGAAATCGCCTGCTTAACAATAGCCCTTCTAATTAGATATATAAACTTCGTTCCAGGAAACAAGTAGTCGAAAACGTTGAACCCATCCCAATCAAAAAATTGTTGAGCCTGATAGTAACTACTTTTTTGCCCAAACACTCCATTTGTAGATGTCTGCCTTATAACCCACAAAAAATGATCCTGGACAGCTATTTTATTCCTGCCAAGTTTATCCATTGCTATTTTTATATGTTCATATGGCAAAAACTCCCCCGGCCTCCCAAGCAGCATGGTTCTAGAGAGAACGTCGGTTAGATAGCTACTACCACTTCTCGGGGTCATTGCGATCATGTAACTTTTGTCATATCCCGGATTATAATGCATATCTTTATCTAAATCCGAGAATAATCCTTTTACATCTTTTTTCATTTCTTACCTCCATCGGCAGCCCCAGGGTAATCCGACAATACGACCTTTTCTCCAGTGTAAACATCAACACCCCTATCCCGCAAATCCGCAACATGTGAAATAAATCTATCCAAGTCATCTAGTGTGGCACCTTTTAACTGCCATGGCGCAAAATCCCACCACTTTGATTCCAATAAAGTCCCGACGTCTTTTTCAGAAAATCTTTTTCGTATTACCTGCGCAGGGACTCCTGCAACTACAGCATATGGCGGCACATCTTTGGTTACCACAGCGTGGGCAGCAACAACCGCGCCATCGCCTATCGTAACACCAGGCAAAATGAATGCGCCATGGCCTATCCACACATCATTACCTATATCCGTATACTGCAATTTTACCGGTGGAGTCCGTCTATTAAAATCGCGATGTGGCGCAAAATCTCCTGCCTCTAGTACTGGTTGGTCTAACACATTCTCAATCGGCCAGTAGAAAAAAGGCGACGTCGAAACCCAATGCATTGGATGGCCATGTCTGCCGATTTGCACTTGCTCTCCAAACGAACAATATCGCCCGATGCGGCAAGCAAAATAGAAGCCACTCACTGCGTAACTGAATGCCCCCATACGTATAGAGTGCTGGATATTCATCCATTTAAAGCTACACGGTGGTTCAAATACCGAGTCTGCAGGTAGTACCACGCCAGGGTTATGCAGTGTACTCACGCCCTTTTTTTTCAATATGCGCTTCAGCCTAGCGGTTAATATAACCGACATATCGAGTTACCCCCAACATAATATTATTTTCATCGGCATTGTGGTTTATTGTCCGCCAAAGAGGGCGCCTGCCGATCCTTCTCACCAATGATCCACTCTCCAATCTCGGGCCACTGAATGCCGATCTCCGCATCGTCCCATCGGATGGCCCCCTCGCTGTCCTTGTCGTAGTAATCGGTGGTCTTGTAGAGAAAATGGGTATCGTCTTCCAGCGCCAGGAAACCGTGGGCAAGGCCCTCCGGTATCCAAAACATGCGCCTGTTCTCTGCGCTCAGTTCGACCGATGCCCATTGGCCGTAGGTCGGGGATCCCGGGCGGATGTCCACGGCCACGTCAAAGGCCGCGCCGCGCACCACCCGCACCAGCTTGCCCTGCGCGTAGGGCGGCCGCTGGAAATGCAGTCCTCTGAGCACGCCCTTGCGCGAGCAGGAGTGATTGTCCTGCACAAAGGGACGCGGCGGTGTCAGACCCAGCTCGCGCAGGCCCTGATGAAACCTCTGCTCGTTGAAGCTTTCCATGAACCAGCCGCGCTCGTCTTCAAACACCTGGGGCTCGATGATGACCACGTCCGGGATGGCTGTCTGGATCATCTTCATGGCTGCTCCCCCTCCTCCAGCAGACGCAGCAGGTACCGACCGTAACCATTCTTTTTCAATGGCCCGGCCAACTGCTCCAGTACGGCATCGTCAATCCAGCGCTGGCGCCAGGCAATCTCCTCCAGACAAGCAATCTTGAGCCCCTGGCGCTTTTCGATGATCTGGATGTACTGGCTGGCCTCGACCAGGGATTCGTGGGTGCCGGTATCCAGCCAGGCGGTGCCCCGGCCCATGTCGGCAACATTGAGCTGGCCGCGCTCCAGATAGATCCGGTTGACATCGGTGATCTCGAGTTCGCCCCGAGCCGAGGGCCGGATACTGGCCGCAATATCGCAGACCTGTTCATCGTAGAAATACAGGCCGGTCACCGCATAGTGGGATTTGGGTTGTTCGGGCTTTTCTTCGATGGAGACCGCCCTGCCCTGGCCGTCGAACTCGACCACGCCATAGCGCTCGGGATCGTGGACGGGATAGGCGAACACCGTGGCGCCCTCGGTCTGGGCCGCCGCCTGCCGCAGTTGCCGGGCCAGGTCGTGGCCGTAGAACAGATTGTCGCCCAGGATGAGGGTGGACGGCTGCCCGCCCACGAAATCACGCCCCAGGATGAAGGCCTGCGCCAGGCCGTCGGGGCTGGGCTGCACGGTGTAGTGCAGGTCCAGGCCCCACTGGCTGCCGTCACCAAGCAGATCCTGAAAGCGCGGGGTGTCCTGCGGCGTGGAGATGATGAGGATCTCACGAATGCCCGCCAGCATCAGGGTGCTGAGCGGGTAATAGATCATCGGTTTGTCGAAGACCGGCAACAGTTGCTTGGAAACCGCCTGGGTCACCGGATACAGGCGGGTGCCGGAGCCGCCGGCCAGGATTATGCCTTTCCTTGTGGTCATGTCTGAATCAACTCCTTCAGGGTACGCGCCACATGCACCCGCCAGTCCGGCAGGCAGATGTGGAGATCATTCTGCAGCCGCCCACAGTCCAGCACCGAGTTGGCCGGGCGCGCGGCGGGCACGGGATAGTCATGGGTAGGGATGGGCTCGATGTCCGCGGGGCCCAGCTTCAGGCGCCGGCCCAGTTCAGTGGCGGTCTGAACGATGTACTGCGCAAAACCATGCCAGGAGGTCTGCCCCGCCGCGGCGCAGTGATAGAGCCCGCCGGACAGCCGGTCGGCCCGCAGCTCGCGCAGGGCGATGGCGGTGATGTCGGCGATCAGTTCGGCCGAGGTCGGGGCCCCGACCTGGTCGGCGACGATGCGCAGGGTGTCGCGCTCGGCGGCCAGGCGCAGGATGGTCTTGATGAAGTTATGGCCACGCGCGGCATAGACCCAGGTGGTGCGCAGGATCAGATACCGGCAGCCGCTCTGGATGATGGCCTGGTCGCCCGCCAGCTTGGTGCGTCCATAGACCGACAGGGGCCCTGTGGCATCGTCTTCGGCATAGGGGCCAGTTTTCTGCCCGTCATAGACATAGTCGGTGGAGTAATGCACCAGTGGGATATCCAAGTCCCGGGCGGCCTCCGCCATCACAGCGGGGGCGCGCGCATTGACGGCCTCGGACAGATCCGGTTCCGACTCGGCCTGGTCCACCGCGGTGTAGGCCGCCGCGTTGACGATGGCCTGGGGACGAACCTGCTCGATGCAGGCCGCAATGGCCTGTTCGTCGCGCAGATCGACCTGGGCCTGATCGACCGGGACGATATCGCCCTGCAGCGCCAGGCTGCGCTGCAGCTCCCAGCCGACCTGGCCACCGGCGCCGAACAGCAGGAGTGTCTGGCTCATGCCTCGGCCCGGTAGTGCCGATCGATCCACTGGCGATATTCACCACTGGTGACGCGCCCCACCCAATCGGCATGGTCGAGATACCAGCGCACCGTCTTGCGGATGCCGGTCTCGAAGCTCTCGGCCGGCTTCCAGCCAAGTTCGCGTTCGATCTTGCGGGCATCGATGGCATAACGCCGGTCGTGCCCTGCCCGGTCTTCGACGAAGGCGATCAGACGCGAATAGGATCCAGCCGAATCAGGCTGCAGCTCATCGAGCAACTGGCAGACGGTGTTGACCACCTCCAGGTTGTTCAGCTCGTTCCAGCCGCCGATGTTGTAGGTCTCGCCCAGGCGGCCGTCTTCCAACACCCGCCGGATGGCCGAACAATGGTCGCTGACATAGAGCCAGTCACGCACATTCTGACCATCCGCGTAGATGGGCAGCGGCTTGCCCGCCAAGGCGTTATGAATGATCAGCGGGATGAGCTTTTCCGGGAACTGGTAGGGGCCATAGTTATTGGAACAGTTGGTCGTCAGCACCGGCAGGCCATAGGTGTGATGCCAGGCACGGACGAAGTGATCGGAGGCCGCCTTGGAGGCCGAATAGGGGCTGTTGGGCGCGAAGGGATGGGTCTCGGTAAAGGGATCGTCCCCCATCTCCAGCGATCCATAGACCTCGTCGGTGGAGACATGCAGAAAGCGAAATGCCGAGTGCTCGGGCTCGGGCAGCGACTCCCAGTAGGCCCGCGCGGCAGCCAACAGGTTGCAGGTGCCCACCACATTGGTCTGGATGAAATCATCCGGCCCATGGATGGAGCGGTCCACATGCGATTCGGCCGCGAAGTTGACGATGGCCCTCGGCCGGTGCCGTTCCAGCAAATTCGACACCAGGGCGCTGTCGCCGATATCCCCCTGGACGAAGGTATAGCGATCATCCCCGGCCAGTGAGGCCAGGTTGTCGGGATTGCCCGCGTAGGTGAGCTTATCCAGATTGACCACCGGCTCGCCGGTCGCTTCGATCCAGTCCAGAATGAAATTTGCGCCAATGAAGCCGGCGCCGCCGGTTACGATAATAGTCATTGTCCTCAATCCAATCCGATCATAAGAACTCTGCCAAGACCTATATTAGGCCATACAAACACACATCGATCAGAAATCATACGCCCAGAACTTAACATCCGATCCATAAATTTCACCGACAAGATTGACGCACTCGTCATCATAATAGGATCGGTAATCACCTTCACGCGAAGAAGAATTCACATGAGGAAGAGCAATCTGCGGAACACCCAATGTTCTACATATGTAATCAAAATCATCTTGCAAATTCTCGAATCGACCAACATAGTCAACAATAAGGCTCCCGTTATTATCGAGCACGAAGTCCGTCTGAGGACAAACAAACCAAGGCTGTTTTGCCTTCACCACATCAAACTCTAGCCTAACAAAATCCTTAAAGTCACACTTGTCGTGATACCCCAAAAAATGATACATAGAAACCATTCTATCCCAAGGATTCCTTACAAAAGAGAACTTAAAGTACTCATCGAACATCCCTTGCGGCAAGTACCTATACCTCACATAGTCACCCGCTCGCAAATGCGCTAGCCTAGGCGGGCCAAGTTCTGGAATATCATTACACCTCAGAAGCAGAGGAGCCCTAGTATTCCAAGCCAAGCCAAGCAGGCCCAAAAAAACATGCTCTATACTTTGTCCCGCAGTTTTTGGAATATGAACAAAAATACACTTGTAGTGGTGGCATATCACAAATCACCCCCAAAGCCAACCCAAAAATAAATCGGGCGCCAAAATTATGTACGTAAACGGATCTAGCACAATAGACAGTAGATCCCCATCCCATGCCTTAGACAAGCCAACTCACAATATCCCGCTTCTCGACAATCTTTCTAGCTAAACATACAAACCGATACTATTGATTGCCCTATCTAATGGCCTCCAAATTTCCACGGAGTTCCGAACCAGTCCACCCTACAAAACCCACCACGATCAAGCCAGGCAGCGCCACCTCAAAGCAGCCACAAACCATAAACCAAACAAACCAATATACAAGAAACCGTTTATAGCCCGCCAACACAATAGTCGCATAACAAAACAATCACCCTGCAAATGACGACAAGCAGTATTTCGAAATCACAAAGCCAGAAGACGCGATCAAACAAATTACCATTGCATGGGCTACCGATCAGAAAAAGTCAATCAATAAAAATTTCTTGGAAACTATCCATTACGTGCCTCACCATAATTGCTATCTACATACTGGCAATCGTTGTCCTCAAAACGACTCATAGCAGAAGTATGTCGAGAATTATTCCACAACCCATATTTATTTTTAACCGACCTAGCAAGCACCTCGTAACCATCGACCGTCATAATCTTCATAATACCCTCCACTCCATCACTTTCTTCATGAAAGCACGCTCAAGTGACCTGAAAATAAAAACATATCTATCTAGGTTGAAACCCATTCACTATATTCTTAACGCCTATTCCAATTCACGTTGGGAGCCTCATTCAATGCACCGTATAATGGCATCCCAGGCTGAGAGCGATTGGCCAAAATAACGAAGTGCTCTGCCGCCCCCTTCACTGCCAGATAATACTCTTCAGGATAATCAGGAAAAACTTCTGGATACTCGGAAAAATCGTCATCAAACAACCCCCTCATTCCCAACCTCCCGGCCAATTCCTTGTTACCATCTTTATATTTTTCATAAAAACCTCTGGCCTCGTGACGCACTGCCAAGACAGCCTTCCCGGCCCACCTAGTCTCCGCATAACGAATAGCAGCACTCTTCCATTTTACCCAAAATTCCTCTCCGCCAATAGCTCGAACTGCGACAAGGAAGTCTATACCTACTCGCCGTAATGAAGGATTAGCCTTACCCATATACCTCGATAAAGGAAGACCCTCATTCAAACCACACACCTCTAGAAAATCACCAACAACCCCCCCCTTTCCCTTACAGGTGTCATCATAGACTCTAACAACTATAGATTCATTTCCAAACACTGACGCCCAGTTATCATATATTTTAAGATAATCAAAATAATACCTTCTCTCGTCTCCAAAAACAGGCCGATCCATACCCGTAATCTTCATCGCCGTTGAATACAAACTTACTGCAACACGATCTTGACGCCGAAAATAAACCACGATGCGAAAAGTCTTACACCAACGTTCCAAGATATTACGCAAGTTAGCTATTTCATCCGCTGTTTTCAAACGACTATGAAAGTGTTCGCTTGATACAACCAACCTTCCACACTCACCACACTCCCTTAGCTCTCCCTCAAAAGAAGAAAAAATAGCATTACGATATTTCTCCCAATCGTCCTTAGATTTGAGCTTCAAGAACTGGGATAAATCACCTCCATTTAGCCAGGCATCCTTCATACTCAATACAACTAATCCATATTGAGAGTCTCGCTTGCCAAATGCCTTGGGGTAAAGCCATCCTTGACTTTTTAAAACATCCCTTCCATTAGCCAAAACATTTTGTATTGCGGTAGAGCCTGTTTTCTCAGTACCAATATGAATTACACACTCATCAAACATCTCATAAAATCCCAGACAAGTTAAGAAAATGATTACCCGAAGGATATATGGCGTTCATAGACCCTCACAGGATCCAGGTCATCAATATTTCCAACACACATACTTCCCCGCTTGATACCCTCATATACCTCTCTCATAATCTCGGCAGCATGCACTATTGACGGCTCAGCCCAATACCCCCCCTTCTCATACGGTCCGATATCACTATCAATCTTCCTTCTTTCGTACGATACCGGGTAAGAATTATCTTCCGTCATAAATTGCATATTTCCGGAATATCCAGTGGCAATCACAGGTTTTCCCATGGCAATTGCTTCAGCAATCGTTAGCCCAAATCCTTCGGATCTATGCAAGGACACATAAACATCGATGGACGCCATCAACGTGTAAACATCATCAATAGGCAACTGATCCTCAATCCATATAACCCTCAGCCCCTTTGTCCTTGCCTTTAATCGTTCGTAAACGATATCGCCAACTCTCGGCGAGTTGACCTTGAACAACAACCAGGCGTCTTCTTCTTCGGAAAGGGCCTGTTGGAAGGCATCAATGACCGCTTCTGGATTCTTTCTCTCTATGAAGCTCTTAGGATCAAAAAAGTAGGCATATATAACCCCGTTTTCCGGCAAGCCGAATCGTTCCCTGTCGGGAGAAAATGATTTTAATCGATTCATATCCAGCGCATGCGGAACAACCTTGACGTCCCGACCAATAGTAGACTGAATAGCACGCGCGGAGTACAAAGAAGGTGTCCAGATTTCATCATAAATATCTGCATTATGCTTCCATCTTTCCGGAAGTGATTCTGTCTCCCAGACCCAATAACCTATCTTTTTGCCAGACAAATACTGAAGAGGCAATAATTTTCTAACCAAAGGCACCGTATCAGCATTCGCAACAACAATGGTCTTCTTGGCAAACAGATTTATAGTCCCAAACAACTTCCCAGTTTCAGGGATATCAAGACCAGATCCATCACAATAAACGCTCGGCAAAACATATGGAACAACTCCATCCCCCCCAGCTTCGAGCGTTCTTTTCATGGATCTTGCCGATTCTCCCATACCTGTAGCCGCACCAAAATAGCCGATGACATTTACCATATCACGAAGGTCATCAGCATCTTGAATTTCTTTTTCACACTGGGCAATCCAAGCCGGATGAACAAAATTACGAATATCCGTTTCATGGAGGACATGTTCAAACAACTCTTTCAGCCCTTCAACAGAATCCAATGCCAATGGATGCCTCTTTCTCAATTGAGCATCTGAAACATAATAAGCTACCAAATGCTGCAAGGGCGAGTCCATGAAGTCGTTCACCAGCCAATCCCTAACAGCATCAAAGTCCATGTCGATTTCCAGCAATCTAACCATATCTGATATGCGATCTGCAGAAAAGACATTAGGGATTGCATTTATACACGACCTAACCCAATAATTATAGTTAAGATTTATCTTTCTTAGGACAGTGATATTGTGCTTTGCCCACACGTCAAAGAAATGAACTTCTGCCTCAGAAATTCCCGGAAGCGTCTCAAAAGCGCTCAAAAGCCAGTCAACAAACCTCTTATTCTCAGATGGTTCGCCAAGTTTACTGAAGTGCTTCTGAAGATCCACACGAGAATAGAAAAAGTTTAGTATCCTCAAAACTCCTTTTCTTGCCACATAATGCAGCTCCACATCTTCCGAGGTAATCTTTCCTGAATATTCCTCGAGCCCATGAGATAGCAGCCACTCGTGAAACCCCTCGATCCCGTCCGAAGAAACGTAGGCATCAGGATATGCATCCATTACGTCGCCTCTAGAATGATATATATCTGCGATACTCAGAATAGGGTTCTTATGCACCAACATATCCTTCCAACGCGACAACTCCTCCAGGCCAAGCTCTCGAAAACCCGTATTCCATAGCCAGTTCAAAAATCCGGGATCCTCTTTGTCATTTACTGCGTTTGGAAAAGCGTCCCTTACATCTGTTCTAATATCTAAAATACTGCTTACAATAGGAGCGACATCCTTCCCATAAATATTCCTATTTGGCGTCATAAGAAACTCGCAGAGCTTATCAGGTTGAGACTCAGGGTCTGGAAGTCCTATATTATTTTCCAAGCATTTTCTTATCACGGAATGAATGGCAGTGTTAACCTTTACCCCATTAGGCAGTTTTCCATATGCATAAGGCCATTCCCGTGTTTTTAGCGCCTCAAAAGACATGAGCCTATTAAAATAAATATCAAATACATCTTTCAATGCACGGCTATCATTTATCCTATGTCTATTCTGATGTTTTGACAGAACATCTGGTTTCCTTGGATCAAAACCACTATAATGAAAAAACACAAGGGGGCGACCATCTACAATAAACCCATCTTTTCCAATGGAGACCCTTCTCTCATGAAGATTCCAATAGGCGACGTTATATTCTGGATCGCGCAATATGTAAACATCTGGAAAATAGGCAGGAACTAGATCAATCCACTTCTGGTCTGTAAAAAGGCCGCGCTTTATATCTATGACGCAATTCAAGTAAAGCTTCTCCGACCACCACCTCAAGAGACGCGCAGCAGACTTAGACTTCCTGAGCCCGATAAACCCAAGATTATATGTTCCACTCTGGATAATGGAGAGCTCAGAAGGATGCGCCTTATCGTTGTACGGCCTTCTCATATGTGGGGTCAGGACAATTGAACTATGATCTAAGGCATTCCAGACTCTATCCATTTCATGAAAAATCAGAATATCAGGGTCTATATATGCAATCTTCTCTATCTCATCATAGACCTCAAGTATATGATATAGCGCAAAGGGCTTTACTGCGGTATTAAGCTCAGTAACATCGTACTGGTATGGAAATATACTTGGATTCGGCACTCCCACATCTGTCATATGGAGTAACTCAAATTTCTCCTTCTCTACATCGATGTACCCATCGTTCCTGTCAGCCAATACAACAAAAAACCGGCTCCCAGGATGATAAGAGAGAAACGAATCACAGAGAGCCCTAGCGCTCGAAATATAATTCTTCGATACAATCGTTACGCAAGCAATATTTTCATTAGACATCAAGCACCTCAATCCCACATTCCATTAAAAAATGGCTGCCTTATCTAAAGATAGCCAAAATAATACCCCAATAATTCGTAATAAATAAGCCCTCAGGCCCACCCTTAACTAGAATTAAAGAACGGACCGAAAAACTCTAAAATCGAGCCTCTTACGGGAAGTGGAGCCATTATTCCTCCCGGTAGCTTTCTAGTTCCTTTGTTAACTTGTCTATCTCTTCTCTCATCTTACCTATCGCTACATCCTTCGCGGTCAAGTCATTTTCCAGGAAATCTATTCGAGATCCTAGCTCCCCCGCAACCCTCTCAGTTTCAACGAATCGAGAATAAATCTCATCCCTCTCCTCTTTCATCTCCCCGTATTTTTTCTGCCACTCATCCAGCAAGTCTCTCAAGCGAGAAGCATTCTCCTTCAATACACTATTCTCATGTTGCAATCCTTCCACGCTCTTTTCTGATTCTGACGATAAATCAGTACTTTTTACTTCTTCACCCCCACGTCTTCTGGGCAATCGCCCTTCTTCCCCCCCAAACTCTAGGTAATGCAAATATGGGTTGACCCCAGACTCCTTAACATCAGGATTCGAATCTAAATAATAGCTCGTAGAGAATCCAGGTTCTGGATCATATCCCTTATGCCATCCATATAATATATAATGGAGAATTGGATCACCATTAATTTCCTCCTTTCCCACACACTGAGACAAATAGTATTCTTCATCAAAAGAATGACGGATAATCTCCCTTATGCTTTCTAGGTTATCCCCCCAACTTGAAGGGAATACATGACGCCCTTCCTTCCTTCCATGCTTAAGATAATGAAGATAAGGATTAACACCCGACTCCCTCACATCTTTATTTAGCTCAAGATAATGTGTTGTTGAAAACCAACGCGATGGATCCAACCCCCTTTTCCATCCCTTCTTTAGATAATGACGGGCAACATCTTCCACATCACATTTTTGTTCTATTCCCGCCTGCCTTATGTAATATTCACAATCCATGCTCGAGGCAAGCAACACAACATCCTCTCCTCGGCAACCATGATCAAAAAACACCATCAATTTACCTCGCAATATACTATTCATCCCCATGAACATCACCTCTCACAAAGACGCCAAAGCGCAGCCAACTCCCAATAGCCATCCAGAAATTTACGACGCCTCTATGCCATATCATAGTGTCCGGAATATTACTCGAATAAATTCAATTGGTTACTGAAATCGGCATCGGTCATATCGAGGTCACCTCCCGTAAGTAGTTGATCCAGCGGCGTTGTTTCGAAAATGGTCAGGCTCAAAATCTGTAGGATTGTGTAGAGGCTGGCCGGGATATTGAGTCGTTTCTTGATGATGGCGACTAGGACATAGACTGAGACGGCGATCCAGACCTGCGTCTTGACCGCATTCTCTTAAGTCCCGAAAAACGATTTGATGCGCAGGTGTTGCTTGATCCATTTGAAGAACAGCTCCACCTGCCAGCGGTACCGGTAGAGCTCCGTTACGGTGAGCGCCGGAATGGTGAAGTTGTTGGTCAGAAAGACCAGCCGTTTGTCGGTTTCCGCGTCGTAGTACTTGATGCGGCGAAGCCGGTCCGGGAAGTACCGGGCGCTGCGGACACCAGTCAGCATGATGGTTTGATCGCACCGAAGCCCGATCTGTTTGTCCACGGGGTGAGAATAGAGCCGGCGGAACTGCAGGTCGGACTTGGCGCGAATGACGAAAAATGCCAATGCTCGATGAAGTTCGCACAGGCGCTTGAAGTCGGTATAGCCGCAATCCATGACGTACAAGGCACCGGCCTCTGGCAGCAACAGGTCGAGCACATTGACGTCGTGCAGCTTGCCGTCGGAGATATGGATAAACGATGGGATATTGCCGCGTAGATTGAGCAGTGTATGTAATTTGATGGCGGCCTTGGCTTTCCGGAAATGCGCCCAAGGGAAGACCGACAGGCAAAGATCGATGGTGGAGGCGTCGAGCGCGTAGACCGTGTTGTCGAGTTCGAGACCAAGATCCTCGTCGGCATACAGTCGCCGGGCGATCTGGATCAGTGACTGGGCAAAGTCGGCGTAGATACGCCAATCGCGTTTCTCGTTGGCCTCGGCCAGGGTGCTGCGAGCAATGCGGGAACGGATACCCATGTGGTAGAGCTTGTTGCTCTGTGCATTGAGACACGCCTCGATGTCGCGTAGGCTCTCCCGGTAGGTGAGCTGTGTGAAGGCCATGCATCGGTATTGATCCTAGCAGCTGAAGCGTTTGACGTGCCGGTTGCCGTTGTAGCGCTGAATGCAGCGCCGAAGTATATGCAGCGGCAGGTGATCCATCGCCTGCGCGAACACGAGTTTGCCTGTGTACATGACTTGATCGCCCCCACCCGGAAGATCGGGTGGGAGCGTGCTCCTGGCCCGGAGGCCAGTTCAAGTCGGTGACAGGCGAAAAAGGCATATTAATTAAGTAGCATCAATGAGTTATAGATGAATAAGCCCGGTTTTTCCGGACACTAGTGAGAGAAATTATAATGCAAACAACCCCGCTCCTATAACAATACTTTCATAGCGCAACCTCCTTTAGCTGACTTATAATGAAATTTTGGTCATGGCGCATATCTAGCGGTACAATCTTGCTATGCGGCCACCCACTCAACCGATTAGCGATAGCACCTATATCAAATGCAACAATCGGAAGCCCCGCTTTTATCGCGTAAGACAATGTGTAACTATAGGTTTCTGGCCAGGTTGCCGGAAAAAATGCAACATCAGCGTCTATCTCTGCCAGCTTTTCATTTACCTCGTGCTCGCTGTATCTGCCCGTTATAATAACACCATATTTTTCTAATTGAGCATCATCTGAGCTAAACCCTAATAGTATAAATTCGACGCCGAGGTTTCTTTCTTGGGCTTCTCTTGCACAAGACAACAACACATCATACCCTTTGATTCTACTAATGGCGCCTATGACAACCACCTTCAATTTATTGCCTGGTTGGTGTTTTCTAGGCGCCGGAGAATAAACCACTTCTTCATGAGGAAGCACCTTGAATTGGATTCCAGGGAAATAACGCCCCAATCGAACTGATACATCTTCATTCGGAACATAGACCTTCTCTGCGTAGCGCAAGGCTTTTTCGTGCATGCGCCGCCATTGGCCGATATCCGTTACCCCAAAATCATTGCCTTCCATTCTAAGACAGGTATTACATTCCGCCTCGTTTTTTGGCTCTCCACAATATACTCCATCATTTTTTGCTAAGTTGATGCGGGGGCAAATCACCTTATAGTCATGTATATCGACATGCAACGAAATACCAGACGTTTTACAAATGTTGACGACATGCTCAACGGCTTGCGGCTCAAAATCCACAAGGCCATGGCTGTGTATGCAGGTAACCCCTAATTCAGTTATAAACGTCACAAGCCGCTTAACATCGCTTAGATTAAATTCTGCAAGATTCGGCAAATAACGGCACTCGTCATGCTGTATATACCCATGGGTCGGTTTTCCTGGTACTGGACGTAAGTAAAAGACACCCCTATCCCTGTCAAGCTGTTTTTTAGCATCCTCCCTCATGTGACGTTCTGCACCACCGCCCCGGCTATGGCAAACCATAAGGACATTCTGTTTCTTAGAGTGACGTTTCAATCTGGCAATATCTAATCTTCTTCTATATTCTTCTAATGGATCTTTTTTTATAAATCTCTGTACTTGGCGCTCATAATTCGGATATTTCCTCGCTAGAGTTCTGAGCGCTTGGCTAATGCGTTCATTTTTCTCTCCCTTAAACGAGGCACTCCCTATATGCCTAACAAACGTATCCAACGCAATAAAGTTAGAAAAGCCACGCTCCATGGCACGTTGGCACCAATCATTTTCCTCGCCATATCCTCGACCAAACGCCTTTTCATCAAATAGCCCAATGGCTTTCATCGCATCTCGGCGCATGTACATACAGAACCCAACGCCAGTAGGCGCCTCTACACGGACACCCTCGTTGATGTCAGCGCATAGTTGATCAAGTTCGGCATAGTCGATTTCTAGAAGATACGGATTGTCGTGTAGGAATTTTGGATATGAGCAAATTGTCGCGTTATTAGATAAGGGTGTTATGGAGGCGATCCGCTCATCCTGGCATGCATGCCGCCTCAGCCTATCCAACCAGCCATCATAGACCTCGGTATCAGAGTTGAGTAATACGATATCGCGGTCAGGATTTTGACGCATTCCCCTGTTAACGCTCTTTACGAAACCTCGATTCTTCTGATTCCTGAGTAAAGAGACAATACCGGTTTTTTCTAATCGATCTAGATCATTGCGCAGATCCTTCTCCGGGCTATCATCATCGACCACCACGATTTGATATGGCGTATTGACTTTTGATCGAACGACGCTGTTAATGCACCGCAAGGTAAGGGTTCTATCTAGATAAACGGGGATGATAATATCGACTACTGGGTCATCATGCCTTTGCTGGAAATGAGCAATAATATCATCCACCTCAACTGGTTCCAGTTTGGGAGGCTGCTGCATCTCTTCGCTTTCATTGAGTGGCCGCGTACGCCGACCCTCCTGCTGTCCATACAGAACATAGTGAACCAAAGGATTCATGCCTGATTCAGAAACATCTGGATAGGCCTTTAGGTAATAATCGACATCAAACTCGGGGCTTGGCGAGCGGCCTTCTTTTGCTCCCCATGTAATGAAGTGATACAGGGGGTTGGTTCCGCTCAAGGCCACATCTCGGTTTCTGCGTAAATAATAGGCACTATCAAACCATGCGCTGGGTGACAAGTCTCGATGACAGCCAATCCACACGTAGTGTAGTAAGCTATTTACCTCGGCAGTGAAGCTATCGGCATGGCTTCGATAATAAACGGGATCAAATAGGGGCATTGGACTTCGTCCCTCACGATCCCCCCAACGTATATAGTGGCTCAGCGGGTCGTTATCTGAATCGGCTACATCGGGGTTAACCTTGATATAGCACGCCGAATCGAAGAGGCCTGTACCCGATACCAGCCGGGCCAGAAGTGCGCCGTAGACATGACTGAACGGGTAAAGCTTTCCCAGAATGCGGAGGCACCACAGGCCAAACAACATTCCCTCGCCTTTCAAACGCCATAAATGGCGCCTCAAGGCCAACGGTGGACGCCGCATGAGTCGAACCATGCCTTGGAGCCGCTTGATTGGAAGAAGTCCGTTCATCTACTATTGCCGCCTGCCGGATTGGGTCACAGCCCCAGCACTACTTTGGCGCTGATGGCAATCTGGTAGAGAATCTGACTCATGTCTTTCACTATCTGACGTGATTTGACATCGACCTTGGGTAGGACGAGGATTTCATCACCTTCGCGCACTTTGCTCGATACGGTACCCATCTGCAGGGGAAGTAAGCTTGGTACGCCGAAGGTTGCTTCTTCGAAGGTCCCATCCCGGTGTGCCAATATGACCCGCGAGGAATCGGCGTTCTGGCTGTAGCCTCCGGCTGCCTTGATATAATCGCTAAGCGAGTATTTCGGTGAATACGCGATGGCAGTGGGGAACAGGACCTCGCCACCCACCACTACCAAGCCATCCTTGGTCGGCACGCGGATGATGTCGCCGTTCTCCAGCAACAGCTTGTCTCGCTGCGCCTTGTTGGTGATGATGACCTGCCCCAGCGGTTCGATCTGCTTGGCGCGTTTGACCCATTGCATGATGAGCGAGGCCTCCTCCTTGCGTAGCCTGGCCTCGTCGCTGGTACCAGAACGGGCGGTGAGCACCGCGTTTTCCAGCCCTTTGAGAGTATCTTTCAGACGTCTGCGCTGGCGCTCTTTCACGCTGCGGCGGAACAACTGCAGACTGAGGGTATCGGACCGATTAGAGAAACGGATCTGCTTGAGCAGATCTCCCAAGCGACTACCGTAAGGCAATACATACTCTTGCGCGCTAAGGTGCTCACCTTCCACCCGGACGGTGATGGTGCCAGGCTTCTTGTCCGCCACAAAAGACACTTCATCACCATCATCCACTGTGATGCGTTCGGCTTCGTCTAGCGGATAATAATCCACATTACGAATCGTTCCAGTATTCCGGGTAATCCGAACATGGGTCACCTCTGGACGTGGCTTAGCCAGCTGGATCAACTCGGCGAGTGGCAGCGTCTTGTATAAAAACTCAAAGCGATTCGCGTTCTCTACCAGGCCATCGACCTTGACCGTGTGCCTCCGCGGAGTCACAAATATCATATCACCGTCGCTAAATTGGACCAGGGGCATGTCGCCATTAAGCAGAAAATCATATAGGTTGATATGCCGCCTGACTTTGCTGCCCCGCTTAACTTGTACATCTAGGAAACTACCTCGGTCTGGATCGATGCCACCCGCCTGATCGAGGTAGTGGAGCAGGCTGTCCATACTGGTGCCCGAATACAGGCCCGGCCGGCGCACAAACCCACTGACAAAGACGCGAACCGGTTGAGCCGCCTCCAGGCTCGCATAACTGAGGACGTTTCTCTGATAGACCCGCCGGACGGCGGCATCCACTACCCGCTGGATGGACCGGCTGCGGACGCCGGCCAGCTTGATGGGCCCCACGTTAGGCAAAAAGACGTTGCCCTTGGCATCGACGGTCACGCTGGCATCGAACTGATAGGCGCCCCACATTCGAATATGGATTTTGTCGCCAATGGCAACCACGTAATCCGGGTTGAAGGTGACCGGGCCACCATGGGTGAAGGCGCCAGAAAACAATTGCGTACCGAAGACATCCCCTGCCTTGATCTTGCTGTAATCGAAGCTCTGTGCCGGGATAGAACCAACTTTAGCGTCAGAATAGGCGGGTTGCGCAGGCAGCTTAGCCAGGCTGGACGATGTGGTCTCTCCGCCCTGGATACCCAATGCCTTGTTCACGCCAAGCAGGTCCATCGGCTTGCCCCAGGCCCCACCTAAAACAAGATATAACATCAGAGCAAATAGTAAACGCATTGACTTATTTATCATCATCAATCCTTGTGATCCCGGACCACAGCTGCCATAAGGTGAATAAGGCCGGCAATCATCATCATAAACAGTACGGTAATCACGCTATTATACAAGCGGCGGGGCCGCTCGGGATACTGCGGCAAGCTGGGTTGTTGCACCACGGACACCTTCTTGAGCTTTCGACTGGCCTCGACCCGACCCTTCTCCAGAGCCACCAGCGCGGTCTTGTAGGCCTCCTCGGTCAGATTGGCCTCCAGGTCGAGACGCTGATATTCCTCCAATGCCCGGTTGAGGGTTTCACCCTGATTGACCGAGGCCAGATGTTTCTTTTCTTTTTCGATCTGCTTTTTGATCGCCTGGATCTGCTGTTTGATCTGCCGGACCGTTGGGTTACTCGAAACCAGATAGGCCTTCATGGCCGTCAGCTTGGTCTGTAGATCCGCGCGAGTGCCTTCCAGTTTGGCGATCAGTGCCACACGGCTCTCGACCGCGGCTTGGGGGGAGACCATCTCACGCTGATTCTGGAACTGGATGACCTTATTTCTGGCTTCCTGTGCCCGGTGCTTGAGCTTCTCCACCTGCTCTTCCAGAAAATGAACCTGTTCCAAGGCCAGTCGATGCGAGAGATCATTCATGAAGATCTCTCCTTCATGCAGCATCATGCGCGTGATGGCCTGAGCCATCCCGGGCGTAAACGCCTGAACCGATATGCGTAACACCCCAGTATAATCGTCGAATGTAATTGAAACATGCTTAAGGAAATATTTATAAAACCACTCGACAGGCTCGTCTTCAGCCCACATGCGAGAGATAATGTCGTAGTCGTGAGAAGCGTAATGGCGGCGCAGATGCAATTCCGCATCCAGCTTGTTCAGCATGTCCAGGGATAAAAGGTAATCACGCAGCAACATCTGGTCTTCGTGAGAATTACCGCCGACAAAACTGCCCAACAGATTACTGAAATCGAAACTTTGGGAAACGTTGAGATCTGCCTTCTGGACGATGACGTGGCTCTCGGACACATAGCGGTCCGAGGCGATCAGCGACCAGTAGATCATACCCAGCGCCGAGGCCACGATGGCAGCGGAAAGAATCGGAAAACGCCGCCAGAACGCGGGCCGGCGCGCCTGTGTCTCAGGCTCAACTAATGATGGCTCTACCGCCTGGTTCATATTGCAATCTGCTCCCTATATGCGGCCAAGGCATCCTCGATATCGTCGTACCAAGTCGCCCGACCGTTCTCTATATAAATACCTGCCTGACAAAACTCACGCAGTAGATTTTCCTGATGAGCCACCATGATCAGACCGGATCGATCCACCAGGTCGCGGAACGCCTGCTGGGCCTTGCGCCGGAAAATTGCATCGCCCACCGCGGTCAGCTCGTCACTAAGATAGACATCGAATTCGAATCCCAGCGACAGCGCAAACTTGAGGCGCGCGTTCATACCGGTCGAATAGCTCGAGATGGGCTCGTCGAAGGAAACCCCTAGCTCGGAGAATTCGAGCACGTAGTCCTCATACCGGGGGATCTCGGACTCCGGCACGCCATGTATCCGGCAAACAAAGCGCACGCTCTGCCGGCCGGTCATGGTGCCATGCAGGCCACCGGCCAGGCCCAACGGCCAGGACACCCGGCAATGCCGGCGCACCTGCCCCCGGGTCGGCATGTCCACTCCCGCGATCAGGCGAAGCAGCGTGGACTTGCCCGCCCCGTTACGCCCGATTAGCCCGACATTGGTACGCCTGGGTATGGTGATATGGACATCACGCAACACCCACTTGCCAGGGCCATGCAGGGTGCGGTAACGCTTGGAAAGGTGCTGGATCTCGATCATCGCATCAACAACCGGTTGGCAAAACGCCGGTGCAACAACAGGCCCACCACGATCAGGGCCAGCGCCACCTGCCAGGGATAGATGAAATCGGCGGCGTCTGGGA
>JALVTT010000078.1 GCA_027024025.1 Sedimenticola sp.
AACGTCCGCTGCCAGGCCTGATCCACTCAACCCAAAGCGGACAGTTTATGTGCTACAAAACCGGACAGTTCTATTTGTTGCTAACAGTCTCAGGTGGTCGGCGAAGTCACGGATTCAGGTATCCGATAATCACCGCCTCCCTGGACTACGCTGAAACCGCCACATCCAAGGGTGCCTGACACAGTCAATGTTGACAAGTTGGCAACTTCTATCCATAGTTGCCAATATGGCAACTGGAGACTTATATGCATGTCATCTCAAAGCGCCCATTCAATGAGGCAGCCAGGGCTCACCCAAACCACAGGCAAGCCCTGGAAGACCTATACCGGGTGCTTCGAAAGAGCAAATTTGGTTCGCCTGACGAGATGAGGCGCGTATTTCCGTCGTTGGATAACTTCAAGTACAGAGACAAATGGTGGGTCATCGATATCGCCGGTAACCATTCGCGCGTCATCGCCTTCATCCAGTTCGTCCACAACCGCATGTATGTAAAGCATATCCTCACCCATGCGGAGTACGACAAATTTTGTAAGCGATTTGCAAAAGGTAACCTGAAATGAACGCTGTAGCTTTCAAAGACGCTTGCCACAGCTTCGCCAAGGCCGCGGCGCCCTATTTTCACATCACTGATCAAAAGCGCTACGAAGAGGCGCTCGAACTGGTTGAATGCCTCCTCGAGGAGGCGGAGGACTCTCCTGACGATCCGCTGAACGCAATCATCGAAATGTTGACTCATGCCATCGAGGCCTACGAGAACAAGGACGAGGGGCTGGCGGCTTTTCACAAGCGGGCGATGGATCAGCCCGCAGATCTGGCTATGCTCCGTGTACTGATGGAGCAGTACGGCCTAGGTACCGCTGATCTCCCGGAAATCGGCTCCAAGTCCATGGTATCCCGAGTGCTGTCGGGCGAGCGTAGTTTGAGCAAGAAGCACATCCAGGCACTGGCGCAGCGATTCGGCATCGATCCAGGCCTGTTTTTCTAACACGCGAGACCGGGAAGGTCCGAACACAAGGTATACTTGCCACCACCTACCCTATGTACGGTTCCCTTTCGGGAATCAACAGTTTGTCCGGTAACCCGATGGGGCCGCTGTCGGTTTCCGGGGATTACAGCAAAGAAATACGCGTAATTGCGTATATGGCGGAGAGGGTGGGATGGGCTCCCTTCGGTCGCGGCTGCTCCGCGCTGACGCGCTCCGCAGTCGAACCCGCCTTATTGATACCATGGGTTCGAACCCCACCTTGAACTCTGACACGCGAAAGGCCCCGTTCGGGGCCTTTCGGTTCTATGGCGGAGAGGGTGGGATGGGCTCCCTTCGGTCGCGGCTGCTCCGCGCTGACGCGCTCCGCAGTCGAACCCGCCTTATTGATACCGTGGGTTCGAACCCCACCTTGAACTCTGACACGCGAAAGGCCCCGTTCGGGGCCTTTCGGTTCTATGGCGGAGAGGGTGGGATTCGAACCCACGGTACGCGCGAGCGTACACCTGATTTCGAGTCAGGCCCATTCGGCCTCTCTGGCACCTCTCCTGAAAATCTGCCGTCCTTGGAGCCACATCGAAAAAAACCTGCAAGCGAAGACCGCTTGCAGGGCGCAGGAAGATAACACAGGGCACGCGGCCCCGTCACCAGGAGAATGGGGATTCAGCTGCCGTGGGTCAGCTTGGGGTTGGACGCCTGACGCAGGTAGCGCATGTCCACAAAGCCTTCCACACCGTCAGGGGTACGGACCTTGCACCAGCCATGTCCCTTGCGGGGGTGATCCAGCACGGCGACTTTCTGGTTGTCCTTGAGCACCTGGCGCACCTCGTAGTGCAGGCCCGGACCCGAGCGCAGGTTGAGGAAACGGGCGACGACCTCGTAAAGGGGCTCCAGCTGTCTGGGAATCCGCTCGTCGACATGCTGCTCCCGGCGGGCGGCGACGAAGAACATATTGTCGTCTTCCAGGGGCATGGTCCGCACCAGGCGGCGGGCCAGGTCCGCGGCGACCCCTTCGAGCTGGTCCGGCTCCAGGTTGGAGGCGGCCTTGACCGCGCCCACGGCCAGACCGATCGGGCTCAGCGGCACGCCACCGTCGCGGCTCTGGGCCAGGTGGCGGCCGGACCACAGGACCTGTCCGGTGCTGGCGCGCACCAGCGACAGCTCGACGCCGATCTTCATGTTGGAGTACAGGCCCAGGTAGTCGATGTCGAACTGGGTGATGGTGCCTTCGAGCAGCCAGTCGCACTGCAGGGCGCGGCCGATCTCGCGGTTGACGTCCTTGTTGAAGGGGGGATCCTGCCGCACCAGACGGTCGATGCGGTCGAGTTCGATGTCACGCGGCTGATGGGGGCTGACAAAGCCGTACAGCATCCGGCGTACCAGGCGCTGTTTGTCGGCCGCCTCCAGGTGACGCTTGTAGACCTTGGGCTCGGCCGCTGGCTTGTCGTTGTGCGCGGGGTCGCTGATGCTGGCCTCCGGCAGTTCGACCACTTCGGCGGCCTCTTTGGCCACGGCCAGGGGCATGATGGCGATGCAGTCGGGGTGGTGGGTGCCGGCCCGTACATCGATCTTGTATTCCACGGGATCGCTCAGTCCCGCCGTCTCTTCTCCCTTGGCGTCGGAGAGACGTAGATAACGTGGAGTGCTGACACAACCAGCCAGATGGGCAGCCGAGACAACCAAGGCCAGGATCAGATATCTTCTCATTTTGCTCATTAAATCTTCAGCCATGTGAATATTTACCATCGATGCTAGATAAGCTGCATCATAGGAAGGGTGAATAGGTTCACATCGCCTACTTAACTCCTCGGAGGGGCCAATCCGTTTGTGATGGAAGTCTCTCGCCATATCCCTATTGATGAGGAAACGTTGACGTGCACAGGAAACGCGTATTGAAAATTGGTCAGTCCACCCATGGACCGCCAGAACCGATGCCTTACTCAATAATCCTCGGTCGGCTCCTCCCTGACCGCCTCGATGACCGTCACCTGATGCGGCGGAAAGCGGCGCGCGATCCGGTCCGGCACCTCGCCGCGCGAGACCAGGCCGGTGGCCGAGGCCTCCAGCACCACGGTGATCATCACCATGATCAGGGTCGGCATGATGGCGATACGGGTGAACACCACCAGCATGATGTGCTCCATGCTCTGCCCCTGAGACCCCTGCGCGATCAGCCAGCCGATCAGGAAGATCACGCCGGAGCCCAGATACCCCCACATCAGCATCCTGCAGCGGGCGAAAGACAGGCGCCAGTGCGCCGCCACGAACCAGTCCGCCGCGGTACGACTGCGGTAATAGATGAAGGCGATCACCATCCCGGACAGGGCCAGCGGCAGCAGCAGCCCCAACTCGCCGATCCCCATCACGATGGTGGCCGGTGTGAGCAGCAGATGAAAGAACAGGATGTTGAGCACGAACAGATCGTGTGCCCAGCGCGCCCGTTTTCTGACTGCTTCGGTCGTTTCTACTCGCATCGAGATCGCACCCGTCTGGAATTGGCCCAGCTTACTGCCGGCGGCCGGGCCCTGTCATTGACAAGTAGCAATCCTCCTCAGGGCGAGACGATCACACGCCTCAGGTCATACAGGGTGCGATGGACGCCGTGACAGCGCGCGCAGGTCTCCACCGCCAGCTCGGCGACCCCGCGCCCCAGGGCCTTTCGGTCGCCGGCATCCACGGCCTTGCCGATCCGATCCAGCCTTGCCCGCATGGTCTGCCCCAGCACCCGTTCGACCGGCGCCGGGTCGCGGTGACAGGCCGAACAGCTACCCGACAGGTCGTCCAGCCAGCGCCCCAGCGCGTCCACGCTGTCGCGCGCGGTGGCCTTGCGACCGTCCTCGCTGGCGATCTTGACCCGGTTGACCAGGGTGCTGAGCCGCTGCATGACCTTTCGGTATGGCACTTCCTCCAGGCTCTCGGAGTCCTCCACCCGCACCTGCGAGAAGTCCGGGCTGCGGTAGATGGCCCGCGCCACCGCCTGATACTCCCGGTGACAGGCATTGCAGCTATGCCCCAGCTTGCGCTGGGCATCGCCCGCCTCGGCATAATCGACGCGCTGTACCGCCTGTTCCAGCCGCTGCAGCTGATCCAGATCCAGCTCGTCCTTCCACTCCGGGACCATCTTCGGGATGCTGCGGTAGGCCTCGGCCAGGCGGCCGGTCCACTTGCGCAGATGTTTTGCGTCCTCCAGGGCGATGTAGTCCGAGATCGCCTGCATGGCGCGGCGCATGCCGAACATGGTGTGCAGCCACACCTGACGCTTGTTGCGCGGCTTGTACCACTGCCCCAGCGAGGCCGGCGGCAGGGACAGACTGACCTCGTCCTCGGCCTGCACCTGCAGCGGCAATCCGGCCAGCAGGCCCAGACCGAATACAGCAATGAACAGGGTGCGGATCATGGTGGCGGCTCTGTTAGGGATGGATTCCAGATGCTACACCCAACTTTCTTTTGAGCACCACAATGAAACATATGGAAAAAACCGTGTATCCCACTTCTGTCACTGAGAAAACCAAGTAAGACTTTTCAACATCATGTCTAAAAATCCAGCAGACGGTTCAGCAGGCCCGGGCCGCCTGCATCCGCGCAGTCCGCGCGTTCGGTGGGCTCGCTGCCCCGGATGAAGGGCAGGCGCACGGCGCCCTCGCAGCCCTCGGCCGAGCGCAGGCCGGTGGCGTCCTCCACCCAGTGATACTCGATGCCGGCGGGCGGCACCGCCTGCAGCGGCGCCATGCCGAGATCCTTCATCACCCGCCCGAACACCGGCAGGGCGCCGGTGGAGCCGGTCAGGCCGGAGGGTTTGTTGTCGTCGCGCCCCACCCAGACCGCGGCCACCTGGTCGGCGCCAAAGCCCGCGAACCAGCTGTCGCGCAGTTCGTCGGTGGTGCCGGTCTTGCCCGCCGCCGCGAAGCCGCGTCCCAGATAGGCTTGCAGGCCGCGCGCGGTGCCCTGCTCCACCACCTCCCGCAGGTTGGCGGTGAGCAGAAAGACGGGAGCGGCATCGGCCACCTGCTGGACCTCCAGCGGATAGCGCTGCAGGGGCTGGTCGTGCGCGTCCAGCACCTCGCGGATCGCGCGCAGGGGCGCGCGGAAGCCGCCGGCCGCGATACTCTGATAGACCTGCGCCACCTCCAGCGGCGACAGGGGCAAGGCGCCCAGCAGCACCGAGGGATAGGGCCGGATGTCCTGGTCCACGCCCAGACGGCGCAGGGTCGCGATCACCTGTTCGACGCCCAGATCCAGGCCGGTGTTGACCGCGGCCAGGTTGTAGGAATGGGCCAGGGCCCGGTGCAGCGGCACCCGTCCGTGGGCCTGGTGATCGAAGTTGCGCGGTTGCCAGACATCGCCATTGGGCAGCTTCAGACGCACGGGCTCGTCGCGCAGCAGGGTCGCCAGGGTGTAGCGTTCCGGCCGTGACAGGGCGGTGAGATAGAGCGCCGCCTTGACCAGGGAACCGACCGGGCGGTGCGCGTCCAGGGCGCGGTTGAAGCCGGACACGCCCGCCTCGCGGCCGCCGATCAGGGCCCGCACCTCGCCGCCCTGCGGCGACACGATCACCATCGCCGCCTGCAGGCTGCCGCGCCGGATGCGGCGGCGCTTTTCGATGCGCGTCAGGGTGGCGGCCACATCGCGCGCCGCGACGTGCTGGGCCCAGGGGTCCAGGGTGGTGAAGATGCGCAGGCCTTCCGAGGTCAGATCCTCTTCGCGGTAGTCGCGCGAGAGCTGGCGCCGCACCAGCTGCACGAAGGCGGGATAGCGGTGATGCTGGGCGCGTCCCCTGCGCGTCACCCCCAGCGGCATGGCCTGGGCCCTGCGCAGGGTCCGGGCGTCGATGAAGCCCAGTTTGTGCATCTGTTCCAGCACCAGGTTGCGCCGCCGCAGGGCGCGCTTGGGGTGACGCCGGGGATTGTAATAGGAGGCGCCCTTGACCAGGCCCACCAGCAGCGCGGTCTCGTGCAGCCGCAGCTCGCTCAGCGGCCGGTTGAAATAGAAATAGGCCGCCAGGCCGAAGCCGTGGATGGCGCGCTCGCCGTCCTGGCCGAGAAAGATCTCGTTGGCATAGGCCTCCAGGATCTCGTCCTTGCTGTAGCGCGATTCCACGATCAGCGCCATCAGCGCCTCGTTGAGCTTGCGCCACAGGCTGCGCCGCGCGCTGAGGATGAAGTTCTTGACCAGTTGCTGGGTCAGGGTGCTGCCGCCCTCGACCATGGCCCCGGCGCGCAGATCGGCCCACAGCGCGCGCGCGATGCCGCGCGGGTCGATGCCATGATGCTCGAAGAAGCGCCGGTCCTCCACCGCCAGCAGGGCCTGCACCAGCGAGTCGGGCAGATCCTGGCGGCGCACCAGCACCCGGTCCTCCTTGTGCGCGGGGTAGATGCTGCCGATCTCCGCCGGCTCCAGGCGGGCGATGTCCAGCGCCCTGCCCCGCGCGTCGCTGAGCGCGGCCACCCGGCCCCCAGCCAGGCGCACCCGCAGGTCGAGGCTGGGCTGGGCCCCGTCCCAGAAGCGGAAGGCGCGGGTGCGGATGCGGTAACGGCCGCCGGCGGCGGACCACTGCGCCGGCCCGGACACCCGGCGCAGATGCCGGTAGCCCAGGATCTGGAGTTCGTAGCGCAACTGCGCCGGACTCAGGCGGGCGCCCTCGTACAGCTCCAGCGGGCGCGCATAGATCCGCGCCGGCACCGCCCAGCGCTTGCCCTCGAAGGCGATCCGCACCTGGTGCGAGAGATACAGGGTATAGAGCGTGCCGGCCAGCAGCGCCAGCACGCCCAGGCCCAGCACCCAGCGCCACAGGCCGCGGCGGCGCGAGGCCTGCCCGCGCGCCGGGGCGCGGCGCCGGGCGGTCTTCTTGCGCGGGGCCGGCTTGCGCCGCGCCTTGCTGCCCCTGGCCATCGCCCGGTCTCCCGCTCAGCCTTCCAGCAGCAGGGCGTCGACCTTCTGGAAGCCGCGCGGCAGCTTGTTGCCGCGCCGCCCGCGCTCGCCCTCATAGGCGTTGAGATCGGCCGCCTTGAGGGTCAGATGCCGCTTGCCCGAGAGCAGCCGCACCCGGCCGCCTTCCGGCACCACCAGCACCGCCACCATGTATTCCGAGCGCTCGGCCACGGCCTTGGAGGGGATGCCGATGATCCGGTTGCCCTTGCCGCGCGCCATGGCCGGCAGCTCCGAGGCCGGGATCACCAGCATGCGCCCACTGGAGCTGACCGCCACCACGCGGTCGGTATCGGCGTCGAACACCCGGCTGGGGCGCAGCACCCGCGCGCCCTTGGGCAGGGTGAGCACGGCCTTGCCGCCCTTCTTGTTGGCCACCAGATCGCGCGCCTGCACGCGGAAGCCGTAACCGGCGTCCGAGGCGAGCAGCCACCAGGCGTCCGGATCACCGCCCAGGACCGCCGCAAAACCCGCGCCCGAGGGCGGCTTGAAGCGGCCGGTCAGCGGCTCGCCCTGGCCGCGCGCCGAAGGCAGGGTATGCGCCAGCAGCGCGTAACTGCGCCCGGTGCTGTCGAGGAAGATGGCCGGCTGGTTGCTGCGCAGGCGCACCGAGTCCAGATAGGCGTCGCCGGTCTTGTAGTTGAGTTCCGCGGGGTTGATCTCGTGCCCCTTGGCGGCGCGCACCCAGCCCTTTTCCGAAAGCACCACGGTGACCGGCTCGCTGGGGGTCAGTTCCGACTCGTCCATGGCCTCGGCCGGGGACCGGGTCTGGATGGCGCTGCGCCTCGGGTCGCCGAAGGTCTCCGCGTCGGCGGCCAGCTCCTTCTTGATGAGGGTCTTCATGCGCGCCTTGGAGCCGAGGGTCTTTTCCAGCTCCTGGCGCTCCTGGTCGAGCTTTTCCTGCTCGGCGCGGATCTTCATCTCCTCCAGGCGCGCCAGCTGGCGCAGCTTGGTGTCGAGGATGTAATCGGCCTGCAGATCGGTCAGGGCAAAGCGTTTCATCAGCACCGGCTTGGGCTGGTCCTCGGTGCGGATGATGCGGATCACCTCGTCCAGATTGAGGAAGGCGATCAGCAGGCCCTCCAGCAGGTGCAGGCGGTCGGTGACCTTGTCCAGACGGTATTCCAGGCGCCGCCGCACGGTATCG
>JALVTT010000079.1 GCA_027024025.1 Sedimenticola sp.
GCCCCGCCCACCCTGGACGAGGCCCGTCTGGCCTTCGAACGCCGCTATCTCACCGGCATCCTGCGCGCCACCAACGGCAACGTCACCAACGCCGCGCGCCTGGCCGGGCGCAACCGCACCGAGTTCTACAAGCTGCTGCACCGCCACGAGCTGGACCCGGCCGCCTTCCGCCCCTGAGCACCAATAAAGCTGTCGCATATCGCAGACAGCGTCATAACCCTTTCTTTATGGCGGCAACACCCGCCAAGCCGTAACATTAAGCCATGCTTAACACCCTAGAGATTAACGCAATGTGCAAGGGATCTGTTCTGCTGGTGGAGGACTCGGACATCCAACGCCGCCTGATCCAACGCCTCCTCTTGGCCTGTGACCGGCCGGTGGAGACGGTGGACAACGGCGAGGATGCGGTCCGGTACGCCCTGGAGACGGACCCGGACCTCATCCTTATGGACATCGACATGCCCGGCATGAACGGCCTCGACGCCTGCCGGGCCATCTCTCGCAATCCTCACACCCAGCACATCCCGATTGTCATGCTGTCCTCCTATGAGGATAAAGCCTACCGCCTGCGTGCCGCCATGCGCGGCGCCGTTGATTACCTGGTTAAGCCGGTGACTCGCGAGCAACTCTGCAATACACTGGCGCCGATACTGAACAACGAAGACTGAAACAGGCCCGCCACCACCGGCGGACCCGTTGCCTTGCCCGCGCCGGCGCCCGGCGGATGCCCAATTCACCAAGGCGTTTGGCTGTGGGAAGGGCAACACCCTCGTGAGGAGCTCAGATAAATGGCCAAGAAACCCAATACCCAAGCCCCCGCGGCCGACAGCATGCAACAGGTCCGCGAGCTGCTTTTCGGCGAATACCAGCGCCGGGTGGACGCCCAGCTTGCCGAGACCGGCAAGGCCCTGGCCCAGCTTGGAGAAGACACCCGCAAGGCCCATGCCCAGCTCGACCAGGCCACGCGCAGCGCCCAGCAGGAGATGGAGGCCGCGCTGCGCGATGAGCTGAACCGCACCCGCCAGGCCCTGGAGCAGCGCATCGAGGACCTGCAGACCAGCCTGGAGCGCGCACTCAAGGAACTGGAGCGCGACACCCACAAGCAGCTCGACCGACTGGACGCGGCCAAGGTTGACCGCGGCGTGCTGGCCGCTCTGATGCGCCAGCTGGCCGACCAGCTGGAAGGCCAGGACGGCTGAGCCGCCGCTCATGAACACCCCCGCCGGTTCCGACGATGCGCTGGGCACGCTCAAGCAGCTGCTGCTGGGCGAGGAACAGCAGCAGATCGAGGCCATCAGCGAACGCCTCGCCGACCCCTCGCTGCGCAGCGAGGACGTGGCCGAGGTGCTGCCGGACGCGGTGCGCCTGCGCGACGCGCGCGACGACGAGCTGACCGACGCCCTCGAGCCCCCGGTGACCCAGTGCATCGAGCGCTCCATCCGTCGCGACCCGGACAACTTCGCCAACGCCCTGTACCCGGTCATGGGCCCGGCCATCCGCCAGTCCATCACCAGCACCCTGCGCGGGCTGGTGGAGAACATCAACCGCACCCTGGAACACAGCCTGTCCATCCAGGGCCTGAAGTGGCGCATCGAGGCCCTGCGCACGGGCGTGCCCTTCGCCGAGATCGTGCTGCGCCACACCCTGGCCTACCGCGTGGAACAGGTGTTCCTGATCCAGCCCGGCAGCGGCCTGCTGATGCAGCACGTGCAGGACGAGCTGGCCGGCCAGGCCGACGCCGACGCCATCTCCGGCATGCTCACCGCCATCACCCAGTTTGTGCGCGACGCCTTTCAGGCCGACGAAAAGGATGGCCTGGACACGGTCGAGATGGGCGAGCACACCGTGCTCCTGGTACATGGTCCCCAGGCCTATCTGGCGGCGGTGGTGCGCGGCATCGTGCCCAGCGAGCTGCGCGAGCACTGCCAAGAGGTGCTGGAGAACCTGCACGCCCGCTACCGCAGCCAGCTCGAACAGTTCGACGGCCGCACCGAGACCCTGGCCCCGGCCGCTCCGCTGCTGGGCCGCTGCCTGCGCTCCCAGCACAAGAGCGTGGAGAAGAAACGCGGCCTCTCGCCGGCCTTCATCCTGATTCTTCTGGGCCTGGCCATGCTGGCGGCCTGGTGGGGCTACCGCCTGTGGCAGGCACACCGCGCGCAACAGGACTGGCAGGCGCGCGAACACCGCCTGGTCGCGCTGCTGGACGCGCAGCCCGGCCTCACTCTCACCGACGTGATCTACGGCCGCCAGCGCCTCCGGCTGCGCGGCCTGCGCGACCCCCAGGCCGCCCCGGTCGAGCCGCTGCTGAAGCAGGCCGGCATCGAGCCCGGGCGGGTGGACATGCAGTGGCGGCCCTATCTCGACCTGGACCCGCGGCTGGTGGAGCAGCGCGCGCGCAAGACCCTGGCCCCGCCGGAGGGGGTGAGCCTGAGCCTGCGCCAGGGCATCCTGCGCCTGTCCGGGCACGCCCCCGCGGACTGGCTGCGGCGCGCGCGCCTGCAGGCCCCGCTGATCCCCGGGGTGCAGGGTCTGGACGAGCAGGGCCTGCAGAGCCTGGACGACTATCTGCTGGAGCAGGCCCGGACCCGTCTGGCCCCGCCACAGGGGGTGGAGATGCGGGTCGAGCAGCAGCGCCTGGCGGTCCGCGGCAGCGCCCCGCTGGCCTGGATCGAGGGTCTGGACCAGGCGGCCGCCGCCATCCCCGGGCTGCAGGGCGTCGACCGCCAGGGTCTGGTGCCGACCGAATCGCTGGAGTTTGAACAACTCCGCATTCGGATTGAGAACACGAACATATACTTCACCGAACGCAGCGAGCTGGACCAGAACCAACAGCAACAGCTGGCGCGGCTGGGTCAAACGCTTAAGCAGCTTTACCATCTTGGCCAACGGCTGCACACCCCTTTCCATGTGCTTCTGATCGGGCACACGGACGGCGTCGGCCTGCCGGAACTGAATAGCCAGATCGGCCTGACCCGCGCCCTGCTGGTGCGCGACACGCTGGTCTCCCAGGGCCTGCCCGCGGAACTGTTCCGCTGGCAGGCCGAAATCGGCCAAACGCCTATCCAGGATGTCAGTGCGCGCCGAACCGAATTTCGTATTATCTTGGATCAAGGACAATAGCATGCTGACACGCAAGATCTGCATGATCGGTGATTTCGCGGTCGGCAAGACCAGCCTGGTGTCACGCTATGTGCGCCATACCTTTTCCGAGGCCTATCAGACCACCATCGGCGTCAAGATCGACAGCAAGATCATCCGACTGCCCTCGGGCGACGACCTCAAGCTGGTGCTATGGGACATCGCCGGCAGCAACGCGCTCTCCACCGTCGAACAGTCCTACCTCAAGGGCGCCAGCGGCTACCTGCTGGTAAGCGACGCGACCCGCTGCGAGACCCTGGACCACGCCATCGACCTGCACCGCCAGGCCGAGCGCCAGATCGGGCACGTACCCTTTGTGCTGGTACTGAACAAGGACGATCTGCACGAGCAGTACGAACTTTCCACCGACACCCTGAAACAGCTGCGCTCCAGCGGTTGGCACAGCGTGCGCAGCAGCGCCCTGACCGGGCTCGGGGTGGAGGAGGCCTTTCAGAGACTGGGCGAACAACTGGCGATCAAGGCATGAGCGCAGAGGAACAGAACGCATCCCCCATCGAACGGCTGACCGCCTATCTACGGGAAGTCGATAACCAGCAACAGTTGCCTTTCTATCTGCTGGTCAACGACGCCCTGGAGCTGGCCGACGCCCAGGGCCAGGCGGCACATTACGGCTTTCATGACTTGCACCGCGGCAAGGATCTGTCCGACCGCCTGCTGTTCCTGGTCGGCATGGAGGACGCCCCGCTCGGTCAGATCACCACCCTGCCCATCCTCGACCTGGGCGATGAGATGTTCGCCCACGTCTATATCCTGCGCCTGAAAAACGGCTGGGGCATGGCCTTCACCGACGCCCGGCGCGAACACGCCGAGCGCCTGCGCTACCAGCAACTGGCCAACGAGCTGGCCCTCTCACAGCGCGAACTGGCGCGCAAGCACACCGAGCTGGAGCGCGCCATGCAGGCAAAGAGCCTGTTCATCGGACGCATGTCGCACGAGTTCCGCACCCCGCTGTCCTCCATCCTCGGCTTCGCCACCCTGGCAGAGGAGGACATGGGCGACGCCGGACGCCTGCACGCCGACCTGCAGGCGATCAAGCGCGGCGCCAACTACCTGCTCTCGCTAGTGGACAACCTGCTCGACCAGAGCGTGCTGGAGCACGACCGGCTGCACATCCGCCCGGTGGCCTGCGACATCGCCCGCCTGGTCAACGAACTGGAGGAGCTGTTCCAGCCCACCGCGCGCCAGAAAGGCCTGTCCCTGGCCTGGTGGCTAGGTGGCAACATGCCCAAGCGCCTGTGGCTGGACGAGCTGCGCCTGCGCCAGGTGCTGGTCAACCTGATCGGCAACGCCATCAAGTTCACCCGCGAGGGGGCGATCAGCGTGTCCCTGGAATGGGCCAGGGACCGCCTGGAAGTATCTGTGGAAGACACTGGCTCGGGCATCCCCCCGCAGGATCTCAAGCGCCTGTTCCAGCCCTTCAGCCAGGGCCCCGCGACTGATCGCGGCCAGCAGGGGGCCGGCCTGGGCCTGGGCATCAGCCGCTCCATCGTGCAGGGCATGGGGGGCGAGCTGACCCTGGAGTCCCAGCCCGGCAAGGGCACCCGGGCCAGCTTCCATGTCGAGGCGCCGGCGCGCGACCGCAAGAGCGACGAGGAACGCACCCTGGTGCAGCGCCGGGTGCTGCTGCTGGAGGACGACCCGGACACCCGCGAGCTGTTGACGATCTTCATCACGGGCGCCGGGGCCCGCCTGAGCGTGGCGCGCGACGCGGACGAGTGCGAGGCCCTGGTGAGTCAGAACCCGGAGCTGATCGTGGTCAATCTGCTGCCGGAGCCCCACCACCGCCTGCTCTTGCGGCACCTGCAACAGGCCGGCTTCCGCGGCCCTGTGGTGGCGGTCAGCGCCCAGGACGACGAGGATCTGCACCGCAAGATCCGGCGCGCCGGCTATGCCGGGCTGATCACCAAGCCCATCCGGCGCGGCGAGCTGGTCAGCGAGTTGGCGACCCTGCTGGAGGAGAGCGAGGGCGAAAACGCCTGAGCCCGGCGAAGCGGCTACAGCCGGATCTCCACCCGCGGCCGGCCGTCGGCCGTATCGTCGATGCGCGGCCGGCAGGCGCGCAACTGGCCACTGGCCACCCCCGTCTCCAGCAGCACCCGGCGCACCCAGGCGGCGCGTTGTTCCGCCAGCTTCAGCATGGCCGCGGCGTCATCTTTCTTGTCTCCGCCGCGATCGGAGGCCACCGCCACCCCGCACAGGCGCAGACGCAGCTTCGGCCGGTCGGCCAGCTTCTTGCCCAGGGCGCGCAGCCGGGCCTCCATCCCGGCGCGCGGCCGGCTGGCGCCGGCCTGGAAGCCCACCGGCTGGAAGCGCACCTGCAGCGCCGCGTCGGCCAGCAGGCCACCGACCAGGATCACGCTGCCCAGGGGCTGGATGGCCAGCGCGGCGGTCCCGGCCACGGCCTTCATGATGATGGGATCGAGCGCGCCCAGGACGTGAAAATCCGGACGTGACAGATCGCCGTCGATCGGCACGTCCAGCGTGATGCGGCCCTGGCGGTCCTCCAGCAGGGCCGCCGCCAGGGACAGCGGCGGGCCCTTGCGCCCGGGGATGGGATCGACCTCCAAGTCGTTCAGCTCCAGGTGGTTGCGCATGTGCAGGCGGTGACGCGCGATCCTGAGCTTGAAGCGGTCGCTCAGCTCGCCCTCGACGAAGCGGTGCCCCAGCTGATCGGCCACCAGGCCGTTGACCAGGGGCAGATGCAGCCCGCTCAGCGTCCCGTGGCCCTCGATGGCCGGCGGCCGGGCGAAGGGCCGCAGACGCGCCTGCAGGCCCAGGTGGGAATAGCGGTCCAGCACCAGGTTGAGATCCAGCGGGGTGTCCTGCCCGGGCCGCCCGCTGTCCAGGGCCCCCAGCTCGAGGCGGGCGATGTGCAACTCGCGGTCCAGCGGCGGCTGGATGTGCCGGTCGACCAGGTGCACCCGGTTGTCGCCGGCCAGGCGCAGCCCGGCCAGGCGCCAGCGCGGACGGGCCGGGTCCGCTGCGCCGGCCCCGGCGCCGGAGGTTGCCGGCGCGCTCAGCCGCGGTCGCTGCCAGTGACCGTCCGCGTCCCGACTCAGGCCGAGACGCAGATCGTGCAGGGTCAGGCGGCCCAGCGCCCAGTCCGAGGCCGACAGGGTGGAGGCGGCGAGCTCGGCGCGCGCCAGGCGCAGGGGGTAGCGGCGCAGGGCCAGGCCGTCCAGGGCCGCCTCCCGCAGGCGCAGGCGCGCGCCGTCCCAGTCCAGCCCCTCCAGGGACAGCCCGGCCAGGGACAGCTGTTCGCCCTCCGCGCCCTGCGGCTGGAAGCGCAGGCCGGTGAGCTGCGCACCGCCCCGCGCGGTCGCCCGCGCCGGGTCGAGTTCGCCCGCATCCAGCCGCGCCAAGCCCGCCTCCAGGGTCAGGGCGCGCGGTGGATCATCCAGCGCGAGGCCCTGCACATCCAGCCTCAGGCCGGCCTGGGTCCAGCGGCCGCCCTGGTAACGCCATGCGCCCTGGATGGCGGCGCGGCCCAGACTCAGGGCGCGTCCGGCCTGATGCGCCCTCACGCCGGTCAGGGACAGATCGCCGCCACTGAGCGCCGGCCTGGCGTCCGCTTCGCGGGGCAGGGACAGCGCCGGGGCCTCCAGCCTCAGCCGATCCAGAGCCAGATCGCCGGCCTCCCCGCTCAGGGCCAGGCCCCGCGCCTGCAGCGCCTCGCCCTGTACCCGCCAGGCCGCCCGGTCCGGATGGAGATCCAGGGCCCGCAGCGCGGCGCTGTCCAGATCGATGCGGTAGGCGCCGTCTTGCAGATGCAGGCCGCTCAGGCTCAGGCTTTGGGCGCTCAGGCGCGGCCGGCCCGGGTCGCCGGGATCCAGACTCAGCCGGAGCCTTTCCAGGCCGAGGGTGTCGATGCGCAGCCGCCCGCAGGCGGCCGCGTCATCACAGGCCGCCTGCGGTGACGTGCGAGCCAGGCGGTAGGCCAGCTCACCGACCGCGGCCCGGCCGGCGAGGCGCAGCGCGCCGGGCGAGGCCCGCAGGTCGAGCCGGGCATCCAGCCGCCCGCCCAGCGGCAGCGGCCGGCGGGCCAGGCGCAGGACGCGCCTCAGGGGCAGTTGGCGCAGGTCCAGGCGGCCCCGCAGCCGGGGCCGGGGCGCCAGGCGCAGGCCGCCGTCGAATCCCAGCCGCGCCGCGCCCCAGCGGGCCCGCAGATGCAGGGAAGCCGGGGTGGATGCGGCCGGGTCGAGATCCTCCAGGCTGAGCGATCGCAGACGGATCACCTGCGCCGGCAGGCCGGTGGCCGGATCCTCGTAGATCAGACGGAAGCGCGCCAGGCGGGCCGCGTCCACCCGTGGCGGCGGCACGGATGCCTGTCCCTGTCCGGCCGGGGCCGCCGGCAGGCCGGTGTCCAGCCCGCCATCGGGGCGACGGCGCACACGCCAGTAGCCGCGCGCCAGGTCCAGCCGCCGCACCCGCAGCCGGCCGCGCAGCAGGGCGCCCGTGTCCAGCTCCAGGCGGGCCTCCTCCAGGCGCAGCCAGGGCCGTTGCGGCGGGCCCAGGACCAGGCCGTCGATGGCCAGCAGGCCGCTGAACAGGTTGAGATCGACCTCGCCCAGATAGCTGAGCTGGCCCGCTCCCAGGGCCCGCTGCAGCTGGGTGCGCATCAGCCAGGGCGCCGCCAGGTGCAGCCCGACCAGCAGCAGCGCCAGGCCCGTCAGGAATACGAGGCCGAGCGATACCAGGGAGCGACGCATGGCCTATTCGACCGTGACGCTCTTGGCCAGGTTGCGCGGCTGATCGACATCGGTGCCCTTGAGCACGGCCACATGGTAGGCCAGCAGCTGCAGCGGCACGCTGTAGACGATGGGCGCGGTGCCGGGGCGGATGTCGTCCAGGGTCAGGTTCTGATAGCGGTCGAGATCGATCTGCACGCTGCGGTCGCTGAACAGGAACAGCTCGCCGCCGCGCGCGCGCACCTCCTGCAGGTTGGACAGGACCTTTTCCAGCAGCGGGTCGTCCGGCAGGGCGCAGACCACCGGCATCTGCTCGTCCACCAGGGCCAGGGGACCGTGCTTGAGTTCGCCGGCGGGATAGGCCTCGGCATGGATGTAGGAGATCTCCTTGAGCTTGAGCGCGCCCTCCATGGCCACGGGGTAGAAGGGGCCGCGCCCCAGGAACAGGGCGTTGTGCAGGTCCGAGAAGGCATTGGCCATGGCCGCGATCCGCTCGTTGAGCTGGAACACGACCTCGACCTGGCGCGGCAGGGCCTCGAGCTCGTCCACCAGGGCCTTTTCCTGTGCCTCGCTGAGGCCGCGGCGGCGGGCGAGGGCGATGGTGAGCAGGCGCAGCGCCACCAGCTGGGTGGTGAAGGCCTTGGTCGAGGCGACGCCGATCTCGGGCCCGGCGCGGGTCATCAGGGCCACGTCGGACTCGCGCACCAGCGAGCTTTCGGGCACGTTGCAGATGGCCAGGCTGCCCAGATAGCCGCCGCGCCGCGCCGCGCGCAGCGCCGCCAGGGTGTCGGCGGTCTCGCCCGACTGCGAGATGCTGACGAACAGGCAGTCTTCCGGCACCACGACCTTGCGGTAGCGGTACTCGCTGGCGACCTCGACCTGGCAGGGCACCCCGGCCTCCTCCAGCCAGTAGCGCGCGACCAGGCCGGCATGGTAGCTGGTGCCGCAGGCGATGATGTGCACCGCGCGCGCCTGGTCCAGCAGGGTGCCGGCGATGTGCCCGAAGCTCTCCTCCAGCAGACGGCCCTGGTGGATGCGGCCCTCCAGGGTCTCGGCGATCACCGCCGGCTGCTCGAAGATCTCCTTCAGCATGTAGTGGCGGTAGGGGCCCTTCTCGGCGGTGGAGGCGGACAGCTGCGAGGTGCGCACCTCGCGCTCGACCGGTGCGCCCCCGGCGTCGTGGATCCGCACGCTGTCGGCGCGGATCTCGGCCACGTCGCCCTCTTCCAGAAAGATGAAGCGCTGGGTCACCGGAAGCAGGGCGAACACGTCCGAGGCGATGAAGTGCTCGCCCACGCCCACACCGATCACCAGCGGGCTGCCGGCGCGCGCCACCACCATGTGGTCCGGGTGGTCCGGGCTGATCACCGCCATGCCATAGGCCCCGAGCAGGCGCTGGCGCGCGGCCTGCATGGCCTCGAGCAGGGACAGCCCCTGGCCCAGCAGATCGGCCATCAGATGGGCGATGACCTCGGTGTCGGTCTCGGACTGGAAGGCATAGCCCGCGGCCTCCAGCTCGGCGCGCAGTTCGGCGTGATTCTCGATGATGCCGTTGTGCACCACCGCGACCCGTTCGCCGCTCATGTGCGGGTGGGCGTTGCGCTCGGCCGGCATGCCGTGGGTGGCCCAGCGGGTATGGGCGATGCCCAGGCCGCCGCTCAGGCCGCTCTCGTCGACCAGACCCTGCAGCTCCGCGACCTTGCCCACGGAGCGGATGCGCCGCAGGCCGCCGCCGGCGTCGCGCACCGCGATCCCGGCCGAATCATAGCCGCGGTACTCCAGGCGTTTGAGTCCTTCCATGAGGATGGGTACGACATTGCGCTGGGCCACGGCCCCGACGATTCCACACATGGCAGGCTCCCTGCTATTTGTTCTTCTTGGGCCGTTGCCAGCCGCTGATGCTCACCTGGCGGGCGCGGGTGAGGCTGAGTTCCCCGGCCGGGGCGTCCTTGCTGATCACCGAACCGGCGCCGATGGTGGCGTCCTCGCCCACGCTGACCGGGGCCACCAGCGCGGTGTTGGAGCCGATGAAGGCATTGTCCCCGATCCGGGTCAGGTGCTTGTTGGCGCCGTCGTAGTTGCAGGTGATGGTGCCGGCGCCGATGTTCACCCCGCTGCCGATCTCGCTGTCGCCGACATAGCTGAGGTGGTTGATCTTGGAACCCGGGCCGACCTCGGCCTTTTTGATCTCCACGAAGTTGCCGACATGGTTGTCGCCGAGCAGGCGGGCCCCCGGGCGCAGGCGCGAGAAGGGGCCCACGCGGCAGCCCGGGCCGATCTCGGCCTGTTCGATCACACAGTTCTCGAGGATCTGGACGCCGTCGTGCACGCGGCAGTCACGCAGCACCGTGTTGGCGCCCACGCGCACACCCTCGCCCAGGACCACCTCGCCCTCGATCAGGACGTTGATGTCGATCTCGCAGTCCGGCCCGTGTTGCAGCCGCCCGCGCAGGTCGAAGCGCGCCGGGTCGCGCAGGCCCAGGCCGGCGCGCATCAGCCGTTCGGCCTGGCGGCGCTGCAGGGCGCGCTCCAGGGCCGCCAGCTGCAGGCGGTCGTTGACGCCCTCGGCCTCCATGGGATCGGCGGGCTGGCTGACCGCCACCGGCACCCCGTCGGCCACCGCCATGCCCAGCACATCGGTCAGATAGTATTCGCCCTGGGCGTTGTCGTTGGACAGGCGCCCGAGCCAGTCGCCCAGGCGGGCCCGGGGCAGCAGCATGATGCCGGTGTTGACCTCGCGGATCGCCAGCTGCGCGGGGCTGGCGTCCTTCTGTTCGACGATGCCGCTGACCCGCCCCTCCGCGTCGCGCAGCACCCGGCCGTAGCCGCTCGGATCGTCCAGGGTGACCGAGAGCAGGCCGAAGCCGTCCCCGGCGCGGGCCACCAGCTCGCGCAGGGTGTCCGCCGTGATCAGCGGCACATCGCCATAGAGCACCAGCACCCGGTCGATGCCCTCCAGGCAGGGCATGGCCTGGGCCACGGCGTGTCCGGTGCCGAGCTGTTGCGCCTGCTCCACCCATTCGATGTCCGGGTCGCTGATGGCGGCGCGCACCTGATCGCCGGCATGCCCGTACACCACCACGATGCGCCGCGGGTCGAGCTGCCGGGCGGTGTCGATGACGTGCGCCAGCAGCGGGCGGTCGGCCAGGCGGTGCAGCACCTTGGGCCGGCGGGACTTCATGCGGGTACCCTGACCCGCGGCGAGAATGACGATTCCCAGGTTCATGCCCATGCCATCACCTCTCGCAAGATACGCCTCCGGACGCGCTGGCCGTGATTGCGGCCAGCCCCTGGATCGACGATATTGAGGCCCATCCCTGCTTCCCCGTCGCGGATTCAGTTGATGGTGGGGTGGGTCGGGGCCTGCACCGCGTGGATGCCGGAGACCTTGTCCTCGCCCGGATTGGCGTCGCGCACCTCGACGATGCGCACCTTGACCTTGAGGGTCTTGCCCGCCAGCGGGTGGTTACCGTCCACGGTCAGCTTGTCGCCGCTGATGTCGGTGACATAGAAGGTCTTGACCTCGCCGGCCTCGTTCTGCATCTGCACCTCGGCGCCGACCTTGCGGAACTGGGGCGGGACGTTCTCCAGGTCGTCGGTGAAGGTCAGCGAGGGATCGCGCTCGCCGTAGGCGTCCTCGGGCCGCAGCTCGACCTCCACCTCGTCACCGGCCTTCTTGCCCAGAACGGCACGGTCCATGCCGCCGATCAGCTCGGTGTCACTGCCGTACACGAAGCCCAGGGGCACATCGTGCTGTTCGACGACATTGCCCTGCTCGTCCATGATGGTGTAGGTCAGGCCGACGTACTTGCCGGGCTGCACTGTCTGTTCGCTCATATCAACTGGATCTCTGAAACAAAAAGGCCCCGCGGGTACGCACCGGCAGGGCCCTGTATTCTAGCAAGACGCGCGCTTACTTGCTTTTCCGCAGGCGTTCGATGGCTCGCAGCTGGGCCACCGCCTCGGCCAGCTCGGCCTGGGCCTTGGCCAGATCCATCTCGGCCGACTGGTTGGCCAGGGCGTCCTCGGCGCGGCGCTTGGCCTCCAGGGCCTGGGCCTCGTCCAGATCGGCGGCGCGCACCCCGGTGTCGGCCAGCACCGTGACCTTGAAGGGCTGCACCTCGATCAGCCCGCCGGAGACATAGAAGTGCTCCTGCGGCTTGCCCTCGCCGGGATCGACCCGCACCTCGCCCGGCTTGAGACGGGTCACCAGCGGGGCGTGGCGCGGCGCGATGCCGATCTCGCCCATCGCCGCCGGGGCGTACACCATCTCGCCCTGGCCGCTGAACAGCGGACCCTCGGCGCTCACGATGTCGACATGTATGGTCATAGCCATGATTCTAGCTCCTGGTGCGCGAGCGGCCCGGCCGGGCTCAGCTCATCTGCTCGGCCTTGGCCACAGCCTCCTGGATGTTGCCGCACATGTAGAAGGCCTGCTCGGGCAGGTGGTCGTACTGGCCGGCCAGGATGGCCTTGAAGTCGGCGATGGTCTCCTTCAGGGTCACGTACTTGCCCGGGGCCCCGGTGAAGACCTCGGCCACGAAGAAGGGCTGCGACAGGAAGCGCTGGATCTTGCGCGCGCGCTGCACGATCAGCTTGTCTTCCTCGGACAGCTCGTCCATGCCCAGGATGGCGATGATGTCCTTCAGTTCCTTGTAACGCTGCAGCACGCCCTGCACGCCGCGCGCCACCTCGTAGTGCTCCTGGCCGACCACGTGCGGGTCGAGGATACGCGAGGTGGAGTCCAGCGGGTCCACCGCGGGGTAGATACCCAGCTCGGCGACCTGACGCGACAGCACCAGGGTGGCGTCCAGGTGGGCGAAGGTGGTGGCAGGGGACGGGTCGGTGAGGTCGTCCGCGGGGACATACACGGCCTGGAAGGAGGTGATGGAGCCGGTCTTGGTGGAGGTGATGCGCTCCTGCAGCACGCCCATCTCCTCGGCCAGGGTCGGCTGGTAGCCCACCGCCGACGGCATCCGGCCCAGCAGCGCGGACACCTCGGTGCCGGCCAGGGTGTAGCGGTAGATGTTGTCCACGAACATCAGCACGTCGCGGCCCTCGTCACGGAAGTATTCGGCCATGGTCAGGCCGGTCAGGGCCACGCGCAGACGGTTGCCGGGCGGCTCGTTCATCTGGCCATAGACCAGGGCCACCTTGTCGAGCACCCCGCCCTCGGACATCTCGTGATAGAAGTCGTTGCCCTCGCGGGTCCGCTCGCCGACGCCGGCGAACACCGAGAAGCCGGAGTGCTCCACGGCGATGTTGCGGATCAGCTCCATCAGGGTCACGGTCTTGCCCACGCCGGCGCCGCCGAACAGGCCGACCTTGCCGCCCTTCTGGATGGGCATGATCAGGTCGATGACCTTGATGCCGGTCTCCAGCACCTCGGTGGTGGTGGCCTGGTCTTCGAGCCTGGGGGCCTCGCGGTGGATGGGCATGCGCTCCTCGGTGCCGATGGGGCCGGCCTCGTCCACCGGGTTGCCCAGCACGTCCATGATCCGGCCCAGGGTGGCCTGACCGACCGGCACGCTGATGGGGGTGCTGGTGTTGACCACTTCCAGGCCGCGCTTCAGGCCGTCGGTGGAACCCATGGCGATGGCGCGCACCACGCCGTCACCCAGTTGCTGCTGAACCTCCAGGGTCAGATCCGCTGACTCGATCTTCAGCGCATCGTATACCTTCGGCATGTCGCCGCGTTCGAACTGAACGTCGACCACCGCGCCGATAATCTCGACGACCTTACCCGTGCTCATTGGCGTTTCCTCTCAATCTTCAAACTTTCGCAGCAAGCTGCGACTCGTAACTCAAAAAATTCTTCACGATACCGCGGCGGCGCCACTGACGATCTCGGAGATCTCCTGCGTGATCGCGGCCTGGCGGGCCTTGTTGTAGACCAGCTGCAGCTCGTCGATCAGGTTGCCCGCGTTGTCGGTGGCGGACTTCATGGCGACCATGCGCGCCGACATCTCGCAGGCGGTGTTCTCGACCACCGCCTGGTAGGCGACCGACTCGATGTAGCGCACCAGCAGGTTGTCCAGGACCTCGCGCGCGTCCGGCTCGTAGATGTAGTCCCAGTGGTGCTTGAGTTCCTCGGCGTCCTCGCCCGGCGGCAGGGGCACCAGCTGGGTCACGGTCGGGCGCTGGGTCATGGTGTTGACGAACTCGTTGTAGGCCAGGCGGATCTCGTCGATCTCGCCCTCCATGAAGGCATCGAGCATGACCTTGACCGGGCCGATCAGGCTGTCCAGATGCGGCGCGTCACCCAGGTGGGTGACCTGGGCGCGCACGTCCCCGCCGACCCGCTTGAAGAAGCCCAGGGCCTTGGTGCCGATCAGGCAGTAGCTGACCTCCTTGCCTTCCTCGCGCAGCGCCGCGATGTCCTTGACCAGGCGCCGGAACAGGTTGGTGTTGAGGCCTCCGCACAGCCCCCGGTCGGAGGACACGATGATGTAGCCGATGCGCTTGATCTCGCGCGCCTGCATGAACGGATGCCGGTATTCCGGGTTGGCCAGGGCCACATGCCCGATGACTTCGCGCATCTTCTGCGCATAGGGGCGCGAGGACTCCATGCGCTCCTGCGCCTTCCGCATCTTGGAGGCGGCCACCATCTCCATGGCACTCGTGATCTTCTGAGTGCTCTTGATCGAGGAGATCTTGGTCCGAATCTCTTTAGCGCCTGCCATGTCAAACCTTCTGTCTGAAAATTAATCGCCGGTCGGGGCCGGGCCCCGCGTCCCGCTTACCAGGTGCCGTTGGCCTTGAAGTCCTTGAGCGCCTCGTGGAAGGCCGACTCGATGTCGTCGTTCCAGTCCGCGCTCTCGTTCACCCTGGCCACCAGGTCCGCGTGATTGGCCGCCATATAGGCGTGCAGCGCGGCCTCGAAATCGACCACCTTGTTGACCTCGATGTCGTCCAGATAGCCCTCGTTGGCGGCAAACAGCGAGATCGCCATGTCGGCGATGGACAGCGGGCTGTACTGCGGCTGTTTCATCAGCTCGGTCACGCGCTGGCCACGCTCCAGCTGCTTGCGGGTGGACTCGTCCAGGTCGGAGGCGAACTGCGAGAAGGCCGCCAGCTCACGGTACTGGGCCAGTGCCAGGCGCACACCGCCGCCCAGCTTCTTGATGATCTTGGTCTGGGCGGAACCGCCGACGCGCGACACCGAGAGACCGGCGTTGATGGCCGGGCGGATGTTGGCGTTGAACAGGTCCGACTCCAGGAAGATCTGGCCGTCGGTGATGGAGATCACGTTGGTCGGCACGAAGGCGGACACGTCACCGGCCTGGGTCTCGATGATCGGCAGCGCGGTCAGAGAACCGGTCTTGCCGGTGACCTCGCCGTTGGTGAACTTCTCCACGTAGTCGGCATTGACGCGCGCGGCGCGCTCCAGCAGACGCGAGTGCAGATAGAACACGTCGCCGGGATAGGCCTCGCGGCCCGGCGGGCGGCGCAGCAGCAGCGAGACCTGGCGGTAGGCCCAGGCCTGCTTGGTCAGGTCGTCGTATACGATCAGGGCGTCCTCGCCACGGTCGCGGAAGTACTCGCCCATGGTGCAGCCGGCATAGGGCGCGATGAACTGCAGCGCGGCGGACTCGGCGGCGGGCGCGGCGACGATGATAGTGTGCTCCATGGCGCCGTGTTCTTCCAGCTTGCGCACCAGCGCGGCGATGGTGGAGTTCTTCTGCCCCACGGCCACGTAGATACACTTGATGCCGGTGCCCTTCTGGTTGATGATGGTGTCGATCGCCAGCGCGGACTTGCCGGTCTGGCGGTCGCCGATGATCAGCTCGCGCTGGCCGCGGCCCACCGGAACCATGGCGTCGATGGCCTTGATGCCGGTCTGCACCGGCTGGTCCACCGACTGGCGCGCGATGACGCCGGGCGCGATCTGCTCGATGGGCGCCGAGCACTGGGTCTCGATCGGACCCTTGCCGTCGATGGGGTTACCCAGGGCGTCCACCACGCGGCCCAGCAGCTCGGGGCCGGTGGGCACCTCGAGGATCTTGCCGGTGCACTTGACCGGATCGCCCTCAGTGATGCCCTTGTAGTCGCCCAGGACCACGGCGCCGACCGAGTCGCGCTCCAGGTTCAGGGCCAGGCCGTAGACACCGCCCGGGAACTCCAGCATCTCGTAGGACATGGCGTCGGCCAGGCCGTGGATGCGCACGATACCGTCGGTCACGCTGACCACGGTACCTTCGTTGTGAGCCTCGGCAGAAACATCGAAGTTCTCGATCTTCTTCTTGATCAGCTCGCTGATTTCAGAGGGATTCAGTTGCATGGTTGCGTACCCTGTTAGATTCCTAATTCTTGCGCCAGCTGGCCCAGCTGTGCGGCCACCGAGCCGTCGATGACCATGTCACCCGCGCGCAGGCGGAAGCCGCCGATCAGTTCGGGGTCCTCCTCGGCGTGGATGCGGACCTCGCGCCCCAGCTTGCTCTTGAGCGCCGTGCCGATGGCCTGCTCCTGGGCCGGCTTGAGCGGGAAGGCCGTGGTCACGGTGACGTCCACCGTGCCCTCGTGCTCGGCCTTTTTCTGTTCGAAGGCCTCGGCGATCTCGGGCAGCACGCCCAGACGGCCGTTGGCGGCCAGCAGGCGGACCAGGTTCTGCCCCTCGTCGGACAGGCGTCCGCCGCCGATCTCGAGCACCAGCTCGGCCTTCTGCTCGCGGCTCAGCTCGGGGTTGCTCAGCGCGGCGGCCAGCACGGGGTCGGCCGCGGCAGTGCCCAGAAAGCCCAGCATCCCGGACCACAGGTCCAGCTTGTCGGTTTCGACCGCGCGCTGAAAAACGGCTTCCGCGTACGGTCGGGCGATGGTTGTTGCGTCTCCAGCCATGGGCCTGCCCTAGATCTGCCTGGCGACAGCTTCGACGATGTCCTTGTGCGCCTCGGCATCGATCTCGCGGCGCAGGATCTTCTCCGCGCCGGCCACGGCCAGCTCGGCCACCCGGGCGCGCAGCTCCTCGCGTGCCTTGTTGGTGGCCTGCTCGATCTCCGCCTGGGCCGCCGCCAGCTGGCGTGCGCCCTCGGCCTGGGCCTTTTCCTTGGCCTCCTCGACAAGCTGTGCCGCCTGCCGCTCGGCCCTGGCCTTGATCTCGGCCGCCTGCTGCTTGGCCTCGTGCAGATACTCGGTGGCGCGCTCCTGCGCCAGCACCTGCTCGTGCTGGCCGCGTTCCGCCGCCGCCAGGCCGTCAGCGATCTTTGCCTTGCGCTCGTCCATCGCCTTGACCAGCGGAGGCCATACAAACTTCATGGTGAACCAGACGAACACCGCGAAGGACAGCAGCTGGGCAATGAGTGTCAGGTTGATATTCATCCCGAAACCTCGTTCAGACGAGAGTTGAATACATGTACTGCGAGGATCGTCCTTACAGCGCGAACATCACGTACATGCCCAGACCGACCGCGATCATGGGCACCGCGTCGGTCAGACCCATGACGATGAAGAACTGGGTGCGCAGCATCGGAATCAGTTCCGGCTGGCGGGCGGCGCCTTCGAGGAAGCGACCACCCAGAACGCCGATGCCGATAGCGGCGCCGACTGCGCCGAGGCCCAGCATGAGTGCGGCTGCGATGATGAGCAGAGCTTGTGCCATTTCCATGATTGTCTCCCGTTAAGTGTCAATCCAGGTAAGTTGAAGAATCGGTTTGTCAGTGATGTTCGGCGTGCGCCATGTCCAGGTACACGATGGTCAGCGTCATGAAGATGAACGCCTGCAGGGTGATGACCAGGATATGGAAGATCGCCCATACCAGCTGCAGGGTGCCGCCGAAGATACCCATGACCCAGCCGGCGCTGTACATCAGCGAAATCAGGATGAAGATCATCTCGCCCGCGTACATATTGCCGAACAGACGCAGTGACAGCGAGATCGGCTTGGCGAGCAGGTTGACGCCTTCGAGAATCAGGTTGATGACCGTGGTGAAGGGCTTGAGCCACAGCTTGTCGGTCTGGAAGGGCATGCCGGTCAGTTCGCCCACGAAGCCGCCCACGCCCTTGACCTTGATGCTGTAGTACAGGATCAGGAGGAACACGCCGAAGGCCATGGCGAAGGTGACGTTGGGATCGGTGCTCGGCACCACGCGCATGAAGTGCGCGATGTGCAGGCCGTGCTCGCCCAGCAGATAGGGCAGGAGGTCGACCGGGATCAGGTCCATCAGGTTCATCAGGAAAACCCAGCAGAAGATGGTCAGCGCCAGCGGGGCGACCAGGGCGTTCTTGCCCGAGAAGGAGCCGCGCACCGAGTTCTCGACAAAGTCGACGATCATCTCGACGAAGTTCTGCAGGCGCCCGGGCACCCCGGAGCTGGCCTTCTGCGCGGCCTTGTAGAAGAAATAGGAGAAGAACACCGCCAGGCCCAGCGACCAGAACATGGTGTCCACATGGATGGCCCAGAACCCCATCTCCCTGGCCTCTTCGGCATTGTGCGCAAAGCTCCAGCCATGCACCGGGTGGTTGCCAAAGGTGAGATTGGTCAGGTGGTGCTTGATGTACTCTGTCGAGGTGATTTCGGAACCAGCCATCTTCGTTTATCTCTCAGCGGGCGATACGGTTCGCCAGCAGCGGGGGTAAAACCTGTACGAACAAAAAGGCGCCCAGAAGGGCCACCGGGTTGAGGTCATCCAGACCCCACATCGCCAGGCCAAAGACCAGGACGATGCCGAGCAGCTTGATCAGCTCGCCGCTGAAAAAGCGGGCCACGATCCGACCGGGCTGCTGCGCCCTGTAGGGTGCAAAGACCCATACGGCCAGGAGGGCGCTGCCCAGGGAGGCGGCCAGTCCACCGATCAATACATCACGTGCGATGCGCAGATCATACAGACTTGCCAGCAAAAAAATAACCACCGCGGTGGTCAATTGGGCCGATACCAGGCGCCAGGCGCGCCGGGCATCCGGTTTCTGCGTGTGGCGATTCACGAACCACCCGGGCCGGTCGTTTCAAAGCGGGGCGGAGTATAAGCAGTTCCTGTAATAAGGTCAAACGATAGTTTGATAAAAAAACGTCTTATTCCGCCCGCCCCTCATTTGATATGGGCCAGGATGCCCTCCAGCTCGTCCAGGCTGTTGTAGCTGATCTCCAGGCGGCCTTTGCCGCCGCTGCCCTGCTTGATCGCGACCCGCGCGCCCAGGCGGTCGGTGAGATCGTCGAGCAGGCGGCGGATGTCGGGATCGTCCTCGGCCGCGGGGGCCGCCGGACGCGCCGGGGTCTCGCTGCTCAGGCGGCGCACCAGGGCCTCGGTCTCGCGGACCGACAGGCCCTTGCGCGCCACCGTGGTGGCCGCCTCGGCCTGGCGCGCCGGATCCTTCAGCGCCAGCAGGGCGCGCGCGTGGCCCATCTCCAGGGCGCCCTCGTCGAGCAGCTCCTTGACCGCCGGGTCCAGGTCCAGCAGGCGGATCAGATTGGTCACGGTGGTGCGCGACTTGCCAACCGCCTGGGCCACCTGCTGGTGGGTCAGCTCGAACTCGTTGAGCAGGCGGTGCAGGGCCGCGGCCTCCTCCAGCGGATTGAGGTCGTCGCGCTGGATGTTCTCGATCAGGGCCATGGCCATGGCGGCCTGGTCGTCGACCTGCTTGATCACCACCGGGACCTCTTCCAGACCGGCCAGCTGGGCGGCCCGCCAGCGGCGTTCGCCGGCAATGATCTCGTAGTTGCCGCCGCCGACCTCGCGCACCACGATGGGCTGCACCATGCCCTGGGCGGCGATCGAATCGGCCAGCTCGCGCAGCTTGTCCTCGTCGAAGTGGCGCCGCGGCTGGTAGCGGCCGCGCTGGATGCGCTCCACCGGCAGGCTGTCGCCGCCGCTCGGGCCCGCGGGATCGGAATCGGTCTGTGCCTTGGCGGGTTGCTCCGCGGACTGGGCGCCGCCAAGCAGCGCGTCCAGGCCGCGACCCAGGCCTCGTTTCTTTGCCATGGTCTATACGGATATCGTCTGGGGTTGGTGACGGCGCGCCATCTCGCTGGCCAGGGCCATGTAGCTGATGGAGCCGCGGGAGGACTTATCATACAGCATCACCGGCATCCCGTGACTGGGCGCCTCGGCCACGCGCACATTGCGCGGTATGACGGTGCGGAAGACCTTGTCCTGAAAGTGGCTGATCAGCTGCCCGGAGACATCGTTGGCCAGATTGTTGCGCGGATCGTGCATGGTGCGCACGATGCCCTCCAGGTCCAGGCGCGGGTTGCGGTGGGCCTTGATCTGCTCGATGGTGTTGAGCAGGGCCGACAGCCCCTCCAGGGCGTAGTACTCGGTCTGGATGGGCACCAGCACGCCGTCCGCCGCGACCAGGGCGTTCAGCGTCAGCATGTTCAGCGAGGGCGGGCAGTCGATCAGGATGTAATCGTATTCGTTGCGCACCGGCTCCAGGGCCAGGGCCAGGCGGCGCTCGCGCATGGGCGCGTCCAGCAGCTGCACCTCGGCCGCGGTCAGATCACCGTTGGCCGGCAGCACATCGAACAGATCCTGGATGCTGGGGCGCACCGCCCGGCGCGCCGGCAGCTCGCCCAGCAACACCTCCAGGACCGAGTTGTCCAGCGCGTATTTGTCCACCCCGCAGCCCATGGTGGCGTTGCCCTGGGGGTCGAGATCGATGAGCAGGACCTTCTTGCGCATGTCCGCCAGCGCGGCCGCGAGATTGACCGTGGTGGTGGTCTTGCCGACCCCGCCCTTCTGGTTGGCTACACAGATGATGCGTCCCATGGTGCTCGATCCGTTGTCTGGCTGGACCGGCCATCATAAGACGTATGCCGGACGCCCACAACCGAGCCGCTCCAGCCGGCCCGCCGCGAAAGATCACCGGGTATTCCCGGGTCTGTATGGGCAGGAACCCTTCTACCATATGACTCAAGGAGCCCCCATGAATATCAAAACTGGCCTCATTTCCGGTTTCATCGCCACCCTCGTTCTCTCCGCCATCATGGTCCTGAAGGCCAAGATGGGGCTGATGCCCGATCTCAACGCCATCAAGATGCTGGCCGGGATGCTGCACGGGCCGCTGGTCCTGGGCTGGGCCGCGCACTTCATGATCGGCGTGATCACCTGGGGCATTCTGTTCGCCCTGCTGGTCGACAGGCTGCCCGGCGGCGTGATGAGCAGCGCGATCATCTTCTCGATCGGCGCCTGGCTGGCCATGATGCTCGGTCCCATGCCCATGGCCGGCGCCGGCCTGTTCGGCCTCAAGATCGGGATCATGGCGCCGGTCGCCACCCTGGTGCTGCACCTGATCTGGGGCGTGGTGCTGGGCTTCAGCTACAAGCGCCTCGCCTGATCACGCCGGCCCGATCAGCACCAGGTGGCGCTGACCGGGCTCTCCGGGCACCCGCAGACGCTCGACCTGCATCCGCAGGTCGGGCGTCAGGGTGTCGGGATCGAAGGCCTCCAGTCCCGCCTTCATGGCCGCCCACCGGCCACCCGGGGCGCGCAGGTGGGCGGTGAGTTCGAGCATGTGTCGCAGCTCGCTGAAGGCGCGCGAGGTGATGGTGTCGAAGCCGGTCTCGTCCGCCAGGGACTCGACCCGTTTCTGCACCACGCTCACATTGCCCAGGCCCAGCTCGATGACCGCCTGCTGCACGAAGCGGGTCTTCTTGCCGTTGGCGTCGAGCAGGGTGAAGGACAGCGTCGGAAGCGCCAGCGCCAGCGGGATGCCCGGCAGGCCCGCGCCGGTGCCCACGTCCAGCACCCGCGGCCCGCGCACCCAGGGCAGGATGGACAGGCTGTCGAGGAGGTGACGGGAGACCATCTCCCGCGGATCGCGCACCGCGGTCAGGTTGTAGGCCCGGTTCCATTTCAGCAGCAGGGCCAGGTAATCGAGCAGGCGTGCCTGGCAGGCCGCGTCCAGCGACAGGCCCATCTCGCGCAGACCGTCGCGCAGCTGCGCGGACCACAGGTCCAGGGGGGGGTTGTCGGACGAACGGCTCATGCCTGCTATTATCCGCCATGCGGCCATCCTGGATAAACCGATGATCACACTCTACGGCATCAGCGCCTCTCGCGCCTTCCGCTGCCTGTGGATGCTCGAGGAACTGGGCATCGACTACCGGCGGGAGCCCCTGGACTACCGCGACCAGGACGCCCTGAACGACCCGGCCTACCGCGCGCTCAACCCCAATGGGCGCATCCCCACGCTGGTGGACGGCGACTATGTGCTGTGGGAGTCGATGGCCATCAACCTCTACCTGGCGCGCCGCTACGGGCAGGCAACCGGCCTCTGGCCCGACGACGAACAGGCCGAGGGCCTGGCCTGGCAGTGGTCCTTCTGGATCATGACCGAGGTGGAACACCCCCTGCTCAGTGTGCTCATGCACCGCCGTGTGCTGCCGGCCGAGAAACGCGACCCGCAACGCGCCGCGCGCAACCAGGGCCTGCTGCGCCAGCCCCTGGGGGTACTGGATCAGGCCCTGCGGGGCCGGGACTGGCTGCTGCACGACCGCTTCACCGTGGCCGACCTCAACCTCGCCTCGGTGCTGGGCTGGGCGCGCCCGGCGCGCCTGTCACTGCGCGATTGGCCGGCGCTCGACGCCTGGCTGAAACGCTGCCTGGAACGTCCCGCGCGGCGGCGGGCTCAGATCGATTGAACACTCATCCGTCCAGCTGACGCGCCACGATCCCGCCCAGGCGCACCACGGCCTGTTCGATCGCCTCGCTCCAGGAATGCCCGCAGCTGATGCGGATGAAGTTGCGATAGCGGCGGGTGGCGGAGAACAGGATCCCCGGGGTGATGCTGATGCCCGCCTCCAGGGCCAGGTGAAACACCTCCAGGCAGTCACTGCCGCGCGGCATCTCCACCCACAGCACGAAGCCGCCGCCCGGCTGGGTGATGCGCGTGCCCGGCGGGAAATGCCGCGCCACCAGCAGGCGCATGCGTTCGACCTGGTCGCGGAAGGCCTTGCGCAGGCGCCGCAGATGGCGCTCGTATTCGCCGCTGCGCAGATACTCGGACACGCCCAGCTGGGTCAGCGAGGTGGTCGCCGAGGTCGTGGCCTGTTTCCATTCCAGCACATCGTCCAGATAGCCGCCGGCCAGCACCCAGCCGACACGATAGCCGGGCGCCAGGGTCTTGGAGAAGGACGAACAGGTCAGCACCTTGCCGGACAGGTCGAAGCGCCGCACCGGGGGTGGGCGCTCGCCCTCGAAGTACAGGTCGCCGTAGATGTCGTCCTCGATCAGGGCCACATCGTGCTCGGCCACCAGTTCGGCGATGCGGCGCTTGTTGGCCTCCGGCATCAGGGCGCCCAGCGGGTTGTTGAAATTGGGCACCGTGAGCACCGCGCGGATGTCCATGGTCTCCAGCGCCAGCTGCAGGGCCTCGGGGCACATGCCGGTCTCGGGGTCGGTATCGATCTCCAGCGCCAGCAGCCCCATGCGCTCGATCAGGCGCAGCACCGAGAAATAGGTCGGTGACTCGACCGCGATGATGTCGCCGCGCCGCGCCACCGTCTGCAGGGCCAGGGTCAGGGCCTCGGTGGCGCCCGAGGTGATCACCACCTCCTCGGGCGAGACGCCGATGCCCAGATCGGCATAGCGCCGCGCGATCTGCCGGCGCAGCCGCGGCAGGCCCGGCGGAAAGCAGTAATCGATGGCCTCGCCGGCATGCAGCGCGGCGGCGCGGCGGGTGGCGCGCAACAGGCCCTTGCCCGGCATCAGATCGGGCGAGGGCACCGCGGCGCCCAGGGGCACGATCTCGGGATTGTTGGCGAGCAGAAAGATCTCCTCGAACAGCTCGCCGAAGCGCACCTTGCGCGGCTTGCAGCACACCGCGCGCCGACGCGGCACCGGCGCCGCCGGCTGCGGCAGGCCGTTCACATAGAAACCCGACTGTGGCCGCACCCGCAACACGCCGCGGTCCTCCAGCTCGGCATAGGCCTGCTTCACCGTGGAGATGCTGACCTTGAGCTGCCGGCTCAGCCCGCGCAGCGAGGGCGCCCGGTCACCCGGTTGCAGGGTGCCCTGTTCGATCAGGTCGAGGATATGGCGCGAGACCCGGTCATACAGAAAACCCGTCTCGCGCCGGCTGGTGGCAACTGTCATCACCCGCTCCAAACTGTGTTGGTCACATTTCTGATTTTCTGAAACTGTTGATGTAACAGTAGACCCACTACGCTAAGACTACCAGCCACACCGGGACAGGAGACCCCACCCATGAACACCCAGGCCCTCACCCTTCCGCAATGGGAACAGCCCGGCCTTCGCAGACATCTGGCCCGGGCCCTCTGCACCCTGAACCGCTGGCACGAACGGGCGCGCCAGCGCCGCCAGCTGGCCCGGCTGGACGCGCATCAGCTTCGGGACATCGGCATCAGCCGCGAGCAGGCGCTGGCGGAGGCCCGCCGCCCCTTCTGGGAATGAGCGCCGGCCTCAGCGGGTGAAGACCCAGGTGTCGCCCTTGGAGAGATCCGGGTTGTAGGCGTAACCGGCGTAGTCGAAGGCCTTGAGCTGCTCCGGGTCGGAGAGCCGTTCGGTGATGAGATAGCGGCTCATCAGGCCGCGCGCCTTTTTGGCGTAGATGCCGATCATCTTGTAGCTGCCGTCGTCACGATGTTCCTTGAACTGCGGGGTGATGATCCGTCCCTTAAGTTTCTTTGGACGCACGGCCTTGAAGTATTCGTTCGAGGCGAGGTTGATCAGCACATCGTCACCCTGCGCGGCCAGGGCCTCGTTGAGCTTTTCGGTGATCATGTCGCCCCAGAAGTCGTAGAGATTCCTGCCGCGCGGGTTGGGCAGGGAGGTGCCCATCTCCAGGCGGTAGGGCAGCATCAGGTCCAGCGGACGCAGCACCCCGTACAGGCCGGAGAGCATACGCAGATGATCCTGGGCGAAGGCGATGTCCCCGGCCTCGAACTGGTCGGCGTTGAGCCCGGCATACACATCGCCCTTGAAGGCGAACAGGGCCTGCTTGGCCTTGTCCTTGGTGATCTTCGGCGTCCAGGCCTGGTAGCGCTCGTAATTGAGTTGCGCCAGCCTGTCGCTGAGCTTCATCAGCCCGGCGATCCGCTCGGCCGAGTAGTCCTTGAGGATGTCGATCAACTGCTTCGACTCATCCAGCAGCTCGGGCAGGGTGGCCTGCTCGGTGGGGGCAGGGGTGTCGTAGTCCAGTTTCTTGGCGGGCGAGATGACGATGAGCACGGAACAGGGCCTCTTGGGTGGGCGTCGTGGGGTTGCTGTTGGCGATACCTGCCGCCGCATGGTCCTGCCTTGGATCACCCCCTGTCAATCCCGAGAAACCATCATCGTCGCAGGAAATAATGGATGGGCACCTCGATACGCCAATGGTCCCGCTTCAGGACCGCGGGCAGCGGTCCGGCATGATCCAGGCGCTTCAGAGTCTGCCTTGCGGCGCGGTCCAGACGGCTGGAACCCGATGACTGCTTGATCCGGACCTGAAGGAAGCGGCCATCCGCGCCGATCAACAGATCGAGCACCACCCGACCTTCCTCCTAGGGACTGTCGATCGAACCAGACTTGATCCTTGTCAAGCCCGGCCGCTCAGGCGGAGCGCCTTTTCAGATGGATCAGCAGCAGCGACAGGGCGGCGGGGGTGACGCCGGGGATGCGTCCCGCCTGGCCCAGGGTCTCGGGGCGGTGGCGCGCCAGCTTCTCGGTGATCTCGGCGGACAGGCCCTTGACCTGGGCATAGTCGAGATCCGGCGGCAGGCGGGTGGCCTCGGCCTGGCGGGCGCGCGCCACCTCGTCCTGCTGGCGCTCGATGTAGCCGGCGTACTTGGCCTGGATCTCCACCTGCTCGGTGACCTGCTTGCGCAGGTCCCCGGGGATCTCCCCCTCGCCCACGCAGGGCAGGGCGCAGACCGCGGCATAGCCGCTCTGCGGGCGGGCGATCAGGTCCAGGGCGCGGGTTTCCTTACGCAGCTCGTCGCCCAGGTGCGCGCGCGCGGTGGCCGGGTCGATGTCGCCGGGGCGCACCCAGATCTCGCGCAGACGCTGCTGCTCGCGCTCGATGGCCTCGCGCTTGCGCGCGAAGAAGTCCCAGCGCCGGTCGTCCACCAGGCCCAGCGCGCGGCCGGTCTCGGTGAGCCGCAGGTCGGCATTGTCCTCGCGCAGCATCAGTCGGTACTCGGCGCGCGAGGTGAACATGCGGTAGGGCTCCTGGGTGCCGCGGGTGATGAGGTCGTCCACCAGCACCCCCAGATAGGCCTGGTCGCGGCGCGGCCACCAGGGCTCGCGCTCGCGCACCCGCAGGGCGGCGTTGGCGCCGGCCAGCAGGCCCTGGGCGGCGGCCTCCTCGTAGCCGGTGGTGCCGTTGATCTGGCCGGCGAAGAACAGGCCCTCGATGAATTTCGTCTCCAGCGAGGCCTTCAGATCGCGCGGGTCGAAGAAGTCGTATTCGATGGCGTAGCCCGGACGGGTGATGCGCGCCTGTTCGAAACCGCGCATGGAGCGCACCAGTTCCCACTGCACGTCGAAGGGCAGCGAGGTGGAGATGCCGTTGGGATACAGCTCGTTGCTCTCCAGCCCCTCCGGCTCGATGAAGATCTGGTGCGAATCGCGCTCGGCGAAGCGCACCACCTTGTCCTCGATGGACGGACAGTAGCGCGGCCCCACCCCCTCGATCACCCCGGCGTACATGGGCGAGCGGTCCAGGGCGCCGCGGATGATCTCGTGGGTGCGCGCATTGGTGCGGGTGATGTGGCAGGGGACCTGCCGCGGATGATCCTCGCGCCGCCCCAGGAAGGAGAACACCGGCGCCGGATCGTCGCCCGGCTGCACCTCCAGCACGCCGAAGTCCACGCTGCGCCTGTCGATGCGCGGCGGGGTGCCGGTCTTGAGCCGCTCCACCCGGAAGGGCAGCTCGCGCAGACGCGCCGCCAGGGCGTTGGCGGGCGGATCGCCGGCGCGTCCGCCCGGATAGTTCTCCAACCCGATGTGGATGCGCCCGCCGAGGAAGGTGCCCACGGTGAGCACCACCGCGCGGGCGCGGAAGCGCAGCCCCATGGCGGTCACCACCCCGGTCACCCGCTCGCCCTCCATGATCAGGTCCTCCACCGCCTGCTGGAACAGATCCAGGTTCTGCTGGTTCGCCAGCGCCGCGCGCACCGCGGCGCGGTACAGGGCGCGGTCGGCCTGGGCGCGGGTGGCGCGCACCGCCGGGCCCTTGCGTGCGTTCAGGGTGCGGAACTGGATGCCGGCGCGATCCGCGGCCTGCGCCATCAGGCCGCCCAGGGCGTCAATCTCGCGCACCAGGTGGCCCTTGCCGATGCCGCCGATGGCCGGGTTGCAGCTCATCGCCCCCAGGGTGTCGATGTTGTGGGTCAGCAGCAGGGTGCGGACGCCCATGCGCGCCGAGGCGAGCGCCGCCTCGGTGCCGGCATGGCCGCCACCGATCACGATCACCTCATAGTCCTGTGCATGGAACATGGGCTGTCACCCCGCCGAAGTCCGGCCCGAAACTAAAGACAGACGCCGATTTTAGTCCAAAGCCCGCCCGCCATCCGCTGCAATCTTTACGGGCTTGGGCCGGTCTCCGATCCAGTCGCTTCACTGGAGATCCCCATGCCCCGATATCGCGCCTCCGCCCGGCTGTTGTGCCTGCTGCTGCCGCTGCTCGCCGTCCGGCTTTCGGCCGAGACCCTCGACCGCCGCCCGCTGCCGCCGTTCACCCAGACCCAGCCGGCGGCCTGGTTCAACTCGCCGCCGCTGAAGGTCGGGGATCTGCGCGGCCGGGTGGTGCTGATCGACGTCTGGACCTACGGCTGCTGGAACTGCTACCGCTCCTTCCCCTGGCTGCGCGACCTGGAGGCGGACCTTGCCGATCGGCCCTTCCAGGTGATCGGCATCCACACCCCCGAGTTCGCACACGAGCGCGATCCGGAACGGGTCGCCGCCAAGATCCGCGAATTCCGCCTCCACCACCCGGTGATGCTGGACAACGACAGGGCCTACTGGCGGGCCCTGGACAACCAGTACTGGCCCAGCTACTACCTGGTGGACAGGCAGGGCCGGCTGCGCTACCGCTTTGTCGGCGAGACCCATGCGGACGACCGCCAGGCGCAGATCATCCGTCAGGCCATCGAGACCCTGCTGGCGGAATGAACCCGCGTTGCCCTCTCCGGCGGCTGGGTTACACTCGGGGTCTTCCGGTCATGAAATGGAGTCGCGCATGAAAATCCTGTTGCTCTCTCTGACGCTCGCCTGCCTGCTGGCAGGCCCCGCATTGGCCGCCGGCCAGGGCGAAAAGCCCCTGCTCGAGGAACTGCGCGCGCTGGCGGAGAAGGCGCGTCGTCAGCAGGCGGCGGACCGCTGGCTGCAACGCGCCCTGGACGACCTGGTCGCGCGTTACGACCGGCCCTGGCAGCGAACCCTGCTGTTCGATGACTTCAGCGATGGTGATTTCAGACGCAACCCGGCCTGGCAGGTGGTCGAGGGCCGCTTCGAGGTATCGCGCGCCCAAGGCCTGGTCGCCCGCGCCGGAGACCCGGTTCGGGCCGGACGGACGACCGACGAAGCCGATGCCCGGGCGCAGCCGGATCTGACCGGCGCCCTGGTCGGGGCCATCCTGGACCAGGCCTTCGGGACCAACAAGCATCAGGAGGACAGGCCCGGCGATCATGAACGAAACGCGGTCCCGTTCGCCTCCGGGCCCAACCGGATCCGGGTCAAGGCCGGGGTGAGCAATGCCTTCGCCATCACCGCCACCCTGCGCGCCAGTGACCGGCCGGCGACCCGCTTCGAGATCGCCGTGCTGCAGGACACCCGCGGCCGATACGGCTATCGCCTGCGCGTGGACGCGGGCCGGCCCGGACAGGTGGAGCTGGTGCGTCTGCGCCGGGGTTACGAGGCCATTGTGGAACGCGCAAAACTGCCCGCGGCGCTCGGCGACGGCCATCTGCACGACCTGGCCTGGCGCCAGGCGCCGGACGGCCGCGTCTCGGTCCTGCTCGACGACAAGCCGGTGTTCAGCGTGCGCGATCGCGCCTTCCGGGATGGCTATCCCTGGCTGGAGCTGCGCCAGGAAGGTGGCGAACTGGTGCTGCGCTCGCTGCGGGTCGAGGGGACCTGAGCCGGCCGGCGGGCGCCTGATCCGAAGCGCTCAGCAAGGCAGATCCCCGGTCTCTATCCCGTCTTCGATCGACAGCAGGTCTGAAACGCGCCGGGCCAGCGCGGCGGGATCGGCCGAGCTGAGCAGGCGCAGGCGGGGCCCGCCGGTGGCCGGGCGATCGACCTCGGGCACCCGGCGGCGCAGTTCGGCGGTCACGGCGGGCGCCGGGTCGATCAGGCCTTCATGCCCGCCCACCGCCTCGGCGATGACATCGCTCAGAAAGGGGAAGTGGGTGCAGGCCAGGACCCAGGTGTCCACGCCCCGCTCGATCATGGGTTGCAGTTCCCTGCGCAGTCCCTCCACGAAGTCCGGTGCCTGTTCCTCGCCCTGTTCTATCCGCGTCACCCAATGATGCGGGGCGTACTCGATGACCTCGATGTCCGCGGCGTGGCGCTGACGCAGAGTCCGGTAACGGCGGCTGGCCAGGGTCGAGGCCGTGGCCAGGACCGCAACCCGACCGCTGCGGGTCATGGCGGCGGCCGGCTTGATGGCCGGTTCCATGGCGATCACCGGGATGTCCAGGGCCTCGCGGATGGCCTCGGCGGCCAGCGCGGTGGCGGTGTTGCAGGCGATGACCAGGGCATCGACGCCACGGTCGCGCAGGTGGCGGGCGATACGCAGGCTGCGCGCCCGGACCCATTCGGGCGGCCGCTCGCCATAGGGGGCGTGGGCCGAGTCGGCGCAATAGATGAACGAGGCCTGAGGCAGGTGGTTCAGGGCATGGCGCAAGACGCTCAGCCCGCCGATACCCGAATCGAACACCCCGATACGGATCATTTGCCGATGCAGAAGCTGGAGAAGATCTCGCCGAGCAGGTCGTCGGCGCTGAACTCGCCGGTGATCTCGGACAGGGCGTTCTGCGCCTGGCGCAGATCCTCGGCCAGCAGTTCAGCGGCACGGGCCTGACGCAGGGCCTCGGCCCCGGCGCGCAGATGGGCCTCGGTGCGCGCCAGCGCATCCAGATGACGGCGGCGCGCGAGAAACTCGCCTTCGGCGCCCTGCTCCAGACCCATGCACCGGCGCAGGTGCCCGCGCAACGCATCCATGCCCGCGCCGGTGCGCGCGCTGAGGCGGATCTCCACCTGCCCGTCGTGTTCATGCAGCCCGCAGGGCAGGCCGCTGAGATCGGCCTTGTTGTGGATGAAGGTGACCGGCACGCCGGAGGGCAGCTGGCATGGATCGAAGGCCCGGTGGCCAGGATCGGCCTGACCGTCATAGACCCACAGCACCCGGTCGGCCGATTCGATCTCGGCGCGCGCCCGTTCCACGCCGATACGCTCCACCTCGTCGGCCGCCTCGCGCAGCCCGGCAGTGTCCACCAGGTGCAGCGGCATGCCGTCGATCTGTACCGATTCGCGTACCAGGTCGCGGGTGGTGCCGGGGATGTCCGTCACGATGGCGCGTTCCGTTCCGGCCAGGGCGTTCAGCAGGCTGGACTTGCCGGCATTGGGCAGGCCCGCGATCACCAGGGTCATGCCGTCGCGCATCACCCGTCCGACACCGGCGCTGCGCCGCAGGGTCTGCAGCCGGTCGATCAGGCCGTCCAGGGCCTCGACGACATGGCGGTCGGCCAGAAAGTCGATCTCCTCCTCGGGGAAATCCAAGGCCCCCTCGACATACATGCGCAGATGGATCAGACCGTCCAGCAGTTCCTGCACGCGGCGCGAGAACACGCCCTCCAGGGAACGCAGGGCCAGGCGCGCCGCGGCCCGGGTCTCGCTGTCGATCAGATCGGCGACGGCCTCGGCCTGGGCCAGATCGAGCTTGTCGTTGAGAAAGGCGCGTTCGCTGAACTCACCGGCCCGCGCGATGCGCGCGCCCAGGGCCACGCAGCGTTCCAGCAGCATGTCCATGACCACCGGCCCGCCATGACCCTGCAGCTCCACCACGTCCTCGCCGGTGAAGGAATGCGGGGCGGGAAAATACAGCAGCAGGCCGGCGTCGATCGGGCTGCCGCCGGCATCGAGAAAGCGCACGAAATGGGCATGCCGCGGGACCGGCGAGATACCGCTGATCCGCTCGCCTATGCTCAGGGCCCGCGGGCCCGACAGCCGCACGATGCCCACGCCGCCACGGCCCGGGGGCGTGGCGATGGCCGCGATGGTATCGGCCACCGGCGCGGTCATGCCGGGATCAGGCCTTGGCGCCCTGCTCGATGCGGCGGGTGATGAGCCACTGCTGGGCGATGGACAGGATGTTGTTGGTCACCCAGTAGATCACCAGCCCGGAGGGGAAGAAGGCGAACATGAAGCCGAACACCAGCGGCAGGAAGGACATGATCTTGGCCTGCATGGGATCCGGCGGCGCCGGGTTCAGCTTCTGCTGGATGAACATCGAGACCGCCATGATGATGGGCAGCACGAAATAGGGATCCTTGATCGAGAGATCCTTGATCCACAGGATCCACGGCGCCTGGCGCATCTCCACATTCTCCAGCAGCACCCAGTACAGGGCGATGAAGAAGGGGATCTGCACCAGCATGGGCAGACAGCCGCCCAGGGGATTGATCTTCTCCTTCTTGTAGATCTCCATCATGGCCTGCTGCATGCGCTGCTTGTCGTCACCGTAACGGTCCTTGAGCGCCTGGATGCGCGGCCCCAGCTTGCGCATATTGGCCATGGAGCGATAGCTGGTCTCGGACAGCTTGAAGAACACCCCCTTGATCAGGATGGTGAAGATGATGATGGTCCAACCCCAGTTGCCGACGAAGGCATAGATCCGGTCCAGGATCCAGTGGATGGGTTTGGCCAGGAAAACCAGCCAGCCATAGTCCACGGTCAGGTCCAGGCCCTCGGCCACCTTCGGCAGCTCCTGGGTGGACTTGGGTCCGATGAAGCCGGTGCCGCCGAACTCGGCACTGGCACCCGGCGCCACGCTGCGCACCGGGGTATAGGCGCCCAGGACATAGCGCTGTTCACCGACCTGCTTGCCATAGAAGTGCTCGGTCTCGCCGCGCGGCGGCACGAAGGCCGCGAGGAAATAGTGCTGGATCATGGCGATCCAGCCGTCCTTTACATCGATATTGGGCTCGCCCTCGGCCAGCTTGGAGAACTTGTACTTGCGGTACTTGTCCTCCGGCGAATAGATGGCGCCGCCGGTAAAGGTGTACATCATGCCCGGCCCCTTCTTGACCTGCGGCTCGCCGCGCTGCAGCTGGCGGTACTCCCGGCCGCTCCAGGGCTTGTCCGAGCCGTTGTGCACGATCTCCTTCAATTCGAAGGCGTGGGTGCCGCGCCTGAACACATAGCGCTTGGTCACCTGCACCCCGTCCGGTGAGCGCCAGGTGAAATCCACCTGCAGGCGCTCGGCCTTGGGGTCCATGCGGTATTCCCGGCTGGCGCTGCTGAACAGGGCCAGGTGGGTCGGCGCCCGATCCTTGTCGCTGGACAGCAGCCCGCTCTGCGCGATGAAGAAGTCCTTGGGATCCCGGCTCAGCAGGCGAACCTTGACGTCCGGCTGGTCCACCGACACCGGAAAGTCCACCAGATGCGCCTGCACGATGGTCGCGCCCCTGGGGTCGATCTCGAGATCCAGCTTGTCGGTCACGACATGCACCAGCGCAGCCTTGGGATTCTCGGCGGCCGCTTTGCCACTGTTGGGCGCAGCCGGCACCGTGGCCCTGTCGGTGGCAACCTGCGGCACGGCCTTGTCGCCCGGGACCGTCTGGGCGGCGGCCTGGGCCTGTTGTCTGGGACGCACATAGTCGTCCTGCCAGGCCTGCCACAGCTGCAGGGAGACGAAGGCCAGGGCCATGAACAAGAACAGGCGTATGTTACTCATTGGGATATCGGGACTCTCGATTGACCAGGCCGGGCAACGATTGCCGGCCGTGGCGATGCAAAGCGCGAAGTTTAAGCCACGGGCCGCGGGCTGTCATTTCCGCAGCGCGTCGAACAGTTGCGCCAGCGAGGCGAACAGGCGCCGGTTGTCGGCCTGACGGGCGGCGGCGCGCGCCATGACCACATAGTCGAGGCCGGAGCCGGCGGTCGGCTGGACCTCCCGGCGGAAGTATTCGCGCACCAGGCGCTTGATCCGGTTGCGGTCCACCGCGCGGCGCAGCTGCTTCTTGGCGATCGCCAGGCCCAACCGGTCGTGAGCCAACCCGTTGGGGCGGGCCAGGACCGTGAAATAGCGATCGGAGCGACGCGTGGCCCCGGCAAAGACACGCGAGAAATCCGCTGCCCTGAGCAGCCGGTAGGCACGCAAAAAGGCCTGGGACGGCTTTGCGCCATCCCCGGCCCCGGTATCGAACAGCGGCTTGCCCGGATCTGCGATCAGGATCACGGCAGTCGCGAGACTGCTCAGGGGGTCAGACGGGCGCGGCCCTTGGCGCGGCGGGCGTTGATCACCTTGCGACCGGCTCGCGTGGCCATGCGCGCGCGGAAGCCGTGGGTACGGGCACGCTTCAAATTACTCGGTTGGAAAGTACGTTTCATGACCGGACACTCCGGGTTGGATTCGCTGACAGGCCCGGCCTGGCCTGAAACCTCAGGCGGGCCGGACGGAAAGGCGCGCGACTTTACGCCAAGCGGGCCCCGCTGTCAAATCGAACCCCCGCCATCGCCCGGCTGGTTCATACAATTACGAAGACAAAACTCTCTAACCACAGGTTTAAATGGAAAGTAATTACTCACTTAACATCCAGGGCCAAGACCGGCCGGCCGGAACAAAACAGCTGTGGATAACTTTTTCCGCTGGGTTTAGAATCCACGGACAGACCGGCCCGACGCCCGCCGCAACGGCCGGGCGCCCAATGCGGACGACACCGGCATCCGGGCCCGCTGCCGATACCATAATAAACAGACACACTGCACAGCACATTGGCCATCAACACCTGGGATCACCTGCTGGAACGACTGGGACGGGACATACCCGAACAGCAGTTCAATACCTGGATCCGCCCGCTGCAATGCGTGCAGCAGGAGGACCGGCTGCGTCTGATGGCCCCCAACGCCTTTGTCCTCGACTGGGTGAAAAAACACTATCTGGAAAAGCTCCAGTCCTATCTCTCCGACGGGACCGAGGCCTGTCCCATGCAGATCAGCCTGGAGATCGGCAGCGCCCCGCGCGAACCGGGCACGCCGTCGCCGGCCCCGGCCCGGATCGGCGATGCGCCCGCGCCGGCCGCGGAACACGCCCCCGTGGCGGAAGACACCCTGCCCTCGACCAATCCCGAATTCAATTTCGACACCTTCGTGGAAGGCAAATCCAACCAGCTGGCGCGCGCCGCGGGCATCCAGGTCGGCGAGAACCCGGGCCGCATGTACAACCCCCTGTTCATCTACGGCGGCGTGGGCCTGGGCAAGACCCACCTGATGCACGCAGTGGGCAATCTGATCAAGGAAAAGAACCCATCCGCGCGCGTCCTCTACATGCACTCCGAGGGCTTTGTCGCGGAGATGGTCAAGGCCCTGCAGCACGGCACCATCGAACAGTTCAAGCGGCGCATGCGCGGGGTCAATGCCCTGCTCATCGACGATGTGCAGTTTTTCGCCGGCAAGGAACGCTCGCAGGAGGAGTTCTTCCACACCTTCAACGCCCTGTTCGAGAGCCGCCAGCAGATCGTGCTCACCAGCGACCGCTTCCCCAAGGAGGTAGACGGGCTGGAGGACCGGCTCAAGTCCCGTTTCGGCTGGGGCCTGGCGGTGTCGATCGACCCGCCCGACCTGGAGACCCGGGTCGCCATTCTGATGAGCAAATCGCTGCAGCTGTTCAACACCGAACTGCCCAGCGAGGTCGCCTTCTTCATCGGCAAGCATGTGCGCTCCAATATCCGGGAACTGGAGGGCGCGCTGCGGCGCATCAACGCCAATGCCCAGTTCACCGGCCAGTCCATCTCGGTGGATTTCGCGCGCGAGGCCCTGCGCGACATGATCGACGCCCAGGCGCGCATGGTGACCCTGGACAACATCCAGAAGACCGTGGCCGAGTACTTCAAGATCCGGGTCTCGGATCTGCTGTCGAGCAAGCGCAGCCGGACCATCGCGCGGCCGCGCCAGATCGCCATGGCCCTGTCCAAAGAGCTGACCAATCACAGCCTGCCGGAGATCGGCGAGGCCTTCGGAGGCCGGGACCACACGACGGTGCTGTATGCCACGCGCAAGATCGCCGAGCTGCGCGAGGCCGATGTGCATGTGGCGGAAGACTACAACAACCTGTTGAGAACCCTGAGCAGTTGATGTGCATAGATCGGGCTTATGACGATCCGGGGCCGGTGGGGCCAGGTTATCCACAGGCCGCGCACAGCAAACCCGGCCTCCACCAAGGTCTTGGCAGGGTACTCAACACATTGAAAGTATTAGACAAACCGGGCCTTTCCGAGGTTATCCCAAGGCCTAATAGCAACAATAAGTTTTATATATAAAATACTTTTTATTACAAGAAGCGGAGCTTCGGCCCATGAAGATCAACGCCAATCGAGACGATCTGCTCACCCCGCTGCTGAAGGCCGGCAATGTGGTCGAGCGCAGACAGACCCTGCCCATCCTGGCCAATATCCTGATTGGGGCCAGCGCGGACAGATTGCGCTTCACCGCCACCGATCTGGAAGTGGAACTGACCACTAGCTGCAGCGCCTCGGCCGACGAGGAGATGGAATTCACCCTGCCGGCACGCAAGCTGATCGATATCTGCAAGGCCCTGCCCGAGGGCGCCGAGGTCGATCTGGATATCAGCGGCGACAAGGCGACCCTGAGGTGCGGGCGTGGTCGCTACACCATGGGCATGCTGCCGGCGCAGGACTATCCGAGCATCGAGCCCTCGGCGGCGGCCGAGGAGTTTTCCATGCCCGAATCGGTACTCAAGCGGCTGATCGAAAAGACCGCCTTTGCCATGGCCCAACAGGACGTGCGTTATTACCTGAACGGCCTGCTGCTGGAGATCCACAGCGGCCGGGTCCGGGCCGTGGCGACCGATGGACACCGGCTGGCCCTGTGCGATGCGGATTACGAGGTGCAGAGCGGCAGCGACATCCAGGTGATACTGCCGCGCAAGGCAGTGCTCGAACTGGGGCGGCTGTTGAGCGACACCGATGATCCCCTGCGCATGGAGATCAGCAACAGCCATGTGAGGATCCATTTCAACGATACCATCTTCACCTCCAAGCTGATCGATGGCCGGTTCCCGGACTATGAGCGGGTGATGCCCACCGGCGATACCCAGACCCTGCAGGCCGACAAGGACAGCCTGCGTCTGC
>JALVTT010000080.1 GCA_027024025.1 Sedimenticola sp.
GTCGCGAAATGTACCGAACTGACGGCCATCAGGCGGGTTTTGTCGGTTATGGCCGAGATCAGTACCGCCTCGGGATCGGGGCCTGCATGGATGTCCAGGGCATCGAAGGCCACGCCAAGCGGGGCCAGCGATTCCCAGACCACCCGGTTGGACGGGAAGTCGTCGGCGATGCCAATCACCCGGTCCCCGGCCCGCCAGTCGATGCCGCCCGCAACCAGGGACAGCCCCTCGGAGGTGTTCTTGACCAGGGCGATATCGTCAGGGGAGGGGGCCTGGATCAACCGCGCCAGGCGCTCGCGCAGGCGCTGCTGGACCGCCATCCAGGCAGGATAGTCGGCCGCGCCCCGGCGCATGTTCTCGAAGGCGAAGGCCTGTACCGCCTCGGCGGCGCGCCGCGGCCAGGGCGCAACGGCCGCGTGGTTCAGATAGCACAGGCCGGTCTCGTGCGGAAATTCGGCGGGCAGGTAGAGCATGGCGGCATCCAGGGTGTGCAAACCCCGGATTATGGCGCAAAGCAGTCCAGGTCGTCGGCAAAGGCGAGCGGACCCCGGTAGCCGTTCCGGCGGATCAGGCGGCGGGTCTCGTCTTCGCGACCCAGGGTGCGCCGCATGCGATGCGAGAGCACCAGCCGCCTGACGCCCGCGCGCGCGGCGATGCGGCCGATCACCGAGGGCGGCATGTGCAGATTGCGCGCCACGCCCGTCGCGCCCTCCGGGACCGCGTTGTGCGCCACCAGCAGATCGGCGTCATGGGCCAGGCCGGGCAGGGTGCCGTAATCGCCGTTCATGTCTCCGCTGAACACCAGAATCTTGCCCGCGACCTCCACCCGCCAGGCCAGGGCCGGAATGGGGCCGTGATGCACCGCGACCGCCCGGGTGCGGATGTCCGGGCCCTGATAGCCGGCCTGAACCGCCCGACTGCCGGCGTCGATGACATGCGGCAGCAGACGGAATTCGTCCGGGCGCTCCGGATCGAGATAGCTGGACAGATAACGGAAGGCGCCGCCGCGCGCGCCGAACAGGGCCTGCACAAAGCCCTCGGTGTCTGGCATCAGGCCGTTGCCCGAGGGGCCGTACAGGGGTAGATCGGTCTCGCGGTCGGTGAAGAAGGCGCCCTTGAGCAGGACCGCCAGGTCGGCGCTGTGGTCGACATGGAAATGGCTGAAGAGCAGGGCGCGCAGATCGGAGAAATCGGCGCCGCTGCGCTCGAAGTTGTAGGCGCTGCCGCCCCCGGCGTCCAGCATCAGCCGGGCATGGCCGTCCACCCAGACCAGATAACTGCTGGAGGCGCGGCGGTCACTGATCTCCGGACCGCCGGAGCCGAGCACCTGGACCCAGACCCCGGACTGTCCGCAGGTTCTCCCGGCCGCGTGCAGCCCGGGCAGCCAGGCCAGCAGCAGGAGCAGGGCGGCGAGCCGTCCCGGCCGGCCCGTGCGTTCAGTCATCGGCCGCGTCTCCCGCCTGCAGACGGTCGAGCGCCGCGAGGATGGCCGCCGGCTCCATGCGCCGGGTGTAATCGGCGTGCACGAATCCGTCATGGATCAGGCCGTCTGGGCCCACTACATAGGTCGCCGGCATCGGCAGTTCCCTGCGATGATTGCCGTCGAAGGCCGGCAGATCCAGCCCCAGCTCGCTGTACACATTCACCAGCGATTTGGGCAGGCGGAACACCAGCCCGTATCGGCGCGCCACCTGGTTGTCGACATCACACAGGACATCGAAGCCAAAGGGGTTTTCCGCCACGAAGCGCCCCGTGGCCTGGGGCAGATTGGGCGAGATGCTCAGCAGGCTCGCGCCGCGGCGGTGGATCTCGGGCAGTGCCGCGTCCAGGGCCTTTAGCTCCATATTACAGTACGGACACCAGGCGCCGCGGAAGAAGTTCAGCACCACCGGGCCCTGTTCCAGCTGATCCTCCAACCGGACCAGGCGCCCACTGAAGGTCGGCAACTCGAACCCGACCGCCCGCTCACCCGGCTGCACGGCCCGCCCGGCGATGCCCTGATCGATCAGTTCCTGCGTGGCCTGCTGCATGATGCCGCGCAGATCCTCGGGAATCCGGCCGATATTCTCTGCCTGCCAGTCGGCGATGGTCCGTTGAAGGCTCATGGGATGGCTCCATAAAGTGGCAATGGAGGGATGACCGGCGTGCGGCGGCAAATGTTTCCACAGCCGGTGAAGAAGGTGTCTGGACCAATCCCTCCATCAAGCCGCAGACATAATTGCGTATAATGTATATTATGTTAAATAATGGATATTCCCGTCGGGACGGCAAGGCGACATATCCCGAGGCCTGGTCGTAAGCGGTATTTCCCGGTCTGGCCTCCCCCTGTTATTCAGCTACCCTTTTCCTGTGTGGCCATGAAAAGGAGCGCGCGCAATGAAAACGGTAAAAGAGGTTCTGGATGGCAAGGGCATGGGGTTTTCCGCGATTTCACCGGAGGCTTCGGTGCTCGAGGCGGCCCGCGCAATGGCGGAGCACGGCATCGGCTCCTTGCTGGTGATGCGCGACGGACAACTGGTCGGGCTGGTGTCGGAACGGGATATCACCTGCAAACTCGTGGCCGCCGGCAACCCGCCCGCCGATACTCCGGTGGAGGACATCATGTCGTCCCACATACTCTGCGTGACGCCGGACAAGACGGTGGACGAATGCATGGCGCTCATGACAGACAAGCGGGTGCGCCATCTGCCCGTCACCGAGGACGGCCGGATCATCGGCATCGTCTCCATCGGTGATGCGGTGAAATCCGTGATTGCCGATCAGCAGTTCACCATCGAGCAGCTCGAAAGCTATATCACCAGTCAGATCCCGGCCATGCCCTGATGCGGCATTGGTTCTGCTGCCCGACTCCGCATCAGCGCAAAGTGCTTCATGGGTGCGATACTTGAGGTCTCATGCCGCCCAGGAGCTGTCCGGTGATCCCTGCCCTGCTGACCGTTGTCGCCGTCATTGCCCTCCTGTTGCTGTTGATGCCGCTGGCGGTGCGCCTGGCCTACCGGGTGCCCCGGGTCACCGGCGATGTCCAACCCGGCGACATGGGGCTGCCCGGCGGCCCGGTTCAGCTGGAAACCGAAAACGGCAAGCGGCTCTTCGGCTGGTACATCCCGGCCCCCGGTGAACAGGCGCCCGCCATCGCCATCATCCACGGCTGGGGCAGCAGCAGTGACCAGCTTCTGCCGCTGGCGCCCTCCTTGCACGAGGCCGGCCATGCCCTGCTGTTGCTGGACGCGCGAAATCACGGGCGCAGCGATAGCGACACCTTCTCTTCCATGCCGCGTTTTGCCGAGGATCTCGAGCACGGCGTCGACTGGCTGCAGCGGCAGCCGGGTGTGGATCCGCGGCGGGTGTTCGTCCTGGGACACTCGGTCGGCGCGGCGGCGGCCCTGCTGGTCGCTTCGCGCCGCCACGATATCGCGGGTGTGATCTCGATCGCCGCCTTTGCCCACCCTGCCGAGGTCATGGGTCGCCAGCTCGCCGCCCTGCATCTGCCGCGGATACCGATCGGCTGGCTGGTGCTGAAATACATCGAACACGCCATCGGACACCGCTTCGACGACATCGCGCCGGTCAACACCATCAAAAAGATCCAGGCCCCTGTGCTGCTGGTGCATGGCGAGGCGGACCGGCTGGTGCCGCTCCGCGACGCGGAACGGATCTACGCCAACCGGCGCGACGACCGGGTAGAATGGCTGCGTCTGCCGGGCGCCGGGCACAACCCGACCCGCGTCATCACCCACCATATGCCTCGGTTGCTCGACTTTCTGGCGCGGACCGACAGGCAGGGCTGATCCCTTCATGCAGGAGACCTCTCATTGAGCGATTGCGGCTGCGAGATTGAAATCAGGGACAAAGACCAAAGCCGGGTGTTGTGGCAACTGTTGGCCATCAACGGCCTCATGTTCGTCATCGAACTCGGGGTGGGATGGCTCGCCCAGTCCACCGGACTGATCGCCGATTCGCTGGACATGCTCGCCGACGCCACGGTGTACGGCATCGGCCTGTACGCCGTCGGCAAGAGCCTGCGGCACAAGGCGCGCGCGGCCCTGTTCAGCGGCTTCGCGCAGGGACTGCTCGGATTACTGATACTGGCCGATATCCTGCGCCGCGCCCTCTACGGCAGCGAGCCGGTATCGATACTGATCATGGGCATGGGCGCGGTGGCGCTGATCGCCAATGTCTGGTGTCTGCTGCTGATCCAGAAGCATCGCGAGGGCGAGGTGCACATGCGCGCCAGCTGGGTGTTCTCCAAGAACGACGTGATCGCCAACAGCGGCGTCATCCTCGGCGGCCTGCTGGTCTGGCTGCTCGACAGCCGCTGGCCCGACCTGGTGATCGGCGCCGTGATTGCGCTGATCGTGCTGCGCGGCGCGGCGCACATCACCACCGACGCCCGACGCGAACTGGCCGCCGGAGAAGCGGACAGCTGCAGCGGGGGCTGCTGTGGGGGATCATCCTGTGGTGGTGATTGAATGGTAGTGGGTCGTTTGTTTCTGGCTTTATCTATTTGATTGGAAGTGTTCCATGACACTTGGGGTATTGGCTACAACCCCAGAAAGGCTTGCCCGCACTCGCCCCCTTTTTGGCTACGCGCTGGATCATATTGTTGCCGCATCTGGGGCATTGTGGCGCGGGGGGTGATAATTCATTCGGCCCGATCTGCGTGGTTGGTGTCCACTTGTTTTTTTCTCTCTTCTGCTGCCGAGCTATTCGGAGATGGGTGACATTCGATTTTGATTCAGTCTGCCGACGAATCTCGCGTTCCACCGCCTGTCCGTCAATCAGTGAAATATTGCGGCCTTGGGCAAACTTTATGGCTTCGGGGGTGAACTCTCCAGTGGTGACTACATATCCATGGACCGCGCCCCGAGCAGCCATAACGCCAAACAGCTCCCGAACGACCTTCACCCCGACCTTGGTGGCACGCCACTGCTTGCACTGCACCAGGGTCAACTCACCGGCTTTCCGAAGTTCAAGATCTACGCCCCCATCTGGCCCCTTAGGGGTTTCTTTGACGTTGTACCCCTTGTTACGGAACATTTCCCCAATCAGCATCTCGAATTCCCGCCACGACAAAGCCTTGGCCGTCTCCGAGGATGTTGCCTTTGCTGTATTCTCAAGCAGGGCCTTGCGTTTCACACGCTCAAGGGCTGACACGCCAGCCCCAATCACAAAACCAGCGGGAATCAGATACTGCGCAAACAGTGCAACCGTACGGTAGATCTGTCCAGCAACAGCACTGCCAAGCTGGCCAAAATTAGCGGCACTCTGCGCTGAAGCGGGCGCACTGGCAAAAGGGTGGATGAGCAGGTAGGTGAGTCCAGCTAACAGGAGGCTCACCCACCACGGGAGACTAGCCGCGATTCCGATCAGGTCGTCGAATGGGCTCTGTTTCCTATTGCCCATAAGCTCACACTCCTTCAGTCTTACTACTTCTTCTCCAGCATCTCCGGCGCCAGGGCCTTGAGCACCAGCTGCATCTGATCATTGGGCAGCGGTTTGAGGGCGGGCCGGGGTTTTTCCGATTGCGGTGTGTTTGCGCCGCCGGTGGCCTGACCGGTGGTCTGCGCCGTGCTTTCTTCGGCCGGCGCCGTGGCGGCCGGGGCGCTGTGGGTCTGTTGCGCGGTCTGTTGCGTTTCGCTGTGCGACTGCGGGGGGATCAGCACCCGCAGGTAGAGCCCGGCGGCGGCCAGGCTGAGGAGGATCAGAACGATGCGTGCAATCATGGTATTCCCCTATTCCTTTGTGTGGGTCAGCCCTGGGAGGGCGTGGCGCGCGAGGCCACGGGTCCGACGGGCTTGAGCAGTGAATGATATACCCAGGCGAGGCGGGGCGCGCCACCCTCGCCCGCCTCGTTCTCCGGCAGGCGGATGCGCAGCCATTTGCCGTGCCGGCCCAGCACGCGCACGTCCTGCCCCCGGGACAGCTTGGCCACGATGTGATGGCCGGTGCCGGGTCCGGCGCGGACGTTGATGTGATCGCCGGCGACCCGGCCGGTCCAGCCGAACCAGGATTCGTCCGCAAGCTGCGGCAGGATCTCGAGCAGGTCCAGGTCGGTATCGCCGGCCAGGCGCAGCAGACTGTCGCGCGCGTCCAGGTGGCCGAGCCGCGCGGCCTTGTAGAACCAGCGCGCGGCTGCCGCCAGGTCGCGCTTGACGCCCTCCCCCGTCGTATAGGACAGGCCCAGCGCGAACTGGGCGTCGGCGTGGTCCTGGGCGGCGGCCTGCTTCCACCAGTAGAAGGCCTTTTTCATGTCCACGTTCATGCCGTTGCCGTTGGCGTACAGCCAGCCCAGGTTGTACTGGGCCTCGGCGTTGCCCGCCCTGGCCAGGGGCTTCCAGCGGCAGTAGGCCTCGGCGAAGTTGCCGGCCAGCATGGCGTTCATGCCGCGCTCGAACTCGGTGGGCGTGTCGGCGGCCCGGGCGGTGACGCCCAGGCCGAGGCAGAGGATCAGCAGGCCGACGCTCAGCCTTGGCATCGGCCGTCCCGCTGCAGGGCCGAGACCACCTGCACGGCGCGGCCCATGCCGTCTTCCAGGTGGCGTTCGATCTCCTGCATGGTGATGGGGCCGCCGTCGCCCAGGCCCGCGGCCCAGTTGACCACCAGTGAGAGGTTGGCGTAGCACAGCTCCAGCTCGCGGGCCAGGGCCGCCTCGGGCATGCCGGTCATGCCGACCACGTCGCAGCCGTCGCGCGCCATGCGCTGGATCTCGGCGCGCGTCTCCAGGCGCGGTCCCTGGGTGGCGCCGTAGGTGCCGCGGTCCACCAGGTCCACGCCTACCCGCCGCCCGGCCTCGATCAGGCAGGCGCGCAGTTCATCGCAATACGGTTCGGTAAAGTCGATGTGGATCACCGAGGTCAGATCCTGCTCGTAAAAGGTGTGCTTGCGTCCATGAGTGTAGTCGATGATCTGGTCGGGCACGCACAGCCGTCCCGGCGCCATGGCGTGGCTGATGCCGCCCACCGCGGCCATGCCGACCACCCGTTCCACCCCCATCTCCTTGAAGGCCCAGATGTTGGCGCGGTAGTTGACCATGTGGGGCGGGACCTGGTGATTGCCGCCGTGGCGCGGCAGAAAGGCCACTTCGAGCCCGTTCAGGCGGCCGAACAGCATGGGCGCGGACGGGTCGCCATAGGGGGTCGAGATCAGTTCCCGGTGGTCCACCTCCAGGGCCTGCAGGCGGGTCAGACCGGAACCGCCGATGATGCCGATGCGCGTCATGATTCAGTGTCCCTCCAGATGTTCAGGAATGGCGTAGATGGCCGGCAGGTTGCGCCAGTAGCCCTTGAAATCCATGCCGCAGCCGAACACGTAGCGGTCGGGCACGCTCAGCCCGACATAGTCCAGCGGCGGGCGCACCCCGCGTTCGTGTTCCTTGCGGGCCAGCACCGCGCTGCGCACGCTGGCGGGCCGCTGGGCCCGGCAGTAGTCGAGGATGGCCTCCAGGGTGTAACCCTCGTCCAGGATGTCATCGACCACCAGCAGGTGCCGCCCGGCCAGGGACTGGGTGGGCCGGTGTTGCCAGCACAGCGCGTCTCCCCGGGTCTGTTCGCGATAGCGCGTGGCGTGCAGATAGTCCACCCGGAAGGGAAAATCCAGATGCGGCATCAGCATGGCCGCCGGGACCATGCCGCCGTTCATCACGCACAGCAGGATGGGATCGGCCTCCGCCAGATCGCGGCGGATGTCGGCGGCCATCTGCGCCACCGCCTCGCCGACCCGCGCGGCGTCATGGATCAGCTCGGCATGGCGCAGGGCCTCGCGCGCCTCTTCGACGATTGCGGTCCGGTTCATAGCGCCAACTCGTCGTGCGGGGCCTCGGCGATGGCCGTGGCCAGTTCAGCGGCCTGGTGCCAGCGCGGATTCTCGCGCAGACGGTCCCAGGAAGGCGCCGGCCGGCCGTGCAGGCGCGCGCAGCGCGACATGGCCACCGGATCGTGATGATCGCGCAGGCTGTCGAGTACCTGGTCCGCGCCCCCGGGATCGTTGCATACCAGCACCATGTCGCAACCGGCCCCGATCGCCGCGCGCGCGCGCCGCGTAATC
>JALVTT010000081.1 GCA_027024025.1 Sedimenticola sp.
GCTACGGCGATTGCGCCCCGCTGCCGGCCATGGGCAGTGAGACCCTGCGGCAGTCGGAGCAATGGCTGGCCCCCTTGCTGGCCGCCCTGCCCGGCACCCCGCCGGAGACCGCGCTGGCGGCACTGCCGCCCGCCCCGGGCGACTGCCTCGCGGCGCGCTGCGCCCTCGAGACCGCCCTGCTCGACCTGCTCGCCCGGCAACAGGCACGGCCCCTGCGCCACCTGCTGGCCCCCGGGGCCGCCGACCAGGTGCCGGTGAACGCCGTCCTGGCCGGTCCGGCGACGGCGGACGCCCTACGGGAGGCCTGTGCCCGCGGCTTCCGGGTCCTCAAGCTCAAGCTGGGACTGGCCCCGCCGGCGCGGGAGATCCCGGCCCTGCAGGATCTGAGCGCACGGCTGCCACGCGACTGCCGACTGCGCCTGGATATCAACGGGGCCTGGGATCCCGACACCGCCAAAGCCGCCCTGCACGCCCTGCGGACACTGCCGGTGGAATCCCTGGAGGAGCCCTGCGCCCAGGCCGGCATCACCGAGCTGCGGGCGCTGCAGGCCGAGGCCGCCTTCCCCCTGGCCATCGACGAATCCCTGGGTCGTCTGGATCCCCAACGGCTGCTGCAAGAGGCGCCCGTGCAACGCCTGGTGCTCAAGCCCGTGCTGCTGGGCGGCCTCCTGCCGGCGCAGCGGCTGGCGCGGGCGGCCGCCGACGCCGGCATGCAGGCACTCATCACCTCGGCGGTGGAGAGCAGTGCCGGACTGTGGGCCAGCGCGCAGCTCGCGGCTGCCCTGGCCGCGCACGGCCCCGCCCTGCCACAGGGACTTGCCACGGCCGCCTGCCTGGCCCAGGATCTGGGCGACCCACCACCCATCGCTCAGGGCCGGCTGATACTGGACGGGCGCCCGGGCAGCGGATTCGAACCCCGGACATCGACATGACCAAACGACCTTTCGAATACCCCATCGAACCGAAGCTGCATGAGATCGACCCCGCCGGGGTGATGTTCTTCGCCCACCTCTTCCGGCACATGCACGACGCCTACGAGGCCTTCATGGACGCGGCCGGCCTGCCCCTGCCGGACATCCTGGCGCGGGCCGATTACCGCCTGCCCGTCGTGCATGCCGAGGCCGACTACCTGGCCCCCATCCGGCAGGGCGAACGGCTGGGCATCCGCCTGCATCCCGGCGAACCCGGCGAACACAGCTTCCGTATCGACTATGCGTTCGTGGACCCGGCAGGGGCAGAGCGCGCCCGCGCACACAGCGTGCATGCCTGCATCGACGCCGCCAGCGGCGCCAGCCGTTCCCTGCCGGAAGCCGTGAGGGCAGTGCTGACATCATCAGCCTGATCCAGATTTCACGGGTCGGCGGTCACACCGGCCTCCGCCAGCGCCCGCAGGCGCTGTCGGTCTGGCTTGCCGCTGGGCAGGCTCGGGATCCGCTCCAGGCGGCGGAATACACGGGGCCGATGGGCGCTGTCCAGGTGGTCGCGGCAGTGCCGCGCGGCCTCGGCCGGAGTCAGGCGGCCGGTGTAGAACAACACGAGCCGCTGTCCCCATACCGGGTCCGGCACGGCACTGACCGCCACCTCACCCAGCGCTTCGATGGCCTGCAGCCGGGCCTCGACCCGGGCCGGGTGGATATTGATCCCGCCGCTGACCACGACCTCGTCGGCACGCCCCAGGATGCACAGGCCGCCATCGGGCAGCCACTCGCCGAGATCGGGCATGCGCAGTTCGGCGCCATCCGCCAACGCCTGGAAGCCGCCCGCCGCGTCCACTTCGCCCGCCATCAGCTGCGGAGCGCGGAGGGCGATGCGCCCGTCACCGGCAAGGGTCAGGCGCACGCCCGGCAGGGGC
>JALVTT010000082.1 GCA_027024025.1 Sedimenticola sp.
CCGCACGCTCAGGCCCAACTGCCGGGCCGCCTCTTTTTGCCGTAACTGCTGCTCGACAACCTGCTGAACCACTCCCAGCCGGTCCACAGCCTTCTGGGTCATCGCAATGGTCTCCTCTGTCACCGCCCCTCCCGAAATCAAAAGGGGACATTTTAGAATTGGACAAAGGGGACATTACGGCTTTGGGCTAACAGTGGCCGGATGCGGGATTGACCTGCCCGTACGGACGGGTATGCTTGGGGTGAACTTTTCCGCTTGAGCGGCAGTCTGACTGCCCAGTGGATGAACAACTTGCCTCGGGAGGGCAATATCAACATGAACCGTTACGAGACCGTTGCGACTGGGGGCTATCAGCAGGCCGCCTCTGTCAACAAGGTTCTGAAGAATACCTATATCCTGCTGTCGGGCACGCTGTTCTTCAGCGCCCTGATGGCGATGCTGTCGATGGCCCTGCAGGTGCCGCCGATCACCTATATGATCTCGGTGATCGCCTCCATGGTGCTGGGCATGTTCGTGCTGCCGCGCACGGCCAATTCCGGCGCCGGGATCGGGGTCATCTTCCTGATCACCGGCCTGCTCGGTTTCGGCCTGGGTCCGGTGCTTTCGCTGTATCTGCAGCTGCCCAACGGCGGCCAGATCATCGCCACCGCGCTGGGCGGCACGGGCGTGATTTTCCTGGGCCTGTCGGGCTATGCGCTGACCAGCAAGCGCGATTTCAGCTTCATGGGCGGCTTCCTGTTCGCGGGCATGATGGTGCTGGTGATCGGCATGATCGCCAATCTGTTCCTGCAGATGCCACTGCTGTCGCTGGTGGTCGCCGGCGGCATCATTCTGGTGATGAGCGGGTTCATCCTGTTCGACACCTCGCGCATCATCCGCGGCGGCGAGACCAACTACATCATGGCCACTTACGGCCTGTATCTCAGCCTGTTCAATATCTTCATCAGTCTGCTGCAGATCCTGGGGATCTTCGGCGACGACTGAGTTGCGGACACAGGCTGAACAACACGACCCCGGCGCCCGCCGGGGTTTTTGTTGAGGGAGGAGGCAAATGGACTGGATGAAGATCCTGGGCACCATCGCCGGCATCATGATGCTGGTGTTTCTGTGGCCGGCCTACAAGCACTGGAGCCAGCACAGCCCCAAGGCGCAGAAGGGCGACTGGGCCTCGGTGATCCTGGCCCTGGGCGCGGTGGTGCTGCTGGTGATCCTGATGATCGCCTCGGTGCGCTGAACCGCTGTCTCAGGCCGGGCCGATGCGCTCGATGCCGCCCATATAGGGCCGCAGCGCCTCGGGAATCACGACGCCGCCGTCGGCCTGCTGGTAGTTCTCCAGCACCGCGACCAGGGTGCGCCCCACCGCCAGGCCAGAGCCGTTGAGGGTGTGCAGCAGCTCGGGCTTGCCGGTCTCGGGGTTGCGCCAGCGGGCCTGCAGGCGGCGTGCCTGAAAGTCGACGAAATTGGAGCAGGAGGAGATCTCTCGGTAACAGCCCTGCCCCGGCAGCCAGACCTCCAGGTCGTAGGTCTTGGTCGAGGAGAAGCCCAGATCGCCGGTGCACAGGGTCACCACCCGGTAGGCCAGGCCGAGTTTCTGCAGGATGGCCTCGGCGTGGCCGGTGAGCTGCTCCAGCGCCTCGAAAGAGTCTTCCGGGCGCACCGCCTGCACCAGCTCCACCTTGTCGAACTGGTGCTGGCGGATCATGCCACGGGTGTCCCGGCCATAGGCGCCGGCCTCGGAGCGGAAACAGGGCGTGTGCGCCACCCATTTGCGCGGCAGTTCGTCCGCGTCCAGGATGCTGTCGCGCACCAGGTTGGTGACCGGCACCTCGGCGGTCGGGATCAGGTGGTAGTCGGTCCCCTCCAGGTGGAACAGATCCTCGGCGAACTTGGGCAGCTGGCCGGTGCCGTACAGGCTGTCGCTGTTGACCATGTAGGGGACGTAGGTCTCGCTGTAGCCGTGCTCGGTGGTATGCACATCGAGCATGAACTGGGTCAGGGCCCGATGCAGGCGCGCCACCAGGCCCGACATGACCACGAAGCGCGAGCCGGTCAGCCGGGCCGCCGCGTCGAAGTCCAGCCCGCCCAGGGCCTCGCCGAGGTCCACATGGTCCCGCGGCTCGAAGTCGAAGCGCGGGATCTCGCCCCAGGTGCGCTCCTCGCGGTTGTCGGCCTCGTCCTGGCCGTCGGGCACCGTCGCGTGGGGGATGTTGGGCATGCCCAGGGCGATCTCGCGCAGCGCCTCCTGCACCTCGGCCAGCCCGGCCTCGGCCTGTTTGAGCTGCTCTCCCAGATCGGCGACCTGGTCCAGCAGGGGCTGGATGTCCTCGCCCGCGGCCTTGGCCCGGCCGATGGACTTGGAGCGGGTGTTGCGTTCGTTCTGCAGCTCCTGGGTGCGGACCTGCAGGGCCTTGCGCCGGGCCTCCAGCTCACGCACGCGCGCGGTGTCGAGCTGGTAGCCACGCCGGGCGAGTTGTTGCGCCACCGAGTCCAGCTCGGTGCGCAGAAGTTTGGGATCGATCATGGCTTGCTATTCCAGATTGGCCTTGGCCGGCCACGAGATCGCATGGCCGGGCGGTACGAGATCACGGATGTCGCTCAGGATGCGCTCGATGCGCTCGGGGCGGTCGAAGAATTCGATCACGATCGGCAGGTCCAGCGAGACGTCCAGCAGGTGCACCTCGTGCACCCGGCCCGAGCCGCCGAAGCCGGCGATGCCGCGAAAGGCGGTCACGCCGGCCACCTGTTCCTCGTCGTGCAGACGGGTCAGCAGGTCGCGGTAACGCCCGCCCTTCTCGCTGCAGTAGATGCGTACAACCGTCACGTCTTGCTGTTTCATGGCAGCCTCTTATCCGATCTGTCGCGCCAGGATCACACCCAGCATGGCGGCGCCGATACAGGCCACGACACTGAGCAACACGTTGCTCAGGGCGCGCAGATAGAGCGCGTCCTGCATCAGGTTCAGGGTCTCGATGGAGAAGGTCGAAAAGGTGGTGAACGCGCCCAGCAGGCCCACCAGAACGAAGGCGCGCCATTCCGCGCCGGCGACCATGCGCTCCAGCATCAGCACCGACAGAAAACCCATGGCCAGCGAGCCGATCACGTTCACCGCCAGGGTGCCGTAAGGGAAACCGCGCCCCAGCAGCGCATACACCCCGCTCGACACCCAGAAGCGCAACACCGCCCCGGTGGCGCCGCCCGCTGCTATGGCCAGTATCTGGTTCAAGCCCTGCTCCTGAACAAAAACCGTATTTTAACAGGTCCGTGCTGGCGGTGGATCAGCGGGCATGCGATGCCCCTCCCCAGCCCTCCCCCGCATGCGGCACTGTTGTCCGAGGAAAGATTGTCCGATATGGCCAAAAACTTTGTCCTGCGACGATGGGTGGAATGTGGCCCGTCGGAATGCCGGCGAGACGCCGGCGCTCCCGGCAAAAGCAGGGCACTTTGCCCACGATACGAGGTCTTGTTCATTCTCCCCGGACCGTAATGCTGCATGCGGGGGAAGGATAAGCCGCAAACAGCACGGCCTCATCGGTGAATGCCCCCCACCCGTGGCGCGGATATCCGGGGAAATCGAACAAGACTCTGCAATGGCCCCTCCCCCCGCGAGCGGGGGGAGGTTGGGAGGGGGGCGGCATTCAGAAGTAGCGGGTCAGGCTGGCCTCGATATAGTCGTCGCGGGCGAAGGCGCGGCTCAGGTCGCGCGGGTCGATGTGCTGCCAGATGCGGGCCTGCAGGCTGGCCTTCCAGTCCTCGCCGAGGCGGCGGCTGGCCTCCAGGTTGAAGAAGCGGCTGTGGTTCTCCCAGTCGAGCAGCACCCCGGCCAGGATCTCGCTGCTGGCCACGTCGTTGGCGGTCCAGCGCAGGCCGGCGAAGATGTCGTGGTTGAAGGGCGTGGTGGCGCTGTCGCCGCGGCCGTCGAGCATGAACTCGGCCAGCAGGCCCAGGTCGGCGTCGCTGTCGAATATGCCCACCCGGGTGTATTCGAAGCCGCCGGTGAGCGCGCCATAGCCCTGCCCCTGGCCGCTGCGGTGGATCGCCTCCAGCTTCCACAGCCAGTCATCCAGGGTGGCCTGCAGGTCCAGGCTGGTCTGGTCGATGGTGTCGTAGTACGGGACCAGAACCGGGCGGCCCGCCGGGTCCAGGCCGGGGAGCAGGCGCGGCTCGCGCGAGGTGCCGTGGAAGTGCGCCACGCCGATGTCCCAGGGGCCGATGCTGTCGGACCAGCGCAGGGCCAGGCTGGGATAGTGGTCTTTGAGGTCCGTGTCGTAGCGCGGATGATCGACATCCACCAGCAGCGGCGTGCGCAGACGGCCGCGCCGGCCCGGAAAGGTCCGGGTGCGGAACCAGGGCATGAGATACAGGTCCAGGGTGCCCCAGTCGCGCTCGGCCGAGAACTTGAACAGGGGCTGTCCCAGTTTCTGCTCGCCGTCCGGGTTCTCCACCAGATCGGTCTGGTTGATGATATCGACCAGGTGATCGACCTCGGTCACGCCCCAGTAGACCTTGTCCACCCCGAGGCGGATCTCCCAGTCGTCCCCGGCCTTGATCCAGACCGCTTCGCGCAGGTCGAAGTGGGTGCGCCGCGCGTCGTTCCGGTCCAGCCTGACAAAGGGCGTGAACACGAACTCCTGACGCCCGCCGTCCCATTCGCGGCTGTATTCGGCCTGCGCGCTCAGCGAGAGGCCGCGGTCACGCTGCGCGGGGTCGGCCGGCGACTGCCAGTGCCAGCGTCCCTCCAGCCCGATCTGATTGTCCCACCCGGCCTGTGCCAGCAGCGGCAGCAGGCCCAGCAGCCACAGCCATGCCTTCATCTAGCGCATCCGTTTCAGGGCGTTCTTGCGGAAATCGGCGTCGGTGAAGCCGTTGCGGAACTTGAAGTGCTTCCAGCTCAGCAGGGTCGATTTGCCGGTCTGGTGGTTTTCCATGAACATCTCGTCCGCGCGCCAGTAACGCCCCAGGTACTGGTGATAGCCACGGAACGTCAGGGTCTTGAGCAGGGCGTTCTTGCGGTCGTAGTAGTCGATCTTCTCGGGCCGGTACTCGGCCTTGTTGATCCACACCTGCTGGCGGGTGTAGCCGGAATATTTGTCCACCGGATAGCGCTCGATCAGGAACATGGGCGCGCCGTTCAGCTCGGTCTCGCGGATGAACTTGTAGGTGTATTTTTCGATCTCCTGCGAGCTCAGATCCTCATAGGCGAATTCGCTGCCCATGAAGGGGCCGGACTTGTTGCGCGAGGCGATGCGCTTGACCCGTTTGAGCGCCGGCAGATAGAGCCACTGGTCGTCCGGGCCGTGCTTGTGGGTGTAGGTCAGCAGGGCCGTGCCCTTCACGTCGCGCGGGCGATCGAACACGATCATGGACTTGTCGCCGTCGCCGTCCACCTCCATGATGCGGGTATGCATATAGCGCCGGCTCTCCTCGCCCTGGCGGTTGCGCAGCAGCATCTCCATCTCCACCGCGTAATCGCCGAAGCCGGTATCGCGCCGATCCACCTCGCGGGCGATCTCCAGGCCGCGCTCCTCGGCGGTCTGGGCCGCCGCCAGCAGCGGCGACAGGCTAAGCGTTGTCAGCAACAGCAGCTTGAGAAGTCGCATCTTGGGTATCTCCGAATTTCATCAAAAGAGTGGGCAGGAACAGGAAATCGGCGAGCAGCGCCAGGGCGATGGTGATCGCGGTCAACAGGCCCATGCCGGCGTTCAGCTCGAACTTGGAGAAGGACAGGATACCGAAACCCAGCACCAGCACCAGCGAGGTCACCCACAGGGCGGTGCCGACGGTGGAGAAGGCATAGCGCACCGCGTCCTCGGCGTTCAGATGCCGTTCGCGCTGGGCCCGCAGATACTTGCTCAGGAAGTGTATGGTGTCATCCACCACGATGCCCATGGTCATGCCGCTGACCACCGACAGGGCCAGTCCCACCTGGCCCACCAGCAGCCCCCACAGGCCGAAGGCGCTGGCGATGGGCACCAGATTGGGGATGATGCTCAGGGCGCCGATGCGCAGCGAGCGCAGGGCCACGATGAGCACCAGCGAGATCAGCACCAGGGCCGCCGTGGTACCGGTGAGCATGGCGCGGATATTGTGGTGCCCGATGTGCGCGAACATGATGGTGGGGCTGATCCCCGTGGCCCGGAAATAGGCCGGGGTGTTGGCCTCCAGCCAGTCCCGCGCGCGGCGCTCCAGGGCCAGCAGCTGCTCGGTGGAGACGGTCTTGAGGGTGACCGTCATGCGGGTGGCCGATTTCTTGACGTTGATCTGGTTGTTCAGGTCCAGGCCGAAGGGCAGCGACAGCTCATAGAGCAGCAGATACTGGGCCGACAGGTCGCGCCGCTCGGGCAGGCGATACCAGGCGGGATCGTCGCCGTGCAGGTTCTTGTTCAGGCGCTTCATGATGTCGGTGATGGTGTTGACATGCACCACATTGGGCTGGGCGCGGTACCAGTTGGCGAACTTCTCGACATTGCGCAGAAAGGCCGGATCGGCCACCTGGTCATCGCCCGGCGCCGGCAGGGAATACTCGATCTTGTAGATGCCGGTGAGGTGCTCGGCGGTGTAATCGGTATCCGCGCGGAAGGGGATGCTCTCGTCGAAATAGTTGACGAACACATCGTTGAGCTCGTTGCGCGGCAGCTGCGCCACCAGAAAGACGATGCCGGCCAGCATGCTCCAGAAGATCGGGTTGCGGTGCCGGATCACGAACTCGGCCAGGCCCTGCATGGCGTGCGTCCCCCGCGAGGGTTCGTGCCGCACCCGCAGCGGCAGCACCATCATCATGGCGGGCAGAAAGCTCATCGTCAGGGCCCAGGCCACGGCCACGCCCATGGCCGACATATTGCCCAGATCGCGGAACGGCGGCGCGTCGCTGAAATTGAGGCTGAGAAAACCGATCACCGTGGTCAGGCTGGTGAGAAAGACCGGCCCCAGGTTGATGCGCAGGCTCTCGTGCATGGCCTCCCGGCGTGACATGCCTGCGCGCATGAAGTGCAGAAAGCTCACCAGGATATGCACGCAGTCGGCCACCGCCAGGGTCATGACCATCACCGGCACGCTGGTGGTCGGCGGGCTCATGCGGATCCCCAGCCAGCCGGTCAGGCCCATGGTGACCAGGATGGTGATCAGGATCAGCAGGCCGGTCACCAGAGTCGCGGCCAGGCTGCGCAGCATCAGGCCCACGATCAGCAGGATGATGCCCAGCATCAGCGGATAGAGGGTGCGCATGTCTTTCTGCGACTGCTCCGGGAAGGCGTTGTTCATGATCACCAGGCCCGTCAGGCGGACCTCCAGATCGGGATCGCGGCTGCGCAGCTGTTGCGCCAGCTTCTGCGCGAAATGGGCCACCTGAGGCACCTCGGACAGCGCCTTGCCCGGCAGCTGCACGGTCACATTGACCCCGGTGACACTGCCGTCCGGATTGATCAGGCGGTTGACCAGCAGCGGCTCGTGCAGGGCCACCCGGCGGGCCTCGGCGATCTCGGCGTCGCTGAGCTGTTCGGCGTTCTCCACCAGATCGCGCACCAGCAGATCGTCACCCTCCGCGCTGGTGTGCTGATAGTTGGTGAGCGAGTCCACCCGGATGCTGTAGGGGGTCTGCCAGGCCTGCTTGGTCAGCCATTCGATCTGGGCCAGGGTCTTGCGCGTGAACACATTGCCGTCGCGTGGGCTGAGCACGAACAGCACATTGTCGGTCTTGGTATAGGTGCGCTGCAGCTGCTCGAAGGCCTGCAGCTGCGGGTTGTCCTTGCTGAAGAACATGCGGTAGTCGTTGCTCATGCGCAGATTACGCGCCCCGGCGGCGGCCAGCGCCACCAGCACCAGCACCGCCAGGATCACCAGCCAGGGCCGGCGCAGGACGAAATCGAAATAGGCTTTTGACATACAGGAATATCCTGGTTCTTTATTGTTGGTGACCATACGCCCCGCCGGCAGGAGACAGACAAAGACGCGTCCTCTCCCGGTTGCGGATAGGGGCCGAA